>JBKOWI010000105.1:0-4553 GCA_046724315.1 Pseudomonadota bacterium | reverse complement strand
GATATCGAAGCGCGGATTTGCGCCATCCTGGCTTTGGCATAACCGAGACAGCGAATGATCGTCGATTACAGGTCCTCGGAAGTTCCGAACGATATCGCCGCAGACTTGATCATCATCGGCGCTGGCGCTTGCGGCATCACGATCTGTCGCGAATTCATCGGGCGAGCGCAGAAGGTCTGTCTGCTCGAAGCCGGCGGACTCGATTACGACGAACAGAGTCAGGACTCCTATAGCGGAAAAAACGTCGGGCTTCCCTATTTCGGGCTCGAAGACTGCCGCCTGCGGTATTTCGGCGGATCGACCAATCACTGGGGAGGGCTTTGCCTGCGCATTGAGCCCGGGGATTTCAAGGAACGGCCCTGGATACCTTTGAGCGGCTGGCCGCTCACCCACGAGGAATTGTCCCGCTTCTATGCACGAGCGGCCGCAATCGTCCAGATCGGGGAACCGCGTTTCGACGAATCGCTTTGGCGTGACCTTGACATCCAGCCGCCGCAATTCGATCCGCACAAGCTCATCACACGCTTCGGCCGGGATAGTCCCACGCGATTCGGCCTGCAATACCGTGAGGAGCTGAGCAAGGCAGAAAACATCACGATCTATCTGAATGCGAATGTCACCAAATTCGTCGCGAGCGCGGCAGGCGATCATCTCGATTGCGTTCAGATCTCCGCCTATCAGGGCAAGCGTGGCGTTGCCAAAGGCACGGCCTTTGTGCTGGCGACCGGCGGAATCGAGAACGCCCGGCTCCTGCTGAACTCTGACGTCACACCGAACGGCCTCGGGAACAGCAGCGGCTTTGTCGGCCGCTGCTTCATGGAGCATGCGCATGTATCATCCGGTCTGGTCGCAAGCGACATTGAAACGCCGCTGCGCGTCGCTTTCGACAAGCATCCGACGAATCCCGGCCTGAACGCCTTTTATGCAGGTTGGCGGGCTGTGCACGACAGACAGTTCCCGGAGCATCCGTTTGGGATCGCTTACAACGTGCTCCGGCATTTCGAGACGGTCGCTACAGCTCTCTACGGCAAAGTGGTCTACAACGAATTCGGGAAGTTCCTCGATCCCGAAGACTTGCGCAGCTTCAACCCGCATTTGGCCTTGGCGCCGGAGGTGCAGGAGCAGGAGCAAGTCGCCGATATCTGCGCCACTCTATGGGGTCGCAGGACCGGCATGACGGATGTGTTGGTGCGGCTCGAGCCGCGTCCCAATCCCGACAGCCGTGTCTTGCTCGACGAGGAGCGCGATCAACTTGGCCTTCGGCGCGCCATGCTTGACTGGCGCCTCACGACCGAGGATCGCAAAACCGTCGCGGTCTTCATGAAAACGCTGGCCTCCGAACTCGGCAGACTCGAGGCCGGCCGCGTCAAAATCGAGGAGTGGGTGCTTAATCCTGAAAGCCCTTGGCCCACGTCGATGTACGCCGGCAACCACCATATGGGCACAACCCGCATGTCGCGCGAGCGCGACAAGGGCGTCGTAGATCCCGACTGCCGCTCGCACGACGTCGACAATCTCTACATCGGCGGCAGTTCGGTCTTTCCAACCGTCGGCTTTGCCAATCCGACATTCACCATTGTCTCTATGTCTCTGAGGTTAGCGGAGCATCTCGAATCGAAGTTGACGTGATCGTCACAACTATTCGGTCGGGCGAGATTGGGGGTCGTCAGATGCATAGCGTTGAGGCACGAAGGAGAGCGTATTTACCGACTATCCAGGCGTTTCTAAGCCGGGATTTCACGCTTTTCATCCTGGCTCTCCTGCTGTTCCGGCTGCTGCTGCTGGTGATGCTTGGAAGCTTTGTCGAGGAACGCGAGTTCACCGACGATGTGGACATGCTCCAGGAGATCGCCCGGCATCCGTTCAAGCTTCTGATCGGGCATTCGCGATATGCTCAGCATCCTCCTCTGCTCGGTTTCGCGGAGGCCGCTTTTTTTGCTCCCGTCGATGTGTTCGCCAATGAGTTCGAGAACTACAGGATCACGCTCATTCTTTATGAACTCCTCGGCGCCGCGCTGCTCTGGTTCGCTCTCAGCCTTTATCCGGAACCCGTAACGGGAACGACGCGTCTGTTGCTTGCCTCCGCCTACCTGCTGCTTCCCTCCCAGTGGATGAGTTCGGTGGTGATGGCGCAGGACGAGATCATCGCTTTCGTATTCATCCTGGCGGTCCTCGCCTGCATCGCCGCCCGTCGGTATTCGGCCGCCCTTCTGGTCGCAGGTTTTGGCGTCGCCGCGGGCAAGATCTTCATTATTCTGCTTCTCTTCCCGCTGCTGGCCCTATCGCCCTCGCCAAAGCTCTGGAAACGTCTTCTCATCGGTGCGACGCCGGTCGCTCTGGCTTACTTGGTGCAGTTCGTGGGGGCCTTCACCTGGGTCGATCACGTCCCGCTCGCCTCGTTTCACCCCGCCGCGCCGTTCAGCATCAGCTTCTGGACCTGGCTGACGCCATTGCTTGGCCTGTCGGTTCCGCACACCTTGCGAATTTCGGGAACACTGGGCCTTACCGCCTCTGTGGTGCTGACGCTCGTCGCGATCTATCTGTGGGAGGACGTCAACTTGAAAAACGCGTCATCATCTCAGCGGTTGACTGAGAACATTGCCGCGTTGTTCTACGCAGTGCTCGCTTGGTTCTTTGCGTTTTTCTATCACGTCAATCCGGAATATCTGGCGCTGCTCTCGGCTTGCCTGCTGCTGATGCGACCCGGCCTGGCATTTCTCCTCGCTCATGCGACGCTATGCACGCTGGCTTGGCTGGTCAATTTTGCCTACGGCATCGACAAATCCTTGACTTCAACCAAAGCGCTGCACGGAAAAGCCAAGTTTGTCAGATTGTACCAGGAGTACAGCCCCCTCGACCCGCACACGGTTTATGAGTTGGCCTTGGCCGTCAGCGTCGCGCTTCTGATTGGCTTGGCGGTGTGGAGCACCGTGCTAACTTTGGCGCGCATCAGGGTTCACGAACGCTACGCCGTAGCGGCCCCGGAATGGACCGGCGCAAGATCGACGGCCGATTGATGATGGCACGCTGAGCGGGCGGCAGAATATCGCTGCCGCTCCGATCAGGAGTAATGGCTGGCTGGGCGCAATCAATCTTCCGTTGGCTCAATCTGCCGGTATCACGGTCACCGATAGCGACACATCGGCGGTCGCGCCAAGGACGTTGCAAATCGGACAATGCGAACGGGCGTCTTCGGCGAGTTGGCGGACCATCGTTTCGGATTCCGAAGTCGTGATGCGCACCGACAGCACGCCTTGCGCGATGTGATGGGGGGTCTTTTCGTCCCATGACAGCCGCGTGCGCGCATTGGTCTCGATATGCCCGAGGTCGATCTTTCGCGCACGAGCGTGAGCGGTCAGGGTCGAGGTGTAGCAGTTGGCGAGGGCTGCCGCGAGCAGCTCCTCGGGATTGGTTGCTTCGCCGGGGCCGCCAAGTTCAACCTGGGTAGCGGTCCGCGCATGCAAACGGCCGCTACCCCCGTCGACACTGCCGCCCCAGCCGGACCATGAGATGGTTGCCTCTGCATCAATCTGTCCGGCATCGCGCGCCGCTTTTGACATCTCGTCTCCGCGCCCAGGATACTGGCTCTAAGTCTCCACAGGTGGTTTATAGCAGGGATCACCCGGAGCGTACTATCGGCCGGGGATATACGATCCTTCCCAGCGGCCGGCTGTTTGCCTAATTGCAACGGTGCTCTCGATTGGAGTTGGAGCCGAATGCCCAAGCCGCTGGTGATGACCATTTCCCATGAGCTCGGACGGGAGGAGGCCAAGCGTCGCCTGCAAAAAAGCGTCGGCCAAATCCGGGCGCAGCTCGCTCCGTTCACCACGGCGCTCGATCATCAATGGACGGACGATCGGCTGAGCTTTCACATGATCGCTCTGGGGCAGCGGGTCGCTGGCCATATCGACGTGCTCGATGATTCAGTGCGGTTGGAGCTCCAGCTACCTGGTGTGCTGGGTTGGATCGGCGAGCGGATTGGCCGCCGCATCCAGAAACAGGCCGCATTGATGCTGGAGAAGCCCAAACGGCCGGCAGTGGAATAGACTCGGCCACACGACTTGCAGACGAGCACCGCATGTGCGGAGCAAGACGAACATTGCCTGTGTGCTTACGCGAGGGAAAAAAGGGCGATGCCGTCTGGCACCGCCCTTCTTTTTGCAGCAGAAAGGAACACTCGAGGTGCTTACGATGCCGACGCTTCTGGTCGACCGGCGCGCTCCGCCATGAACTGGTCAAACTCGACCTTGTCTTTTGCATGGCGTAGCCGATCGAGGAACTCTCTGAATTCGCGCTCCTCCTCCTCGAGGCGGCGCAGGGTCTCGTCGCGATACTCATCGAAGGCCTTATTGCCGCTTGATTGTTGCATTCGATACCAGCGGCCCCGAGCTTGCAGTCCTTCTCGCCAGCGACTCGCGCCGGCATGTTTCCAGCATCCCATTCGCCCACTCCACATCAGATACGCCAAGAGAGCGAGGCCAAGCGGCCAGGCAATGATGAAGCTCAGCACCAGCAGCCCGAGCCAAGCCGGTTTTCCGAGTTCATCCAGTCTC
>JBKOWI010000082.1:0-8155 GCA_046724315.1 Pseudomonadota bacterium | reverse complement strand
ACGCTCGGCGGCATCCTGATCGGCCTTTCCGCCGTGCTGCTCATGGCGTTCAACGGGCGGATCGCAGGGATCAGCGGCATCGTCGGCCGCCTCCTACCGCCTTATGCCGGGAACGAGGTGGGTGGGGCTGCCCTGTTCGTTTTTGGCCTGCTCGCCGCTTCTCTCCTCTATCCGGTTTTTGCCGGCGCACCCTTTGCGCAGACCGTCTCGGCGAATGCAGCGCTCATGGCAGGCGCCGGCGTTCTGGTCGGGTTTGGCGCGGGCCTTGGCGGCGGCTGCACCAGCGGACATGGGGTGTGCGGCATCGCTCGGCTCTCGCCCCGCTCTTTCGTCGCCACGGCGATCTTCATGGCGACCGGCTTCGCCACGGTGTTCGTCATGCGTCACCTGTTCGGGAGCTGACCCATGCGTGCCGCCATCAATTTTATCGCCGGCCTCATTTTCAGTCTTGGCCTCCTAATCTCGGGCATGGCCAATCCGGCGAAGGTCCAGAACTTCCTCGACCTTGCCGGCACCTTCGATCCGAGCCTCATCTTCGTGATGCTCGGCGCGGTGGTCATAAGCCTTATCGGCTACCTGTTCGTCTTGCGGCGGCCGCGGCCCTTACTCGCTGAGCGGTTCCTTGTGCCCACCTTGAAGGACATCGACGGCAGGCTCGTCGTCGGCTCCGGGTTGTTCGGCATCGGCTGGGGCCTATCGGGCTTCTGCCCCGGCCCTGCCATCACTTCTCTCCCATTCCTGGCCAAGGGCACGCTCATTTTCGTGCCAGCGATGCTGATCGGCCTCGGCCTCGCGCGACTTGTTACTCAAGCGAGTGCCCCCGGCGGCCGCGTTATCGCCGCGACTTCCGGCGAGGACTAGCCCTAGGCGCCACAAAACAGGCCGACGTTCAAGCCGCCCTGGTCTAGACTCCCCTTGCGATGATTCGCCTTGGAAGCGCCTGGCCACGGATTGTCGCTCACGCCGATATGGATGCGTTCTATGCGGCGGTTGAGCAGCTGGACGATCCGGGCTTACGCGGCAAGCCGGTGTTGGTCGGTTCTACCAGCAATCGCGGCGTCGTGCTCACGGCGAGCTACGAGGCGAGACCTTATGGTGTCGGCAGCGCTATGCCGATGGCAAGAGCGCGCCGGCTCTGTCCGCAGGCGGTGATCATTCCGCCCCGCTTCGATCGCTATCAGGAAGTCTCCGGGACGATCATGGGGGTGTTCGCGGACTTTTCGCCTGAGGTCGAGGCCTTGAGTCTCGACGAAGCCTTTCTCGACATGACCGGCTCGGAGCAGCTCTTCGGCGATCCAAGGAGTATGGGCCGCCGGCTCAAGGATGCCGTCCGCGGGGCCACGGGACTCACCGTTTCGGTCGGCCTGTCGGCGACCAAATATGTGGCCAAGGTCGCAAGCGGCTGGCAGAAGCCTGATGGCCTGACCATCGTCCCGCCAGAAGACGCCAAAGCCTGGCTTGCTCCGCTTCCGATCTCCCGGCTCTGGGGGGTGGGGCCCAAAACCGAGACGCGACTCAAGCGCGTTGGCTTCTTCACCATCGGCGACATCGCCAAAGCCGATCCCGTGCTCCTTGCAGCGGAGCTTGGAAGCGCTGGCACTCACTTCCACGCGCTTGCTCACGCGGAGGATCCGCGTCCCGTCCTCGGCCGACGAATATCCAAAAGCATCGGGTCTGAGCGCACGCTCGAAAAGGATGTGCACAAGAAGGCCGACATCAAACTTCATCTGCATCGGTCAGCCGAGGCAGTCGGCAGGCGCCTCAGGCAGAAGGGATATGTCGCCTACGGCGTGGCGACCAAGCTCAAGACGGCAGAGTTTCAAATCCTGACGCGTCAGCGGCGGCTTAGCGAACCGACCGACGTCACGGAGCGGCTCTACTCAGTTGCGATCGATCTTTTAGACGAGTTCAGCCATCCCGGGCCCTTCCGCCTGGTCGGCATGGCCGCTTACGACCTGCTCGCTATCGATAGTCAGGTCCAGCTCGACCTGTTCAGCCCGCTTGCCCGGCGGCGGCGTCTGGAGGTGGCGATCGACACGCTTGCCGTTCGGTTTGGCAGCGACGTCGTCCACCGCGCGAGCGATCTTAGCGCCCACATCGAGTTTGGCACGTCGCCTAATCTCGATTTTCTCGAAGATCAAAGCCCGGACTAAGGGCCCAAAACGTTAACCCTGCCGTTTATGGCCTCAATTGTTCCCAAGATCGTTCAATTCTGGTCATGAAATGAGCGCCTTCCTGCGGCGAATCCGCATCCTTCACCCCAAAACCAAAGGAACTGAAGGAGACGAGAGTGCGGATTCGACTATCATTCACCCTTGCACTTTTCCTCTTTGGTGGCGCGACACCTCTTCATGCTTCAATAGACGCGACGTCCCGGTGCCCCTCGCCGATTTCGTCAGAGAGTGGAAAAAGCGCGAGCACCCAAATACCCCTCACCGACCTCGGTGAGGCGGTACCGAGCTACAATGCCGAGGACCGCGACTACCTGGTCAGGACTATTGTCTTCGAGGCTTCCGAGGAGTCTGACGAGGGCAAGGCCGCGGTTGCTCATGTCATCCTCAATCGCACGAGGAACGGCAGATGGGGCGACAATATCAAGGACGTGGTGACCGATCCTTGGCAGTTCGAGCCTTGGATGACCAAGCGAGAGCAGATCGAGCAATTATCTCCCGACGATCCTCGGTACCGGAGTGCCGCCCACATCGCCGATGCCGTCCTCAATGGAAACATGCCGGACCCAACCGCGGGCGCGACGCACTTCCTGAATCCGACAGTTGTTCGCGAGAGACGCGGCGGCTCGCTGCCATCCTGGGCACGCGCTGAAGGACAACCGGTTGGCAGGCACACCTTTTACCACCCGAACGAGCGTAGCTTCGCGCGGGAGCTAATCGCGGTCGGAATCTCTCCGTCGTGTTCCACCTTGGAGGCCGGGCAAACTCCAGATGTTGGTTAACGGCTCTTAGACGGGGACCGCCCAAATCGTCTGATGGGCAATTGAAACTCGAGATGGTTCCGGGGAACTAGGCCGCAGAGCTGCGTTGGGTTTCTGGGCACTCGCGGCGTCTCTGGAGCTCGTGGCGAGCCATCAGGATCGCGCCATCCAGAGGGTCGCTTTGCGGCGCCGCCAGAAAATCGTGCAAGCGGGATGGCAGCCAGGGCATCAACGGTTCGGCAAGACCGCCAGTCAGGCTGACCGCCGAGACACCTCCGGCAACCAGGCGATCGATGATGCGCGCCGCGGCATCGGCCGCCTCTTGCACCAGCTCGACGGCGAGCGGGTCCCTGCGTGACGCATATTCGAACACTAGCGGGGCCAACTCCGCGTATTGAGCGGGCGTAGCGCTTGAGGCAAACGCGACAATTTTCGCTGGATCGCGCCGATAGCGGTCAAGAATGAGATCGGAAAGCTTGCTGCGCTCGGCCCGCCCATCATAGGACCACAGGCTACGGCGAAGCGCCTCCCGGCCCATCCTCTGGCCACCGGCCTCGTCGGAAATCTCGGCCCCCCAGCCGCCAACATCGATTCGCTTGCCATCCACAATGGCCAATCCGCATGACCCTGTGCCGAGGATCACGATGCCGCCGTTGCCGCCGCGATGCGCCCCGAGCCAAGCGATATAGGCATCGGTCGAGACAACGGTTGACGCAAAGGAGTTCAGGCCAGCACACAAGCGGTCACAAGCGCTTCTCAGGCCGGCGCCGGCCAATCCTAACCCAGCGTGTGCACGGTGGAGAACGCGCTCATCGAGGCCTGCGGCCCGTATGGCTGCCCGGCTCGCCGCCCGGATGGAATCTTTCGCTAGGTCTAAATCTAAATGAATATTGGCTGGGCCACTCAGCCCCTCGCCTAACAAATTACCTTCCACATCGCGTAGGCGAGCCCGGCAAGACGAGGCGCCCCCGTCTATTCCGATAAAGAATTGGTCAGGCATTGATTGGTGCTTGAACCCATTGCAGTGGGAACCTGTATGCGGTTACCAGTCATTATCCTAAATGTCGAGTGACTAACGAACTGCAAATGACTTCAAGCAGGTCCTTTTGACGCAACTGTGGCAGCAATCAAGCAGGACCTGGCTGCGACACGCTGGCCCTACTCGCCCTTCACTTAGCCGATTCTCGGCCGGCGACCCAAGTCCCAAGCACCTCAAGGCTGTGGGGATTAAGGGCCACGAGATCGGCGCGGTTGCCCGTTCGAACCGACCCTAAATGGTGCCCAAGGCCTAGGAATTCGGCCGGATTTCTTGATGCGTAGGTGATGGCGTCTTCCAGCGGAACATCGAGAAGGCGGACGCAATTCCGGACCGCCGTGGCCATATCGATGGCTGCCCCCGCCAAAGTGCCATCTGCCCTCGCGCACCGGCCGTCTATCGCCTCGATTTCCTCGGCGTAAAGACTGAACTTCGACAGACCGCCCCCGACCGGCGCCATCGCATCAGTGACAAGAACAGGTCGAGCCCGCCCTCGCAGCGCCAGACGAAGCATCACCGGGCTCACGTGGAATCCGTCGACGATCATCCCGAACCAGGCATTTGCCGACTCCAACGCCGCGGCGATCGGGCCAGGCTCGCGGCTGGCCAAAGGCCTCATGGCATTGAAGAGATGCGTGAAGCCGCTGAGACCTTCCTTCATCGCCAGCAGAGTCTCATCATAGGTTGCCATCGAATGGCCGAGCGAAACGCGAGCCCCTGACTTGACGAGTTCAGCAATAAAGCCTCGCGGCACGCGTTCCGGCGCCAAAGTCACCAGCAGCTCGCCTTTGCGCGGGCCGCAAAGCATTTCGAGGTCGGCAGGTTCGGGGGATCGCATCAGCTCCGGATTATGCACCCCTGGTTTTTCCGGCGAGAGGAATGGTCCCTCGAGATGAATGCCGAGAATGCTCGGCTCGCTTCCCACCAGCGATTGGGCCGCCGCCACGGCGGCTCCCGTCTTTTCGGGCGTATCCGTGATGAAAGTCGGGAGCAGCGAGGTGGTGCCAAACTTCCGATGCGCCTCCGCGATTTTGCGTATGGTCTCGGGCGTCGGCGAATTGTTGAACAGGACGTCCCCGCCACCGTTCACTTGAATGTCGATGAACCCTGGAACAAGCCATGACCCAGGGGGCAGCTTGCGAATCTCGAGTTCCACCGGGAGTTCCGACTGCGGGACCAGGCCGGCGATGATAGAGCCTTCGATGATGACAGCAGCATTTTGGTGCTGTTGCCAACCGTCGAAAACAGTGTCGGCGGCAATGGCGAACCCCTGTGACCCGCTCATCGCGTGCGCGTGACCTTTCGCAAGTGCCGCGGCTGGTCGACATTGATGCCGCGATGCTGTGCGAGATGGATAGCGAGCGCATAAAAGCTTTGAATGAGACACACGGTGTCGGTGTCGGGATGATCTGGCGCAAGAGTCGGCAAGCGTGTTCCCATGTGACCCTCACCCGTTACCAGCACCGACGCTCCCTTGCGGCAAAGATCGGCGGCGACTTCGGCCAAGTTCGCGCCGGCAGCATCTGCCACCGCAAAAATGAGCACGGGATAATCTTTCGAAACGAGAGTGATGGGGCCGTGCTGGAATTCGGCGCCGCTGAACGCCTCAGCATGAATGTTGCAAACCTCCTTAAGCTTCAAGGACGCTTCGCGTGCGATGGCGAGCGTGGGACCGCGGCCCAATATGACCAAGTTACCCGCGGCGAACTGTGCGCCGAGACCCTTCGACCAATCGAGCTCGGAGGCAGATGCGAGTCGATCGGGCAAGCGGTCGAGAGCGGCCTTGATCGCGCGATCATCGGCCCAAAGGGCAACCAGGTCGAGCAAGGCGGTGAGCGATGCGACGAACGTCTTGGTCGCGGCCACGCTAACTTCAGGCCCCGCGGCCATCGGCAGAACGAGGTCGCAAGCTACCGCCAATGGGCTCTCGGTATCATTAACAATGGCGGCAGTGAGAGCACCGGAAGCCTTTGCCGAGGACGCGGACTCAACGAGATCCTCACTACGGCCCGATTGTGAGATGGCGAGAAACGGTTGACCATCGAGCCGTAAGTCTTTGTGGTAAACCGAGGTGATGCTCGGGGCAGCTTCGGCGACCGGCACGCCGAGATAGCGCTCGATCAGATATTTTCCGAAGGTGGCGGCATGGGCAGAGCTGCCGCGCGCGCAGGTCACGACCACTTGCGGCTGCCTCTTTCTCAAGAAGCCGATAAGCTCGCGCAGAGGCTGCGCGAGACTAACGGCTTGGCGGCGCACCGCATCGGGAGCCTGACGGAATTCGGCTGAAATCAGCGCGCCGTAATTGCTCATCGAGGGAAGCCTCACGTCAAACGGCCAATTACTCATCACGCTTGCGCCGGCAAGAGGCCCGTGCAATTCCTGCCCCGACTCGGCCTTCACCATAGCGAAGGTTGCTCTACGTTCAACCTCATGACGTCAAGCAGAAGCTGGACCTTGGCCAACATGAGCGCTTCAGTCCTCAGATGACCACAGAACGCGCCAGTCCGCGCTACGCGGGCATAGATGTTTGGGAGCCGGCGGACATTCTGGAGTCTTTGATCGAAGGGCAATTCGCCGCCGTTGCGGCCGTTCGCGCCGCCCTTCCCGAAATAGAGGCAGCCGCAATCGCCATGCAGAAGAGGCTGCGTGAGCGAGGGCGGCTGGTCTACGCCGGCGCCGGCACGTCAGGCCGCATGGGTGTGCAGGACGGCGCCGAGCTCATTCCCACCTTCAGCTGGCCCGATGACCGGCTGTTACTGCTGATTGCGGGAGGCAAGGACGCGCTCCTGCAATCGGTCGAAGCCGCAGAGGATGAAGTGGAGCAAGCCGTTGCGCTCGTCACTCGGCATGAGATCAATGCCGCTGATGTGCTGATAGCGGTTGCTGCGAGCGGGACGACGCCATTCACGATGACATGCTTGCGCGAAGCGCGAAAGCGCGGCGCGCTCACGGTCGGAATTGCCAACAACCGAGACACGCCGATCTTGCACGAATCGCATCACGCGATCCTTCTCAACACGGGGTCGGAGCCCATCGCGGGCTCGACGCGGATGAAGGCCGGCACGGCGCAGAAGATCGCGCTCAACCTGCTGTCGTCTCTGCTGATGATCCTGCTCGGCAGAGTCTATCAGGGACTGATGGTCGATGTGCGGGCCCTGAATGAGAAGCTCGTGCGGCGTAGCGAGGACATGCTGATGCAGTTGACCGGACGCAGCCGGGATGAAGCTCGTGCTGCGCTCGATCGCGCGAACGGCAGCGTCAAGGTTGCCGTCCTATTGTTGCATGGCTGCGATCCCGACAGGGCGGCCGATCTGCTCGATCGAGCCGCCGGCCAACTCGGTAAAGCGCTGGAACTCCTGAAAGCTCCCGGCTCGGACGCCGCCTAACTCCTTCAGCTCTTTTCGCAACCGTCTCAAGCTTCGCGCGTTCCGCCTTTGGATCGTGCGGCTGAGTGCCACTGGATGATTATTTCGATCGCCCAGTTGAAAACGAAGCGCTTGAACCCGAGATACCCGCGGGGGCCGGGTAGGAGCCTGGCCATGAAGGGATTGTTAGTCTTAAGTCTGATAGGCGCCGGCATCTACGGCGCTTTAGTTGTGAGTCACGATCTCCTTCGAAGCGACAAGCCACAAGGCCTGTTCGCTGAAGAAAGCCTTGGCGATCCAGGCGCCCGGCAGTTGCGTTCGTGGGGCTCCGATCTTCCGGCGTTGGTAACCTCTCAGCCGGCATCGGTGTCGCTACGCAAGCCTGATGCGACAGCAAGCTCCTCTGAGAACGGCCAAGCTCCGGCCGCTGATGTAGGTCTCTTGCCTGTGGCACAGGCAAAATCAACTCCTGCCCAGTCCGCCAGCACGACATATCCGACCGGCGAATGGACGAAGGTCGCACTTGCCGCGAGGGTGCACAGCGATGCTTCTGTTTCCTCCCCAATCATCAGCTTCTATCAGGCCGGCACGGCGTTGCAGGTCCTCGACCGTCAAAACGGCTGGGTGCAGGTCGCCGATCCCGCCTCCGGAGAGAGTGGCTGGGTGTTCGAGCAATATCTCGCGCCGGCCACCGGCCCGACCGTGACTCACACAGCGCTGGAGACAAGCGCCAGCAAGCCGGTGGCAGAGCCGGCGCGGGCTAATCTGGTGCCAGGTGCAAAGAAACGCGTCAGGGCGCCAAGGCCAGCAGTTCGGATGCCG
>JBKOWI010000027.1:0-13121 GCA_046724315.1 Pseudomonadota bacterium | reverse complement strand
CAGACGCTAAAAGTGTGACGAAGAAAATCAAGGATGACGAAATCAAGTTCGTGGACCTGCGTTTCACCGACCCGCGCGGAAAGATGCAGCACGTCACCATGGACTCGAAGGTGATGGATGAGGACGCCTTCTCCGAAGGCATCATGTTCGACGGTTCCTCGATCGCCGGCTGGAAGGTGATCAATGAGTCCGACATGAAGCTGATGCCGGATCCCGACTCCGCAGTGCTCGACCCGTTCTTCGCGCAGAGCACGCTTGCCGTCTTTTGCGACGTGCTGGAGCCTCTGACCAACGAGCCTTACGAACGCGACCCCCGCTCGATTGCCGGCAAGGCACAAAACTATCTCAAGCAGACCGGCGTCGGAGATATGGCTGTGTTCGGCCCCGAGGCCGAGTTCTTCGTGTTCGACGACGTGAGATTCGCCGCCGAGCCGTTCAATTGCACCTACAAGATCGACTCGATGGAGCTGCCGGCCAACACCGATACCGAGTACGAGATGGGCAATCTCGGTCACCGGCCACGCACCAAGGGCGGCTACTTCCCGGTGCCGCCGGTCGACTCGGCGCAAGACCTTCGCTCCGAGATGCTTTCGGTGATGGCCGACATGGGCGTCACCACCGAGAAGCATCACCACGAAGTGGGCGCAGCCCAGCACGAGCTCGGGATCAAGTTCGGGCCGCTGGTGAAGACCGCCGATGCGATGCAGATCTACAAATATGTCATCCACCAGGTGGCGCAGGTTTACGGCAAGACCGCGTGCTTCATGCCGAAGCCGATCTTCGGCGACAATGGCTCGGGCATGCATACCCACCAATCGATCTGGAAGGGCTCAACGCCGGTGTTCGCTGGCGACAAATACGCCGACTTGTCGGACACCGCTTTGCACTACATCGCCGGCATCCTGAAGCACGCGAAGGCCCTCAACGCGTTCACCAACCCGACCACCAACTCCTACAAGCGGCTGGTGCCGGGCTATGAGGCGCCAGTGCTGCTCGCCTATTCCTCGCGCAATCGCTCGGCCTCATGCCGCATTCCGCTCGGCGCAGGACCAAAGGCCAAGCGCGTCGAGGTTCGCTTCCCCGATCCTGCCGCCAACCCGTACCTTGCCTTCTCGGCCATGCTCATGGCCGGACTCGACGGCATCGAGAACAAGCTCAACCCCGGCAATCCCATCGACAAGAACCTGTACGATCTGCCGCCTGAGGAGCTCGAGAAGGTGCCGACGGTATGCGGCTCACTGCGCCAGGCGTGCGAGGAGCTCGATAAGGATCGCGCCTTCTTGAAGAAGGGCAATGTCTTCACCGACGATGCGATCGACTCCTATCTCGAGCTCAAGATGGAAGAGGTGGAGCGTTTCGACATGTTCCCCCACCCCATCGAGTTCGACATGTATTACAGCGTCTGACGCGAAGTCGGACTCAGAGTCACGAAAGACATGGGGCGGTCGCCCGCAAGCGACCGCCCCACTTTGGCCCGGCCCGCAGAACCCTGCAGTCGCATTCCCCCGAAACGCCGACGGAAGGTTCTCGCCAGGCTCCCCCAAAACTTGCTGCCCGCTTACATCAGATAGAACAGCGCGTAGAGCGCGCCCCCAGCAATGATGGTGTAAATCCAGGATTTCTTGTCGCCGTACCACTCGTCGACCATCGCCGGCAGCCCGAAGATCACGAAGCGACAGAGCGAAAGCGTAATGAGAATGGCGACCGCGGCAAGCAGCCAGAACGATGCGTTCGTGCCGCCTTGGCCGATATCGACCAGAAGCATCTGGCCGCTCCTTGCAGCCATGACGATAGCGGCCCAGACAGATGCCGCAGTCATCGTCACCAAGAAGGCGTACCGGATTACCATTCCTCTAAAATCCCGCCACTTTTGACGAGAATTTTAGGAGCGGCCGCGTAAAGAAACGGAAAAGGGGTACGCTTAAGCGCGGGTTAATAAGAGCTTAGGCCGCCTTCCACTTGATCGAGCAGCCGATCGAGGCAATTTGCTCGCGGGGCCCCTGTCCGGTTGCGGCAATCTGCTTCATCGCCTCGAACAGATCGCGACGAACATTGGCTGGCGCAGCCTCTTTGCGGCTCTCGTCCAGCCTTCCGCGATACTGCAGCTCGAGTTTTGCGTTGAAGCCGAAGAAGTCGGGCGTGCAGGCCGCGTCATAGGCGCGTGCGACATCTTGGCTCTCGTCGAGCAGGTAGGGAAACGTAAAGCGGTGCTCCTTGGCAAAACGCTTCATGTTGTCGAACGAATCTTCGGGATACTGCACCGAATCGTTGGAGCAAATGGCAACTGCGCTCACGCCAAGGGCCTTCAACTCGTCAACGTCGCGGACGATACGGTCGATCACCGCCTTGACGTAAGGGCAGTGGTTGCAGATGAACATGACGAGCGTGCCATTTGGCCCGCGCAGCTCTTCGAGGCTATAGGTCTTGCCGTCAGTGCCGGGCAACGTGAACGACGGCGCCTTCCAGCCGAAATCGCAAACCGGGGTCTCCTCAGCCATCAAGACATCCTTTCCGCATCAAGCCTCACTGCTGAATGTAGGGATAAAGCGGTTCTTGAAAAAGCCGCGGACCCGTGCGAGCTAACAGCGTCCCCTGTGCAGAGAGATTCGCGAAGCTATGGCGTCTAAAGGACCCATGCGCAAAGCCGCCACATCGCGCGACCTATTCGCCAAGCTCGAGGACGAGCTGAAAAGAAAGCCCATCAAGACTGGTAAGTCTGCGGCTGGCGGCAGGTCAGGCGGGCGCGCGCCCGAGGACTATACCGCCGCTGACATCGAGGTGCTTGAGGGCCTCGAGCCCGTGCGCCGGCGTCCCGGCATGTATATCGGCGGCACCGACGAGAAGGCGATGCATCACCTCTTCGCCGAGGTGCTCGACAACGCCATGGACGAGGCGGTGGCTGGCCATGCGACCCGCATCGAGGTCGATTTCGAGGCGGACGGCTTTCTCACGGTGATCGATAACGGCCGCGGCATTCCCGTCGACCCGCATCCCAAGTTCAAGAAGAAGTCGGCGCTCGAGGTCATCATGACCACGCTGCACGCCGGCGGGAAGTTCAACTCCAAGGTTTACGAGACGAGTGGCGGCTTGCACGGCGTGGGCGTCTCGGTCGCCAACGCTCTATCGGAGAGCATGGAAGTTGAGGTCGCTCGCGGGCAGAAGCTCTACCGCCAGACCTACGCCCGTGGCGTTCCCGATGGTCCGCTTAAGAACCTCGGACCGGTCAAGAACCGCCGCGGTACGCGCGTCCGTTTCAGGCCAGATCCCAAGATTTTCGGTAAAGATGCCGCATTTGCGCCTGCGCGTCTCTTCCGCATGGCGCGCTCGAAGGCCTATCTCTTTCGCGGCGTCGAGATCCGCTGGTCTTGCGCCAAGGCGCTGCTTGCCGGCGACAGCGAGACGCCTGAAAGCGCCGTGTTCCACTTCCCCGGCGGGCTCAAGGATTTCCTCGCAAGCCGCATCGAGGGCCAGGAGACCGTCACCAAGGATGTCTTCGCGGGCCGGATCGAGAAGACGGAAGGGCACGGCTCGCTCGAATGGGCCATCGCCTGGATCGCGAGCGCCGACGGTTTCCTGAGCTCTTATTGCAACACGGTCCCAACGCCAGATGGCGGCACGCATGAGGCAGGCTTGCGCTCTGCGCTCATCAGGAGCTTGCGCGCCTATGGCGAACTTACCGGCAACAAGCGCGCGAGCCAGGTCACCGCGGAAGATGTCCTCGGCACCGCCGCCGCCATGCTTTCTCTGTTCATCAGGGAGCCCGAGTTCCAGGGCCAGACTAAGGACAGGCTGGCGAGCCCAGTCGCGGGCCGCATTGTCGAGAACGGCTTGCGCGACGCCTTCGACCATTGGCTCACTGGCAACCCTTCCCAGGCCAACCGCCTGCTCGACTGGGTGGTGGACCGCTCGGAGGAGCGAATTCGCCGCAAGAAAGAAAAAGAAATCGGCCGCCAGACCGCGACGCGGCGCCTCAGGCTTCCCGGCAAGCTCGCCGATTGCGCAGCAAGTGGCGCGCAAGGCACCGAGATCTTCATCGTCGAGGGCGACTCGGCAGGCGGCTCGGCCAAGCAGGCGCGCGACCGCGCCACACAGGCCGTGCTGCCACTCAGGGGCAAGATCCTCAACGTGGCCTCGGCAAGCTCGTCCAAGCTCGCCGACAACCAGCTCCTGAGCGACTTGATCCAGGCGCTCGGCTGTGGCACCGGCACGCGTTATCGCGAGGAGGACCTGCGCTACGAGAAGGTGGTGGTAATGACCGACGCTGACGTCGACGGCGCACACATCGCTTCGCTGCTGATCACATTCTTCTTCCGTGAGATGCGCGGACTCATCGAAGGAGGTCACCTCTATCTTGCGGTTCCACCGCTCTATCGTCTGAGCCAAGGCGCCAAGACCTTGTACGCCCGCGACGACGCGCATAAGGACGAGCTCCTGCGCAAGGAGTTCAACGGCAAGGCCAAGGTCGACGTCTCGCGTTTCAAGGGTCTCGGCGAGATGCTGCCGAAGCAGCTCAAAGAGACGACCATGGACCGCGCCACGCGGATGCTGCTTAAAGTGGAGATTGCCGACGACGATAAGAGCACAAGCAAGCTCGTCGATCAGCTGATGGGCAACAAGCCCGAGGCGCGTTTCCGTTTCATTCAGGAACGCGCCGAGTTCGCCAAGGCGGACGAACTCGACATCTGACTAAAGCCAGCGCGGCACTTTGACCTTGTACTTGCGGTAGGCCTCCCCAAACTCGCGCTCGAGGTAAGCCTCCTCGCGCTCGACGATTCCCCTTTGCAAGATGAAGAGCACGGGAATGAGCAGAAGCAGCATCCACATGCTCGTGAGAATGATCGCCAGCCCGAAATAGACGAGAATGAAGCCGATATAGATCGGGTTGCGCGTGACCTTATAGGGGCCTGAGGTGACAAGGGCCGCCGCCGCGTCGCCAGGCACGATGCTCGTGCCGGCTAGATGGAAGACCCGCGCGGACCAAGCTGCGAGCGCAAAGCCGATAAGAACGAACGCGAGTCCGGTGGCCAGGGGGGTGCGGTTTGCCGAACCGAGCCCAGGCCCGATCGGCACGACGAGGCTTAAGAGACAACCGATGGCAAGCGCACCGAGGAAAAGAAAGGGCGGCTTGATCGCCACATCGGCATGATCGGTCGTGTTCATGAATAGGTGTCCTAAGCTCGCGCGGCTTTCTTTGCCGCAATAGGCTGCGATACTCTATAAGGAACCGGGAATAGAAGGCTAATCGTCATCTCTTCGTCACCCTCCCGAGTGCATTTGCCCCTTGCGCTGATGCGCGATGCCGCCTATTTGAGTGGAAAGCATTGCAGGGCCATTCGCAGCGGTGCTTTGTAGTCGAGTCTTGCGCAAGACCTGCGAATCGTTGCAGCAAATCTATGCGCCTAAAAAGAGACGCGAGGCGCTTCGGGCCTCGCGGAATTTTTGCTAACGCATGACCTTTTCACATCTTGGCTTAAGCCCAAAAGTTTTGTCTGCCGTTGAATCGGCAGGCTTCGAAACTCCGACCCCAATTCAAGTCAAAGCCATCCCCGCCGCCGTCGCCGGCCGCGACGTTCTCGGCATCGCCCAGACTGGGACCGGAAAGACCGCCTCCTTCGTCCTGCCGATGCTGACGCGGCTTGAAAGAGGGCGCGCCAGAGCGCGCATGCCGCGCTCGCTGATCTTGGCACCGACCCGCGAACTTGCCGCCCAGGTCGCCGACCATTTCGAAACCCTTGGCAAGAACCACAAGCTGACCGTGGCTCTCCTGATAGGCGGCGTCTCCTACGAGGATCAGGACCGCAAGCTTGATCGCGGCGCCGACGTGGTGATCGCGACTCCGGGCCGCCTGCTCGACCATTTCCAGCGCGGCAAGCTCCTGCTCAATGGCGTGGAAATCGTGGTGATCGACGAGGCGGACCGCATGCTCGACATGGGCTTCATTCCCGACATCGAGCGCATCTGCAAACTTCTCCCCTTCACCCGGCAGACGCTGTTCTTTTCGGCCACCATGCCTCCAGAGATCCAGCGCCTTGCCGACAAGTTCCTGCACAGCCCCGAACGCATCGAGGTCGCACCGCAGGCAACTGCCGCGGCGACCATCGTGCAGCGGCTCAAGAAGGCCCCTGATGATCCCGCCGGCAAGCGCGAGGCACTGAGGAGCCTGATGCGTGAGATCGACGTCAAGAACGCCATCATCTTCTGCAACCGCAAGAAGGACGTCGGCATCCTCTATCGCTCGCTGCAGCGCCATGGCTTCAATGTCGGAGCCTTGCATGGCGACATGGACCAGCATCAGCGCACGGCGACGCTCGATGCTTTCAGGGCCGGCACCATCGCTTTCCTTGCCGCAAGCGACGTAGCGGCGCGCGGCCTCGACATTCCCGAAGTCAGCCACATCTTCAATTACGACGTGCCAATTCATCCCGAGGACTACGTGCATCGCATCGGGCGCACGGGACGGGCGGGACGCGAGGGCTTCGCAGCTACGCTGGTGACGCCCAAGGATTTCAAGGCGATCAAGGCCATCGAGAAGATGCTGCGCCAGGACATCCCGTGGCTCGACGGCGCGCCGGAGCTCTCAGAGGCGAGTGAGGCCGGAAACGAGCAAAGATCCAACGGGCGGCGTCGCAGGGGCGGCAGATCGAAACGTAACAAGCAATTCAACGGGCAGGCACAGGGTCCTCAGGCGAAGGGGGCGCCGCAGAACGGCAATGGGGGAAGTAACGGCGGCAAACCAAGGGAAGACCGCCGGAGGGATTTCCGGCACGACCACCAGCATCAGCACAAGCACCACAACACGCCAAAGCCGGCGCACGTGGCCCATGCCACTCCAGCCGACCGGCCAGTGAGCAAGGCAACCCATCAGCATCAGCCCGCGCGACCGAAGCAGCAAGGTATGGGGGACCATGTCCCCGCCTTCATGATGCGCCCGGTGCGAGTGACTTAGGTTCTATCCCTTTGATTCCGTCAGGGCCGGGCTTGGCCCGGCCATCCACGATTAGACCTCAAAACCAAGCTCTAAATCATGGATGCGCGGACCAAGGCCGGGCATGACAAAGTGATTGTTTGAGGCGGGAAGAACTACGACGTCTTCTCGGGAGTGGCAGCGCTCTCGGTGCCGGCAGGCTTGAGCGAGACCGATTCGCCGCAGCCGCAGGCGCTCGTCTGGTTCGGATTGTTGAAGACGAAGCCTGATCGCAGGCGGTCGGTGCGGTAATCCATCTCGGTGCCGAGCAGGAATAGCACGGCAGTCGGATCGATCAGGAGCTTGACCCCCTTGTCCTCGACGACCTCGTCGTGCGGGCCCGCGGTTTGCGCATACTCCATGGTGTATTCCATGCCGGCGCAGCCGCCGTTCTTCACGCCGATGCGCACGCCTTCGACTTCCTTGCCCGACGCAGCGGTCAGCGCGCGAATGCGCGTTGCGGCGGCTTCGGTCAGGCTCATCACTTGCGGGCGGGGACGTGCGGTCATGGTCATGATGTGAAGTTGGGGCAGATTGGGAGGCGCTTCAAGACTTGACTAGAACATGTTGAGCTCGAGTTTCGCCTCGTCCGACATGCGGCTCATGTCCCAGGGCGGGTCGAACACGAGATTGACCTTCACCTGGCCGACGCCGGGCACTGCAGAGACGGCGTTCTCGACCCAGCCCGGCATGTCGCCGGCCACTGGGCAGCCGGGCGCCGTCAGCGTCATGTCGATCTCGATATTGCGCTCGTCGTCCACATCGAGCCGGTAGATCAGACCAAGCTCGTAGATATCGACTGGAATCTCAGGATCGAACACCGTCTTGAGCGCGGCGATGAGATCGGTCCGGAGCCGCTCCAGCTCTTCCTTAGGAATGGCCGAACCGTCACCCTTAGGCCCTTCGATAGGAGCAAGGGTCCCCTCACCGCCTCCGGCCGCGCCGACGCAGGCCTTTATCTCGGCACGCTCCTCGGCCGCTGCCGTTTCAGGCTCGCCGCCGCTCCGGGCAATATCCTCTTTTTGAGTCTTCTCAGTCATTTGGCTCAACACATTAAGCGAACATCTCGCGCGCTTTATGCAGCGCCTCGACCAACCGGTCGACCTCTTCGACCGTATTATACATGGCGAACGACGCCCTGCATGTCGAGGTGACCCCATAGCGCGCTAGCAGCGGCTCGGCGCAATGAGTTCCGGCCCTGACGGCCACGCCATAGCGATCGAGGATGGTGCTCACGTCATGCGGATGCGCGCCGTCCACGTTGAAAGCGACGATGCTGCCCTTGTTCTTGGCATGACCGAAGATTCGGAGCCAATTGAGCTCACCGAGGCGCCCCATGGCGTAGTCGAGCAGCACATCCTCGTGGGCTTTGATGCGCTCGCGTCCCATACTCTCGACGTAGTCTATGGCGGCGCCAAGCCCGATCGCCTGCACGATAGCCGGCGTGCCGGCCTCGAACCGGTGCGGCGGGACGGCGTAGGTCACCTCATCCTTGGTCACATAGCCGATCATCTCGCCGCCGCCCTGGTAGGGCCGCATGGCCTCCAGGTGGTCCTTCTTGCCGTAGAGCACGCCGATGCCGGTCGGGCCGTAAAGCTTATGACCGGTGAAGGCATAGAAATCGATGTCGAGGTCCTGGACGTCGATGGGAAGGTGCACCGCGCCCTGCGCGCCGTCGGCGAGCACCGGAATGCTGCGCTCATGCGCGATCTGTACCACCTCTTTCAGCGGCACAATGGTGCCCAGCACATTGGACATGTGCGTCAGGGCGATCATCTTGGTGCGCGGGCTGATAAGCCGCTCGAACTCATCGAGCAGGAACTCGCCAGAGTCTGATATCGGTGCCCATTTCAACACGGCTCCTTGGCGCTCGCGCAGGAAATGCCAGGGCACGACGTTGGAGTGGTGCTCCATGATGGTTAGCAGGATCTCGTCCCCCGCGCCGATATTGGGAGCGCCATAGGACGAAGCGACCAGGTTGATCGCCTCAGTGGCGTTGCGAGTGAAGATAATCTCTTCATCGAAGCGGGCGTTGATGAAGCGCCGCACAGTCTCGCGCGCCTTCTCGAAATTGGCAGTCGATAGGTTGCTCAGATAATGCAGCCCGCGATGGACGTTGGCGTATTCCTCGGCGTAGGCGCGCTGGATGGTGTCCAGCACGAGCTTGGGCTTCTGCGCCGAGGCGCCATTGTCTAGATAGACGAGCGGCTTGCCGTGCACCTTCTGCGACAGGACCGGGAACTCGGCACGGATTGCCTCAAGGTCGTAAGCCTTAACCGCCTTGAGATCCTTTGGGGAAGGGGTGAGCACGGTCATTGCCTGCTCCTTCAGCCGGCCTTGGCGCCGAGCCATTCCACAGAGGCGTTCGTAAATGCTTCCCGCAGCCGCTCGTCCTCGATGCGCTCGAGCGCCTCGCCGACAAACGCCTGAATAAGGAGCGCCCGGGCCTCAGGCTCAGGAATACCTCGGGCCTCGAGGTAGAATAGAAGGTCCTCATCGATCTGGCCCGACGTCGAGCCGTGGCCGCACACCACGTCGTCGGCGAAGATCTCGAGCTCGGGCTTTGAATCGAACTCTGCACTTTCCGACAGGAGCAGGGCCTGCGCCATCTGCTTGGAGTCGGTCTTCTGCGCGCCTCGCGCCACGACGATCTTGCCCTGAAACACGCCGCGCGACTCCTCATCGAGCACGGCCTTGAGCAGCTCGCGGGTGCCGCAATGCGGCACCAAGTGCTCCACCAGGATCGTCGTATCGCAATGCTGGTGGTCGCGCAGGAGAAAGGCCCCGGAAATATTGGCTTGCGAGCCTTCGCCTGTGAACTGCGCATAGATCTGATTGCGGGCAAGTGCCGCGCCGAGCGAGAACTGAAAGGCTTCATATCGGGCGTAGGCGCCAATCTTCACCAGCCATGTCGTGAGGTGGAGGGCGTCGCCTGCCTCAAGCTGCAGCTTGACGTGATTGACGGCTGCCTTGTCCTTGATCACGACCTCGGTCACCGCATTGCGTTGCAAACCCTTCATGCCGAGGCTGCCATAGCTCTCCAGAAGCATAACGGAGCTTCCAGGCTCGGCGACTACGACATTGCGCGTCAGGGCAGAGACGTCCTCGCCCTTGCCGTCGAGCTGGATGAGATGAATGGGCTTGTCGAGCGTGAGGCCTTCTGCGATGCGCAGGGCGACTCCCCCCGTCATCAGCGCCGTGTTGAGCGCAACGACGGGGTCGTCTTCGCGGGGGTTGACTTGACCCATTGTCTTTTTCAACCAAGCAGGCGGCTTCTCAAGGGCCTGGGCCAGGGAGACCACCTCGATACCGGCAGTCTTCAGTCCCGAAAGGTCCGACAAATCGGCTCGGAGGTCGCCTTCGACGACGACCAGGCGATAGGCGGGAAGTGCAGCGAAATCGCTGCCGATGGCTTTGCGCAGCTCCGCCTCGCCAAGGGCTACGCCCGTCGGACCGAGCAGCGGATAAGCGTCAGTCAGCCGCGAACGGAGGTCGGTGTATTTCCAGGCCTCGATGCGTCGATGCGGCAGGCCGAGCCGACCGTATGCCTCGATGGCTTTGCGCCGCAAGCCGGACACAAAGGACTCGCGCGCGCCGGGGAGCGCATCCGCGGCTGCCTCGAACATGTCGAGATAGCCCTGCTCCCCCTTGGTGCGGAACTGCTGGACCGGCAACTCCATGTGGCGTTGCTCCCTTACGCGGCCTCAAACTCGGCGTAGCCGGACTCTTCAAGCTCGAGCGCAAGCTCGGGTCCGCCAGAGCGCGCTACCCTGCCATCCGACAGCACATGCACACGATCAGGCACGATGTAGTTCAGGAGTCGCTGATAGTGCGTGATGACGAGCATGGCGCGGTCAGGAGCGCGCAGCGCGTTCACGCCCTCGGCCACGATGCGTACGGCATCGATGTCGAGGCCGGAATCCGTCTCGTCGAGCACGCAAAGGGCCGGTTCAAGCAGAGCCATTTGCAGGATTTCGTTGCGCTTCTTCTCGCCGCCGGAGAAGCCGACATTCAGCGGGCGCTTCAGCATCTCGGGATCGATCTTGAGGAGCTTGGCCTTCTCACGCACGAATCTTAGGAAATCGGGCGTGGACAGCTCGGTCTCGCCGCGCGCTTTGCGCACCGCATTCACCGCCGTGCGCAGGAAAGTCATGGTGGCGACGCCGGGGATCTCCATCGGATATTGGAAGGCGAGGAAGACGCCCGACGCGGCACGCTCCGACGGATCCATGGCGAGCAGGTCCTCGCCCTTCCAAGTGACGGTGCCGGCCGTGACTTCGTACTCCTCCTTGCCGGCAAGCACGTAGGCAAGAGTCGATTTGCCCGAGCCGTTTGGGCCCATGATGGCGTGCACCTCGCCTTGCGGCAGAATGAGGTCGAGGCCTCTTAGGATCTCGCGACCTTCGACATTGACGTGCAGATTCTTGATCTCAAGCATTAGGGTTCTTCTCTAAGCCTCTGATGATGACTTTGGTTTCACGTCCTCGCCGTAGTCGGCAGGCTCGACGTTAGCCGACGCTTCCCTCCAGGCTGATGCCGATCAGCTTCTGCGTCTCGGCCATGAACTCCATGGGGAGTTGCTGGAGCACGTCGCGCACGAAGCCGTTGACGATAAGCGCTACCGCTTCCTCAGCCGAGAGTCCGCGCTGCAGGCAGTAGAACAGCTGGTCGTCGGAGATCTTGGAAGTTGTTGCCTCGTGCTCGAACGTCGCCGACGCGTTCTTCGCTTCGATATAGGGCACGGTATGCGCCCCGCACTTGTCGCCGATGAGCAGCGAGTCGCAGTTGGTGAAGTTCCGCGCATTGCTTGCCTTGCGATGCGCCGAGACAAGCCCGCGATAGGTATTATTGGAATGACCTGCGGCGATGCCCTTGGAGATGATGCGGCTCGACGTGTCGCGGCCGAGATGCACCATCTTGGTCCCTGAATCGACCTGCTGGTGGCCGTTTGAGATGGCGATCGAGTAGAACTCGCCGCGCGAGCCGTCGCCGCGCAGGATGCAGCTCGGGTATTTCCAGGTGATGGCAGAGCCGGTCTCGACCTGCGTCCAGGAAATCTTGGAGCGCGGACCGCGGCAATCGCCCCGCTTGGTGACGAAGTTGTAGACGCCGCCCTTGCCCGCGGCGTCGCCCGGATACCAGTTCTGCACCGTCGAGTATTTGATCTCGGCATCGTCGAGGGCGACCAGCTCGACTACGGCCGCGTGCAGCTGGTTCTCGTCGCGCATCGGCGCCGTGCAGCCTTCGAGGTAGCTCACATAGGCGCCCTTGTCGGCGATGATCAGCGTTCGCTCGAACTGGCCGGTCTGACGCTCGTTGATGCGGAAATAGGTGGAAAGCTCCATCGGGCAGCGCATACCGGGCGGCACGTAGACGAACGAGCCGTCCGAGAACACTGCGGAGTTCAGCGTGGCAAAGAAATTGTCGGTACTGGGCACGACCGAGCCGAGATATTTGCGCACGAGCTCGGGATGCGTCTTCACCGCCTCGGAGACCGAAGTGAAGATCACGCCGGCCTTGGCCAGCTCCTCCTTGAAGGTGGTGACCACGGAAACCGAGTCGAACACGGCATCGACCGCGACTCGCGCGCCATCGACGCCAGCGAGAACCTTCTGCTCCGACAGAGGGATGCCTAGGCGCTCATAGGTCCTGAGCAGCTCTGGATCGACCTCGGCCAGGCTCTTCGGCCCTTCGGTGCTCTTCGGCGCGGAATAGTAATAAAGCTCTTGGAAGTCGATCTTGGGATACTTCACGTTCGCCCATTTCGGCTCCTGCATGGTGAGCCAGCGGCGATAGGCTTCGAGCCGCCACTCGGTCAGCCACTCGGGCTCGCCCTTCTTGGCCGAGATGAAGCGGACGATGTCCTCGTTGAGGCCCTTAGGGGCCTTCACCGACTCGATATCGGTGAAGAAGCCGTACTTATACTTATCGACGTCGATCGCCTTAACGCGGGCGACGGTTTCCTGCACTGCGGGCATTTCTACTCCAAGTTCCTTTCTCTAGCAGCGGGTTAAGCTGCGACCTTCCGGCTCTGCTTGAGCCGATTGATCAACTCACCGAAGGCCCGGAGGAAAGCCTGTATATCGGTATTCGAGGTCGCAAAACCAAGGCTTACGCGGATCGCTCCTTGCGCAAGCTCAGGCGCGACGCCCATGGC
>JBKOWI010000108.1:0-2425 GCA_046724315.1 Pseudomonadota bacterium | reverse complement strand
ATGGCTCGCATTTGGGAGCCCGAGGCGAAGTTCAGCATCTGGCTCAAGATCGAGACCTATGCCGCACAGGCCATGGCCGAGCTCGGGCTTATCCCGAAACATGCGGCCGACGCGGTGAGGAAGCGCGGCGGCTTCGATGCGGCCCGTATCGATCAGATCGAGCGCGAGGTGAAGCACGACGTGATCGCCTTCCTCACCTCGGTCTCTGAGCATGTCGGACCCGAGGCGCGCTTCCTGCATGCAGGCCTCACCTCCTCTGACGTGCTCGACACCTGCTTCAACGTGCAGCTAGTTCAGGCGGCCGATCTCTTGATTGCCGATGTCGACGCGCTGCTTGCCGCGCTCAAAGCGCGCGCATTTGAGTTCAAGGACACACTGACGGTCGGGCGAAGCCATGGGGTCCATGCCGAACCCACAACCTTCGGGCTCAAGCTCGCGACCGCCTATGCCGAGTTTGCACGAGCCCGTGAGCGGCTCGTGCGCGCCCGCGAGGAGGTGGCAACTTGCGCCATCTCCGGCGCGGTCGGGACCTTTGCTCATGTCGACCCACGCGTCGAAGCCTACGTTGCCAAAAAGCTTGGACTCACGCCGGAGCCAATCTCGACCCAAGTCATCCCGCGCGATCGGCACGCTGCCTATTTCGCCACCCTCGCCGTGGTGGCCAGCTCGATCGAGCGGCTAGCGACTGAGATCAGGCACTTGCAGCGGACTGAAGTGCTTGAAGCAGAGGAATATTTCAGCGAGGGCCAGAAGGGCTCCTCGGCGATGCCGCATAAACGAAACCCGGTGCTGTCCGAAAATCTGACCGGTCTTGCGCGGGTTGTGCGTGCCTACGCGCAGCCGGCGCTAGAGGATGTGGCGCTGTGGCACGAGCGCGACATCTCCCACTCGTCGGTCGAGCGGGTCATTGGGCCAGATGCCACCATCGCACTCGACTTCGCGCTGGTCCGGCTAACCGGAATCATCAAAGGCCTCGTGGTTTACCCGGAGCGCATGCGGGCAAATCTCAAGCGATTGGGCGGACTGATACATTCCCAACGTGTGCTGCTTGCACTGACGGAAGCAGGCGTGCCGCGCGAGGAAGCCTACCGCATGGTGCAGCGGAATGCCATGAAAGTGTGGGATACGGGCGCCGACTTCCAAGCTACGCTGCTCGCCGACAAGGACGTGACCAAGGCGCTTTCGCCCGACGAGATCAAGGCGCAATTCGATCTCGGCTATCACACGAAGCACGTGGACACGATCTTCGCCCGCGTGTTCGGGACAAGCTAAGCGGGCTAGCCCCCAAAGCGATAGTTGAGGCGAGCGGTCAGCGATTGCACCTTGATGTCGCCGGTCAACGACCGGCACGCCGCCGCCCACGCCTGAGGGGCACGTCGGACAACTGATCCTCCAACGGTCCCGATCGAGATCGGAATAGTCATACTCGACGCCGAGCGAAACGTTCCTGCCGATCGCGTATTCGCCGCCGCCGCCGACCGTCCAGCCATTGGCGAAGTCGCTCGAGTTGGCGCGCACCGGGATCCCATGGTCGAACAGAGTTAGCTGGACATCGGCTCCAGCCCAGCCGCCTTTGGCATAAGCCAGCCACTTGCCTTGCGCGTAGCCAATGCGACCAGTAACGGTGGTCAGGAAATCGACGTCGGCGCTGTAGGAGTCGGACGTCGGGAAGAAGGGACTTCTGATAGTGCTATCGAGATCGGATCCCGCCACAGAGCCTTCGACACCGATCACCCAGGGGCCAGTCTGATAATTAAATCCCGCCTGACCTCCGCCGATGATTCCGCTCGCATCGATGTCGAAATTCGTCCCCACCAACGCAGGGCCGATCGTATTGAACCAGTGTGGTTGTCATAGCGCCAATCGCTGTCGCTCCATGCGCCACCAAGCTCGGCCCCCAATAAAAGCCGTCCCACCTGGTTTCAGAGGTCGGAATGAGATCGGTCGCCAGAGCCGGCGCCATCAGCGCCAATAGGCAGGCGCTCGCCCCGCAAATCGCAATTCCGCAACGTAGCCCCGCACGCCCCATGGCCAAGCTCACCATCTGCACGGCAGCGGCCATAAATCCAGGCGATCTTTGAAGGCCGGATTGCCAACGCTGACCGAGAAGGCTCGCTGACCGCAGTGCTGGCGGCAATCATCGCGAGTTGTCTGCGCGACACGGGACGCGTCGCCATCGGCCTTTGACAAATACTGTCTCTGCGCTGGTCGAGCGGACGCGGATTGCGCCAATGCTGCAATCAGGATCGCCACCAAGACAAACCTTCCGACTTTCATCTCATTCTTCTGCCGTAACTCCGTGGAAGATAGGTAGAACCAACGCAAGCAAAGATGCTCATTGCCCGGGGGGGGCGCTGGGGCTCGGCGTCATGGTGGCGGGGGGAGTGGTGACCGCTGGAGGAGTCGTGAGCGGGGGAATCGTGAC
>JBKOWI010000200.1:0-3610 GCA_046724315.1 Pseudomonadota bacterium | reverse complement strand
CGCCGTCATCATCCAGCCGGTCGGGTTACCGGGCGAGACGATGAAGATGGCCTTGGTGGTCGCATCGCATGCGGCGAAGAGCGCGTCCAGGTCAAGGCGCCAGCGATCGCCTTCCGCTTGCAACGGCACCTCGCGGATGACGCCGCGCTGAATCTGGATCGCCGCAAATATGTTCGGCCAGACCGGAGTGACGACAACGACCGAATCGCCCGGATCGAGCATGGTCTGCATCAGCATCAGAATGCCGGTCATTGCCGAGCCGGTGACGGTGATCCGCTCGATGGCCGGCTCGACGCCGAAGAACCGCCGGTGATAGCGCTGAAGCGCGGCGCGCAGCTCTGGGATTCCGCTCTTGTGCGTATAGAAGGTATGCCCCTCGAGCAACGCCTTGTTGGCGGCATCTGAAATGAAGGAAGGCGTCGGCAAATCGCCCTCGCCGACCCACAGCCCGACGACGTCAGGAATTTCGAACCCGAGTTTCCAGACCTGAGCTATCTCCGATTCGGTGACGGCAAGCATGGTCGAGCTAAGGCGGGGATTGTCCGTCGGCATCAGCGCTCCTTGTTCGGATTGATGAGGAGTAGGTGGCATGGTTGCGGAAATCCGGCAAGTGCCGGTACTAGTCGGCTTTGCGGGCAAGTTCATCATGAGTATCAGAAATAAAGTGTTCTCGCTAAGACAAGATGTTTCAAATCAAACACTAGGTAATGGGAGACCGGCAAGGTATCGTGATCAGAGCTGGGGTCGGGATCTCCCAAGTTGATTCGGCACGTCATAAAAAAAAGCAGTAATTACGACGTGTTCTTCTTGAGCTGATCACCTGACGCTCCGCATAGCACCGTAGTTTGTTTGAACTTGAAACGCAGGGCAGGGGGCGCTTGTCGAGCGAATGGGGATCGCCGCGGGTGTAAACATGGCGGATTCGCAAGCCGCGCCCGCTGAAGCGTGGCAGGGGCAACCGGATGCCGCCCTGGTGCGTGCCGAGCAGGTGCGCATGCTGTTCAAGCAGCAGCCGGTCGCAATCGCCACAAACTTGGTCATTGCTGGCCTTGTCGCCAGCGTGTTGACGGTCGAGGACGGGTGGATTCGTCCGGTTATTTGGCTGGCCTGCACCATCGCCGTCTCGCTTGCGCGCTGGCTGCTCTGGCGCAAGATCGGCAAGCCGGAGCCAACCCCGCAGGACATCGAGAACTGGGCCCGGCTCGGCGTGGGCGGGGCTGGAGCGGCGGCTGCGCTGTGGGGCGTAGGTCTTGCGCTGCTGTTCCCATCCAACTTGCTTGCGCAAATGATCAGCGTGCTTGCGGTCGGGGGAATGTGCGCCGGTGCGGCTGCGGCCCTCTCCAGCTATTGGCCAGCTTTCTATTCCTTCCTTTTTCCGGCGTTGCTGCCGATCGCCATGCGGCTGGGTTGGGAGGGCACGGGCGAATATCTGGCCATGTCCGCGTTGGTCTTGGTTTACGCGGCCGGCCTCAGTCTCGTCGCCCGCAATCTCGGCACCGCCTTTGCGCAAAGTTTGCGACTGCAGTTGGAGAAGGATGGGCTGTTGCGCTCGCGCGACCGCCTGCTGGCGAGCCTCGAGCAGCGCGTCCAGGAACGCACGGCCGAACTGCAGAGCAGCAATGCGCAGCTTACGGTCGAGATTGCCGAGCGCCGCCGCGCGGGCGAGGCCGAGCGTCGCGCGCGCGGCGAAGCGGAACGCGCCAATGCCGCGAAATCGAAGTTCCTCGCCACCGCCAGCCACGACCTCCGTCAGCCGTTCCAGGCGATGCGTCTCTTTCATCACATCCTGCTGTCGCGCCTTTCCGATGCCAGCATGCGCGAAATCGCGACGCGGCTCGGCGAAGCGATGCAGGCCGGCGAAGAGCTCCTGAATGCGCTGCTCGATATCTCGACTTTGGAGGCCGGCACCGTCGAGCCGCGCCTCACCGACTTTCCGATCCAGCCGACGCTGACGCGCCTGGCCCAGGAGTTCGAGGCGCAGGCCTCGGCGAAGGGTCTCGATTTCCGCATGGCTCCGTCCTCGGCCATGGTGCGGTCGGATCCGGTGTTGCTCGAGCGCATGCTGCGCAACCTGTTGAACAACGCGCTACGCTACACGCAGCGTGGCGGCATCTTGCTGGGCTGTCGCCGCAGCGACGGCCGTTTGACGTTGGTGGTGCTCGATTCCGGAGTCGGCATTCCGCCGGAGAAACAGCAACAGGTCTTTGAGGACTTCTTTCAGATCGGCAATCCCGAGCGCGACCGCTCGCAAGGACTGGGGCTTGGCCTGCCGATCGTCGCGCGCATGGCGCGGCTGCTCGATCATCCGGTGTCGGTGCGGTCGACGCCGGGCCGCGGATCGGCCTTCTCCATTTCGGTACCGTTGGTGCAGGCTAATGCAGTGGTACCGGCGCCCGCCGTCGAGCCCATGGTTGAAGTGCCGCCCTCGGCCACGACCATCCTCGTAATCGAGGACGATCGCGAACAGCGCATCGGCATGCAGATGATGCTGGAGGGCTGGGGCTATCGTGTGGTCGTCGCCGGCAGTCCGGAAAAGGCCCTGATTGCCGTGCGCTCATCGCGTCCACCGGCGCTCGTGATCAGCGATTTGCGCATGCCGAGCCGGATGAATGGCGTCGAGACGATTGCCATGATCGGCGAGATCCTCGGACGGCGAATTCCAGGGATCATCCTCACCGGCGATACCGGTCCTGACCGCTTGCGGGAAGCAAAGCAATCAGGTTGCGTGCTGCTGCACAAGCCGTTCGCGCCCGAACGGTTGCGCGAGGAAGTAACCCGCGCGGTGCGGGCCATCGCGCCCCGCACTCACGAGCAAGCGGTGAGCTGAGGGCGGCAGCCGCTAAAATCGGCCGATCTGGTGAGACCCCCTCCGCTCGCTTGCAGCCCGATCCCCATTTATGCGGGTAAGCGTCGAGTGCACAGATAAAAGGCTACCTACAGAGAATCTACTCTGTCGGTTTCCAGGATGCCGCAGAGGCGCGAGCGGCCTGCAATTGATGGTGCGGCAGGCTGGCCTCGATAAGGCTCGCCGCCTTCGCGCTCCGCTCCCGATCCAAGCCGGGCGGCAAGGACTGGTGCGCCAGCGCGAACCACTTGTAGGATTCCACCAGATCTTTCGGCACGCCGCGGCCCTGGAAGAGCATTACGCCCAGCATGAACTGCGCGCGGGCATGGCCACGTGCGGCCGACATGCGATACCACTTCGCCGCCTCGCCCAAATTGGCCGCAACGCCATTCCCATTCTGGTACATGAGGCCGAGTCCATAAAGGCTTGCGGGATCACCCAACGCCGCGCCGCGCCGATACCAGGCCAATGCCTGAGCCGGATCGGCTTCGGTGCCGAGGCCTTGCTGGTAGATCGCGCCAAGCTGACCGTAAGCGAGCGGCAGGCCTTGCGCCGCCGCGCGCTCCAGTAGCGCTCGGGCTGCGAGCGGATTCTTCTCGGTGCCGAGGCCGTATAGGTACAGATTGGCCAGATTCATCTCGGCGACTCGGTAGCCTTGCTCGGCATAGTTTTGGATGATTTCAAACGCCACGTAATCGGAGCCACGCCTCATCGCGGCGATGCCATCGGCAAGACTCGGGCGCAACGCGGCAGGCTTGGGTGGGA
>JBKOWI010000094.1:0-3580 GCA_046724315.1 Pseudomonadota bacterium | reverse complement strand
CGAGACCAGAGCCATGCCGAGGCCGAGTCCGATCAGCGGGGAAGCAAACAGCCGCGCGGTAAGCGGCGTCATGCCCTTGGCGTCGAACCACAGCCCCTTCGCGTTGCCGCCGAGAATGAGAAAAGCAAGACCGAGCACGATGAGCGCTCCGGCGAGGAAGGCGAGCCCATCCCGCAATAAAGGATGCGGCCGCCATGGCATCGACGTTGCGAACGGCGCCTCTGCGGATGCCTTCGGCAAGCGCCCTCTGCTGCCGGCGATGAGCGGATAGGCAAACACGACGAGCATCAACAGCCCGCCACCGAAATAGTTGAGCGTGAGTGTCGAATTAGCGGCGAAGCGGTCGATGTGAATGACGCCAGCAACGAGCTGAAGCACGCGATAGGTGAGCATCATCACGAACGGGATCATCGCCATGCGGTAGCGGTTGATACCGATCGAAAGAAACGCAAGCGGGATCGAGACGAGCGTGCTCGCGCCGAGGAGGCGCGCAGTAAGCGGTGGCAAGGTCCATGGCCAGAGCTCGCTGATCCGAGCAGGATGCAGGAGAAGCGCAATGCCGAAGCCAAGCTGCATGAGCGCCGAAATGGCAACAATTGAACGCACCCAGCCTGGCAGTCTCATCTCCATGGCACTGCCTCCTCTGGCGTGAGGTTCGGCCGCGCGATCACCTCATCTCGCGCCCGCTCGTTCAGGCGGTGCAATGTTGCGGCAAGACGCGGGATCGCCTCCGCCGACTTCTGCTTGGTCAGGGCAGCGCCGAGCGCAATGGCGATGCGCGCGCGCGGGAGAGGTACCATCAGCCGATCCCAGCGCGGCAGCCTAAGCGCGGGCGATGCCCAGCAGCCGGCCGGCCTGATCTCCACGTCCGTCGCCCGGGCAAGCCACAGCGCGCCTGGCGCAATCCCGTGGCGTGGCCCTGTCGGGCCATCCACGGCAATGAGCACGTCCTTGCCCGAAGCGAGCGCTGCCTCCATTTGCCTGAGACCTAGCCCGCGCCTCGCGTCACCTACAAGTGGCACAGGCGTCACGCCAACGCCGGAAAGCCAGGTGCTCATGGCGATACCCTGCGCGCCCGGCGGCACGAAGGCGACCGCCGCGCGGCCTGTCACGCGGCGGTGAAGCGCGAGCGTGATGAGATTGTTCTCGTGCCAGGAGATCCACAGTGTCGGGCTCTGCGGGAGCGGAGTTTCGGGGATGATCTCGACCAAGGCGCTTGTCGCCACGGCACGGGAATAGGCCGCCACAAGCCGGCCGAAGGCCGCGGCTGGGGGAGCCATCAGTCCGGATGGCGCTGGCGCCATAGCCCGTAAAGTCCGATGGCCCAAGCCGGCGGGACCAGGAACCAATGGAACAGATTGACTCGCTCATCTAGCATCATGCCGAAATGGTATGGAGTGAACGTCCCGAGCACGGCCATGACGGTGTAGAACACCGCAAACGCAAGCACGAAAGCGGTGGCATAGCGCGGCTGGAAAAAGCCGATATAGCTGCCAACCAGGCCCCAGACGAAATGCACCGCAGCGTGGATCGGATCGAGCTTGAAACCGAGCGGGAAGCTGTGCGGGTCGGTATTGAAGCCGTAATAGGCGTAGGACAGGAGCAGAATTCCGCCTTGGGCGAGGAAATAGAGGCTTAGCCGCGCCGCCCAGACGACCAGCGGGGTCGCCTCGGCTTCATTTGCCTCTTGACCGGGTGCGATCGGCTCCTTGGCCTTAACCGAGGGGTCTGCCGCCATAGCACACCTCGTTTCCCGTTTCGAACAAGCTATCCGATCGACCCATCGCGGTCTATCTCGGTCAAGCCGCCAGCTTGCGCAGCAAGGGAATTGCCAGTAACCAAGCTCACCGGCTGGCCTTCCGGCGCCAGCTTCACGCCACAAGCTCAAGGGGGTTTTCATGGCGCGTAATCGCATTGCGCTGGTCGGCGCGGGTCAGATCGGTGGCACCCTTGCCCATCTTGCAGCGATCAGGGAGCTTGGCGAGATCGTTCTGTTCGACGTTGTCGACGGCGTTCCCCAAGGCAAGGCCCTGGACCTTTCCCAATCTGCCCCGGTCGAAGGCTATGTCCCGAAGTTGAAGGGCACTAACGAATATGCCGAGCTGAAGGATTCGGATGTGGTGATCGTCACCGCCGGCGTGCCGCGCAAGCCGGGCATGAGCCGCGACGATCTCCTCGAGATCAACCTCAAGGTGATGGAGCAGGTCGGGGCTGGCTTACGCAAATACGCGCCGGAAGCCTTTGTCATCTGCGTCACCAATCCGCTCGACGCAATGGTGTGGGCGTTGCAGAAGACGAGCGGCCTGCCTCGCAACAAAGTGGTCGGCATGGCAGGTGTGCTCGACTCAGCGCGCTTCCGCTATTTCCTTTCGCAGGAGTTCGACGTCAGCCCCGAGGACATCGCCACGATGGTACTCGGCGGTCATGGCGATACCATGGTCCCGCTGATCCGCTATTCATCCGTGGCGGGCATACCTCTCACCGACCTCGTCAAAATGCGATGGATCACGCAGAAGCGGCTCGATGACATCGTCCAACGCACGCGCGACGGGGGCGCCGAGATTGTCGGGCTACTGAAGACGGGCTCAGCGTTTTACGCGCCGGCCGCCGCCGCACTCGAAATGGCAGAGTCCTATCTCAAGAACCAGAAGCGCGTCTTGCCGTGCGCCGCCTATCTCAATGGCGAATATGGCGTGAAGGGCATCTACGCCGGAGTGCCCATCATCATTAGCGCCAAGGGCGTGGAACGCGTAATCGAGCTCGATCTTACGTCGGCCGAAAAGGATGCCTTCATGCATTCAGTCAACTCGGTGAAGGCCCTCGTCGAATTGTGCCAGAGAATCGCGCCGAACCTCGCCTCGGCCTCCTAGTTCTGGCTGCGCCGCTCTATCGGCGGGCAGGATCCATTCATGAACATTCACGAATATCAGGCCAAGACCCTGCTCAAGGACTATGGCGCGCCGGTTGCCGACGGCCGTGTCGCCGACACACCACAAGAGGCGGCGGCGATCGCGCGGGAGCTTGGCGGCCAGACTTTCGTCATTAAGGCGCAAATCCATGCCGGAGGGCGCGGCAAAGGCGGCGGAATCAAGCTCGTGAAGACGCTGCAAGAGCTGCACGCCGAAGCTGACCGCATGCTCGGCAAGCCCCTGATCACGCCGCAGACCGGACCGAAAGGCAGGACAGTGCGGCGGGTTTATGTGGTGAAAGACACGACTATCGCGCGCGAGCTCTATCTTTCACTCCTCGTCGATCGCGGGTCAGGCCGGGTCGCCTTCGTCGCCTCGACCGAGGGTGGCGTGGATATCGAAGCAGTCGCGGCTAATACTCCGGAAAAGATTGCAACGCTCACCGTCGATCCGGCCTCGGGCTTGAGTGCTTTCCATGCCCGTATCATTGCATCCGCGCTCAAGCTCGAAGGTCCCCTCGCCAAGCAATGCGAGAAATTGGTGACATCTCTTTACAGGCTCTTTGTCGAGAAGGACGCGAGCCTCATCGAGATCAACCCGCTCGTGGTGACGAAGGAGGGCAATCTGCTCTGCCTCGATGCGAAGATCGCTTTCGACGACAACGCGTTGTT
>JBKOWI010000132.1:0-10983 GCA_046724315.1 Pseudomonadota bacterium | reverse complement strand
CGCCGATGATGGCGCCCATGAGGACCAGCACGGCAAGCCAGTGTCCGGCGTCGATCGCCGTCACCATCGGTCGCATGCCTTCGAAGGCATGATTGGTGGCGATCGTCGTCAGCACGAAACCGATCCACACGAAGATTGCACTGACGACTCCACCTTTAACCGAGACATCGGAGAGGTGGCCCATCAATCCTGCTAGCATCCAAGCCATCAGAAAGCAGGAGACGCCGGCAATGATTAACGGCATCGGCGACTGCTTTTCCTTGTCGCAGTCTTCCTTGCTTTTGCCGAGTGCGGCCATCCAGGCTTTGCCGAAGACGGTGTACCAGCCCCAGCCAAGAGCAAATCCCGCGACGGCCGCGACGACGACGGCGAGATAATTGATCGGCATAACGTTCCCCTTCTCGAGGTTCAAGCCTGCGGCGGCTTGGGCAGGCCGCCGAGCTTTGAGATCATACTCCATTCTTGCGGCGAAACGGGCTGGACGGAGAGGCGCGGCGCCCGCGCCAGCACCATGTCCTTGAGCTTCGGGTTCGCCTTGATCTCGGCGAGCGTCACCGGTCTCAGCAGGTCGGCGACCGCCGCCACGTCGACAGCGACCCACTGACCGGTTTCGTCGGTCGAGTCCGGGTGGGCCTCTTTCACCACCTGGACAATGCCGACGACCTGCTTCTCATCCCCGGTGTGATAGAAGAAGCTGAGGTCGCCTTTCTTCATCTTGCGCAAATTGGAGCGGGCCTGGAAGTTGCGCACGCCATCCCACTCGGCGCCTTTGCGGCCCGCCTTTTTCTGCTGGTCCCAAGACCATTCCTCGGGCTCCGATTTGAGCAGCCAATAGGCCATGGCGGACGAAGCGGCGCCTTGCGCTCACTCCTCCTCTTCCTCGGGATTGTTGAAGGTCCAAAGCCACGGGCGAATCTCGACGCTCGCGAACAGACCAGCCTTGGCAAAGGGATCGCATGCGGCGATCTTGCGCGCGGCGTCGAGCGTGGCAGCCTCAACCACGACGAGGCTTCCGTTCATGGTTACACCGTCTTCTTGGGTGAAGGGGCCGGCGAAAACGAGCGTTTCGCCGAGGCTTTGCAGATAGGCGAGATGCTCGGGCCGGTTCGCCATGCGCAAGGGCAGGCTGTTCGGCTTGTCGGTGCAGATCAACGCGTACAGCATCGTTCCCCCTGCCCCGAAGCTATTGCGCGTGCGCGTGACTGTCCACGGTCAAACCTCGGCACGGAGCGGGCGGGCGAGCAGGGCCTCGATCGCTTCATCCACCGTGGCGAGACCCGAGACCACGGCTTGCACGGCCTGCGCGATCGGCATGTCGATGCCGCGGGCTGCCGCCAATTCCACCACGGCGCTCGCGGTATAGACGCCCTCGGTGACCGTGAGGCGCTTATCCAGCACTTCCTTGACGCTCCGTCCTTTGCCGAGCTCGATGCCGAGCGACATGTTGCGCGACTGCGGGCTGCCGCAGGTGAGCACGAGATCGCCGAGGCCAGAGAGTCCGGTCAACGTCTCGCGTCGCGCGCCGAGCGCCGTGCCGAACCTCGTCATCTCGGCGAATCCACGCGTGACGAGCGCCGCATGCGCGCTCGCGCCAAGCTTCTTGCCGGCGACGATGCCGGCGGCGATGGCATAGACGTTCTTGACCGCGCCACCGATCTCGGCGCCAACCACATCGTCGAGCCAATAGCAGCGGAAGGGCGGGTAACTCAGCGCATGTGCAAGCGCACGGCCTTGCGACTCCCGTGCCGTCGCAAGCGTCACGGCGGCAGGAAGCTTCTTGGCGATCTCGGCGGCGAAGCTTGGGCCTGACAGGACTGCGACCGTGACCTCCGGCATGAGCTCGGCGACGATTTGCGAGGGAAGCATGCCGGTCGCCTGCTCGATGCCTTTGGAGCAAATAACCACCGGGTGTCCGCGTCTTACATTAGGCGCAAGCTCGCTGGCGATCTCCCGAAGATTCTGTGCAGGCGTGACCAGGAGCAACATGTCGCGAGAAGCGACCTCCGCGAGCCGCGCGGTTGCCTTGATCGCGGGATCGAGCTTGACCCCGGGGAGATAGACTTCGTTCAGGTGGTTCTCATTGATGTCGGCAGCGGTCTGGGGCTCATAGGCCCAAATGAGCACGTCGCGGCGGGCGCGCCGCGCGGTCACGGCGAGCGCGGTTCCCCATGCGCCCGCTCCCACGATGCCGACCGATTGGAGTGCCATGCCCGCCTCGCCCATCTCCATATGCCAGATTTCTTGCTCGAGCGCGAAACGAGATGGTTAAGCCTTCACGCCTGCGCCGAGCGCCGGCGGCGCGTCCGGATCGAGGGGCCAGCGGGCGCGCGCCGGCGCGGAAAGATCGTTGGCAAGACCGCGCGCCAGCCGCTCGGCGCCGGCCCAGGCGATCATGGCGGCGTTGTCGGTGCAGAGCTCTGGCGGCGGCACGATGAGGCGGAAGTCGTGTTTCCGCGCGACAGCTTCGAGCGCCGAGGCGAGTCTCCTATTGGCTGCGACACCGCCTGCGACCACGAGAGCGCGCCGCATCTGAGCGCCGAGTCGTTCGATGTAAATCTCCATGGCGCGCGCGGTCCGGTCTCTCACGATGTCGGCGACAGCTTCCTGGAAGCTCGCGCAGAGATCGGCGACGTCCTTCTCGCTCAGAGGCGAGCGAGCGAGAGCCTCGTGCCTGAGCGCGGTCTTGAGTCCTGCGACCGAGAAATGCGGTTCGCTGCGGCCGAGCATGGGGCGGGGCAGCGCGATGGTGGGGCGGCCACGCGTAGCGCATGCCTCGACTGCGGGGCCGCCGGGATAGCTTAAGCCAAGCAGCTTGCCGGCCTTATCGAAGGCTTCGCCGAGCGCGTCATCGAGCGTCGTACCGAGCCGCTCGTAGACGCCCACATCCCTGATGATGAGAGTCTGGGTGTGGCCGCCGGAGACGAGCAGCAGCAGATACGGGAAGGCGAGATTGTCGGTGAGGCGGGCGGTCAGCGCATGCGCCTCGAGGTGATTGACCGCGACGAACGGCAGACCGCGCCCGAGCGCGATTGCCTTTCCGGTAATCACGCCGACGATGAGTCCGCCGATCAGTCCCGGGCCAGAGGCGGTCGCGACTCCGTCGAGCGCATCGAAATCGAGCTCAGCTTCCGTGAGCGCCTGCTTGATCGCCACATCGAGCAACTCGACATGAGCGCGCGCGGCGATCTCGGGCACGACACCGCCATAGGCCGCATGCAGGTCGAGCTGCGAGCGCACCGCGCTCGACAGGATCTCGCCGCTACCATCGGCGGCGCGGCGCACGACAGCGGCTGCGGTCTCGTCGCAGCTCGTCTCGATGCCGAGCACGGTTAGGGGCGCATTTGCGGGCGCTGGTGCCATGCTGCTTCTTAAGGGTCGGAGAGGATCGATTGAAGGGGGAGCCGAAAGGGGCCATTAATGCGGTAAGACTTGGCCTCCTATGTTAGATTATTCAAGGAGTTAGCATTTGCCAGCCTCTCCGCTCCTGATCGGCACGCGCGGCAGCCCGCTTGCTCTTTGGCAAGCGCGGCATGTGCTCGCGCGCCTCATCGAGGCGCACGAACTTACCGAGGGCGAGGCCGATCTCAGCGTCATCACCACGTCCGGCGACCGCATCAAGGACAAGCCGTTGCGCGAGTTCGGCGGCAAGGGGCTGTTCACCAAGGAGATCGACGAGGCGCTTCTGCGCGGCGATGTCGCCATGGCTGTGCACTCGATGAAGGACCTGCCGACCGATCTGCCGGCCAGGCTTTGCATCGCCGCGGTGCTGCCGCGCGCCGATGTGCGCGACGCGTTCATCAGCAACAAAGCGCCGTCGCTTGCCGACCTGGCACCTGGCGCGACAGTCGGCACCTCGTCGTTGCGGCGGCAGGCGCAAGTGAAGCGCCTGCGTCCTGACCTGCGTGTCATCGATTTCCGCGGCAATGTCGAGACGCGGCTGCGCAAGCTCGACGAGGGCAAGGCCGACGCCACGCTTCTCGCTTTGGCAGGGCTGGAACGCCTGGGCCTCACCTCGCATGCAACCTCGATCCTCTCGACCGAGGAGATGCTGCCCGCCGTGGCGCAAGGTGCGATCGGCGTTACCTGCCGCAGCGACGATGCAAAGACGCGGGAGCTGCTCGTAGCATTGAACGATGAGCGTGCGGCCACGACTGTCGCTTGCGAGCGCGCATTTCTTGGCCGTCTCGATGGATCGTGCAAGACGCCGATCGCGGGGCTCGCCGAGATTGAAGGCGGCATCTTGCGCTTGCGCGGACTCATGCTCGCGCCTGACGGCACGGAGTCTTACGGCGTCGAGGTGACCGGTGCCGCCGAGCACGCAACGAAGCTCGGCGCTGACGCTGGAGAGGAGCTTGTCGCCCGGGCCGGCCAAGAGTTCCTGGCGAAGCTCACCTGATGCGCCTTCTCGTCACGAGGCCTGAACCTGATGCCGGCCGCGAGGCCGAGGCGCTTGCCGCGCGCGGACACGAGGCAGTTCTTGCGCCGCTGCTCAAAATCGAATTCGCCCGTGACGTGCCACTCGATTTCGCAGGCGTGCAAGCCCTCATCGTCACGAGCCGCAATGCGCTGCGAGCGCGTCGCGAGCTACCCGACGCGCGCAAGCTCCCGCTGTTTGCCGTAGGCGAGGCAACGGCCCGCGCCGCGCGCGACATTGGTTTTGCCAATGTAACGACAGGGCCGGGAACGGCGGAAGAGCTCGCTGAACTGATCGCCGCCACGCTTGAGCCCAAACACGGGCCCCTCGTTCACCTTGCCGGCGAGACGCTCGCTTTCGACCTGAAATCGCGGCTCGAAGCCAAAGGGTTCACCCTGTGCCAACCTGTGCTATATCGGGCGCGCCCGGCGGAGCAGCTTCCGGCGCAAGCCTTGAGCCTGCTCAAGTCCGGCAAGGTCGACGGCGCGATCCTGTTGTCGCCGCTCACGGCAAGGACCTTCGCCCTGCTCATCGACAAGCATGGCGTGGTAACGCAAGGAAGGCGTCTCGTTTGCTATTGCCTGAGCCAAGCGGTAGCAGAGGTGTTGAGTGTGCTTGGCTTTGAGGTCCGCGTGGCGGCGCGGCCGCGCGAAGAAGAGGTCCTTGCGCTTGTGGATTCCGAGGCGGCATCGTCGTAAGCGAACCCATTGGAGACTTAAGGTTAAGGCGTGATGGCGGACCCTTTGGGCGATCAGGACCAGGGCGGCAAGGGCAAGCGTCCGGCGCAGACCATCGAGGGCACTGCGACCGAAATCTCGGTCGAGCCTGGGAGCGAAGAAGCGGCGCGCACCGAGCCTGATGAGGCTGTTGGCAGCGTCGAGGATGAGGCTGACGGCTTCATCTCAGGGCGCATGCAGGAAACGGGAGATCCTGACGAAGCTCCGCCTCCCCGCGCAACCCTGCCCGAGCTCAAGAGCTTCATGACCCATCTCGCCGCGGGCGTGCTCGGCGGACTCATTGGCGTGGTCGCCCTGGCTCTTGCCTGGGGCGTGCCGTCGGGCAAGCCGAGCGGCAATTCCGCCGACATTACGAAGCTCGACGAGCGAATCGCGAAGCTTGAGTCGGCGCCGGCCCCTTCGGGAAATGCCGAGGAAGTTACGGCACTCGACTCAAGAGTGAAGGCGCTCGAACAGCGTCCGGGGCAGCCGGCCCCCGACATTTCCGATTTGACCAGCCGGGTCGCTCAGCTCGAAACATCGCTGAAGACTCTGGCCGATACCGCTAAACAAGGCGGCTCTGTCGCCGATGCAGCGGCCGTGTCGCAGCAGATCAACGAGGCTGAGCAGAGGCTGCAGGGCAAGATCGATACGGCGCTCGCGAGCGAGGGCACCAACGCTTCGACCATTCAAGAGATGCAGGCCACGATTTCCGAGCTCAAGGCCAAGATGGCGGCGCTGGCCGACGCCGAGCTCGGGACCGGCGATACCATCGATCTCTCCGAGCTTTCCCAGCGGGTTGACAAAATCGAGAAGGCGCTGCCTGAGCTTGCCACCGCCGCCAGCAAGGGCGTTGAACAGACGAAATCGGCGGCGGCAGCGATCGCCTTCGCCAATCTTAGGGCCGCGGTCAGCGAGGGACGTCCGTTTGCGACCGAGCTCGACACCATCAGCACGCTGTCGCCGTCAGCCACGGATTTGGGCGCGCTTCCTGCCTATGCCGAGAAGGGCATTCCCACCGTGCCTGAGCTTGCGCGAGCGTTCGACGCTGCGAAGGAGGCAGCACTTGCCACCGCAGCAGCTCCTCCTAACTCCGGCGGCTCGCTGCTCGACAGTCTGATGGCGAGTGCGGAGTCACTCGTGAAGATCCGCAGGGTCGATGCCGCCGCGACCGGCGACACCCCAAGCGCCCTTCTCGCCCGAGCGGAAGCCGCCCTTGATAAGGGCGACCTGGCCACAGCGGTAAAGGAAGTCGGGACGTTGCAGGGCGCGCCGCGCGATTCCTTCTCCAGCTGGCTCGATCAGGCGCGCGCCCGCCTTGGCGCCGATGAGACCTTGAAGCGGTTGGAAAGTCTCCTGCTCGTATCGGTGGGCGGCGACGCCGAGCCCGCGCAGCCCTAAGCCACCATGATTCGCGTCCTCATCTTCATCCTGTGTGTGGTGGCGGCGGCACTCGGGCTCGCCTGGCTTGCCGATCGCCCCGGCACCATCACCGTCGAGTGGTTGGGGTATCAAATCGAGACCAGCGCGATGGTCGGCGCGCTCGCTATCGTCGGCATCGTCGTGCTGCTCATGGTGCTGTGGGGACTGCTGCGCTATCTCTACACGCGTCCCGCAGCCATCGCGGCCTACGCGAGAGAGCGCCGGAAACGGCAAGGCTATGACGCGCTCTCTCGCGGTCTCCTTGCCATCGGGGTCGGTGACCGTACGCTGGCGCAACGTTATGCCGGCATCGCCACGCGCAATCTTCCGCGCGAGCCTCTGACCGGGCTGCTCAGGGCCCAGGCGGCGCAGCTCAAGGGCGACAAGGCCGCGGCGCGGCGCGCCTTCGAAGCCATGCTCGATGATCCCGAGACGCATCTGCTCGGCGTACGCGGACTCTTCCTCGAAGCGAAGCGCAGCAATGACAATGCCGCGGCCCAGGCTCTCGCCGAACAGGCGGTGAGTCGTGATCCGAAGCTTGCCTGGAGCGTGAATGCACTGTTCGATTTGCAGGCGCGCGCCGGCGACTTCGAGGGCGCGCTCGATACGCTCGCCATCGCCCGCCAAAACGGGCACGTCGAGCCTGATGTCGCGGTGCGCCGTCGTGCTGTGCTTCTCACGGCAGAGGCGCGCGAGAGGGAAGTCGCCGATCCCGACAAGGCGCTCGCACTGGCAAACGAGGCTTTGCGGTTGGCGCCGTCGCTCGTGCCTGCCGCCGAAATCGCCAGCCGCATTCTTGCCTCCAAGGGCGAGAGCCGCGTCGCATCGCGCCTCATCTCGCGCACCTGGAAGCTTTCGCCGCACCCTGACCTCGCCCTCGTCTATGTCTATGCCAGGCCAGGCGATCCGCCGCGCGAGCGGGTGAAGCGCGCCAAGCATCTCGCGAGTCTTGCGCCGAACGACATCGAAGGACCGATCGCCGTGGCCAACGCGGCGATCGAGGCGCATGAATGGCAAGAGGCGCGGGATGCCCTCGCGCCATATCTCGACGGACGCCCGCCAGCGCGTATCTGCGCTCTGATGGCGCGCATCGAGGCCGGTGAGTTCGGTGACAGGGGCCGCGAGCGCGAGTGGCTGGCGCGCGCCGTCCGTGCGCCGCGCGACCGGGCCTGGATCGCCGACGGCTATGTCTCCGACCGCTGGCTGCCGATCTCACCGGTGACAGGCGCAGTCGACGCGTTCGAATGGAAGGCGCCGGTCGATGCCATCGGCCGCGGCGACGACAGCCTCCTGATCGAGGAGCACCCGTTCGTTCCTTCGCCGCGAGCCCCAGAGACGCCGGCGCTGAGTTCTCCGCACGCCGAGATGCCACCAGAAACCGCCGATGTGGTTGAGTCGGCTCCAGCAAAGTCAAGAGATGGTAGGGACACGATGTCAGTGCAGAAGCCAGCAGAAGCGCCACGTCACAAGACCGAGCCGACTGAGAAACCGGCGATTTTCGTGCCGGCGCATGCCCCTGACGACCCGGGTGTTCCGCAAGCGGAAAGCGACGAAGGCCCAAGCCCTCTCGAGCGCCTGCGCGCGGCGCAAATCCGCTAGTTCGGGGGTCGGGGACCCGAACTTGCATCGCTAAGGCAATGGCATTAAGTCACGCGGGCGCGGGATAAACTGAGTTAGCGCCGCTGTAGCTCAGGGGTAGAGCAGGGCTTTCGTAAAGCCAAGGTCGGGAGTTCAAATCTCTCCAGCGGCACCAGTCTTTCTGGAAAATCCTATTTGTAGAGAAATGCTGCGCGACACTGTGCGCTGCTAGCCGCCGCCGATGCGATGGACCAAGGTGGCGTCATGGCACGGATCTCGAAGCGCCGGATTTGGGGGTGGGTGATGGGGGCGATGATCGTCGCCGTCCTTGCCGCCGCCGAGCATCCACTCTACCGCGCCGCCCTCGTTGGCGCAGGCTACACCGCGGAGATGCTCTGCTCGGGACTGTTCGTCTCGCATCGCAAAGAGCAGGACGTCGTTGCCCAAGAGCTGAGCGGTCCGGGCTACGAGCTTCTGGCTCTGTTCTTCCATACGGTCGACCTCGACAAGAAGCGCGTGACCGCCTCGATCCCAGGCTTTGCCTTTCAGACGGCGATCTTCCGCGACGGGCTCGGCTGCACGCTGCTCAATGGCCGGGCCGAGGACGAGCTCACGGCCGAGACGGCGGGCCTGTTTGCCGACCCGCCGCCTGCGAACAGCGATGCGCTTTGGCCGGAGGGCGAGCGCGTCGATCTCAGTGCGCTCGATCGCGGAGTGAACAAGGCTGCGCTCGACAAGGCGGTCGACGCGACCTTCGCCGAGCCGCATCCTCTCCATCCCCGCCGCACGCGAGCGCTTGTCGTGGTGCATCACGGGCGCATCGTCGCCGAACGTTACGCGCCGGGCTTCGACGCCGCGACGCCGCTCGCGGGCTGGTCGATGAGCAAGAGCGCACTCAACGCCCTCGTCGGCCTCAGGGTCAAGGACGGCAAGCTCGCCGTGACCGACAAGGCGCTGCTTGCCGAGTGGCGTTCGTCTGGCGACAAGCGCGCCGACATCTCGCTCGACGATCTGTTGCGCATGTCGAGCGGCCTTGTTTTCGACGAGAATTACGACGACCCGCTCGCCGACGTCACGCAAATGCTGTTCGCGGAGCCGAACCAGGCGACCTTCGCGGCTTCAAAGGACCTCGCTCATCCCCCCGGTATTCATTGGCACTATTCGAGCGGAACATCAGAGATCATCTCCCGCGTCTTGCGCGATTCCTTCGCGTCCCAGAGCGAGTATCTTCGCTTCCCGCGCGAGCGTCTGTTCGGTCCGCTCGGCATGACGAGCGCGGTGCTCGCGCCCGACGCGAGCGGTACCTTCACGGCTTCCTCTTTCCTCTATGCCTCGGCGCGCGATTTCGCACGGCTAGGTCTCCTGTTTCTTCAGGACGGCGTGTGGCAACGCCGGCCTCTCCTGCCTGATGGGTGGGTGGTTTATAGCCGCGGGCCTTCGCGGTCCTTGGCCGATGGCAGCTACGGCGCGCATATCTGGCTGAGATTGCGCCGATCGCCAAGTCTTGGCGTTCCGCCGATGCCGGAGAATGCCTATTACTTCCTCGGTCATGACGAGCAGATCGTCGCCGTCGTGCCGTCGCGCGACCTCGTGATCGTGAGACTTGGCCTTACCAGGGAGGGGGGCGACTGGGACCACGCGCGCGACCTCGCGCCGATCGTGCAGGCCTTCCCGACTTGGGACCGCTGATGCGGCTCGCTACTTGAACAGCTTCATCGACTCCTCGGCGAGAACCCCGCCGGTGATGGCAATGTCGAGAAACGGCGTCTTGCCCGCGATCTCGCTGTTGGTGACCATGATCTGGCCGATCTTGGTGGCAAGTTGAGCAATTGAGGCGCCGAAAACGACGCGCCCGATCCCGCACCAGATGATCGCCCCCATGCACATCGGGCAGGATTCGCCCGAAGTATAGAGCGTGGTGCCCTTTAGGAGATCGGGGCCGTGCCCTTTCAGGAAATTGCGGATCGCGACCATTTCGCCGTGAGCCGTTGGGTCCTTCTCCTGCTTGCCGCGATTGTGGCCGCGAGCGAGCACCTCGCCGTCACGCACGATCACCGTACCGAAAGGGTAATCGCCGAGCGTCGCCTCTTCGATGGCCATGCGCATGAAGCGGGTGTCCGCTTCGGTCGCCGGCTGTTCGATGCCGCGTGCAGTTACCCGCGTTGCGATCGGCAGCGCGAGAGCGCCGACGGCTCCTGCGACCAAGTGGCGCCGGTTTACTCCTCCGATGGATCCCATCGATTTCCCCTGCATGTTGTGCCTCTTATCTTCGCTTCGCTCGCCTGAACGTGATGACCCATTCGCGCCGAACGCTGCTAAGGTCGCGCCCTTCCTCCAATCGTCTCATGAAGGTGACTCTCCATGTCGTTCGGAATGTATGCGGCTTCGGTTCCGGCCTTTCTCAAAATGCTGGAAAATCTCACCGCTATTCTGGAGAAGGCCGAGGCTTTGCCGAGGAGCGCGACATCGAGCCCGAAGTGATGCTCAATTGGCGACTTGCCCCCGATATGTTTCCGCTCGTGCGCCAGATACAGATCGCCGCTGATTTCGCCAAGGGCACGACCGCTCGGCTCGCCGGCGCAGAGGTCCCGAAATATGCCGACGAGGAGCAGACTTTCGCCGAGCTGAAGGCTCGCATTGCCAAGACGGTAAAATTCGTCGAGGGGTTCAAGCCCAAGGACATCGACGGGTCCGAGACGCGCGACATCACGCTTGCGGTCGGCGGGCAGGAGATGCGATTCAAAGGCGAGCCCTATCTCGTGCATTTCGCGCTGCCGAACTTCTACTTTCATGCGACGACCGCCTACGACATCCTGCGCCGCTGCGGAGTCGCTATCGGCAAACGCGATTTCA
>JBKOWI010000012.1:0-2838 GCA_046724315.1 Pseudomonadota bacterium | reverse complement strand
GGGGGCCACAGAAGACCCGTTGTCTTTACTTACGGCCTGTTCAATGAGCGCTGCGACAGCGTTGGGTTGCGAGAAGTAGATGGCGTGACTGCCCTTCGCCTCAACCACCGTGGAGCCCGCTCGTTTAGCCATTGCACGCTGAGCGTCGGGTGGGATCCTCCTGTCCTCGGTAGCGACCAGGTACCAGCTCGGCTTCGATCTCCACGCCGGTTCGCTAATTGCGCCGTTGAGACACTCTACGCCCCATGGCAGTTGGGAATCGGCCCAGAACGCGGCTTTGTCTAGGTCCACGTCAGCGGCGTAAGAGGCGGCAAACTTAGCTTTGTCAAGGAACAAAAAGCCGTCTTGCGGTGGCAGCATCGGGGATTCGGGCGCGCCCGGCGGCGAATCTTTAGTGAGTGTGGCCACGGATTCGCCTCTGTCCGGTGCGAACGCGGCGATGTAAACCAGAGCAGTCACCTTCGGATCATTTCCGGCCTCAGTGATTACCGCTCCTCCATAGGAGTGCCCGACGAGAATCGCAGGGCCCTTCTGCGTTGCAAGGACACGTCTGGTAACTGTCACGTCGTCCTCCAGTGTTATCGTGGGATTCTGGACGACGCTGATACTGTGACCATCTCGCTTCAGGATCTTGTAAACCGACTCCCAGTGACCGCCATCTACAAAGGCACCGTGAACCAAAACGATGTTGTTCATGGGTTCCAGCTCCATTCGCTTGTACAGCAGTTTTCCGGCAACCTCGGCGCCTACCAACCCAATCGCGATGGCCGGCGCCAGCGCAAGGCTGCCGATGATCGTTAGCGCGGGATGCTTCAGCAGCATGCGCGCGCCCCGCTTCGAGTCGAGCCACAAGACCGCAGTCATCGGATCGCGGCCACAAACCCCCAGTACCTCGCCCACCGCCGTCGTCGGGCCCTCACGCCGCAGGCGCGCCCGAGCTTCTGCTGCCCGCGACCCAAGCCGGCATTCGTACGCTCCACTCCTCCAGTCCGCACATGTCGGTGCATCGGGAAGAACGCGCGAGAGGCGTAGGCGTGTCTGAAACGGCTAACTCTCTGCGTTCGGCTTTGCTATGCGGAATCCGGGAAGGGCGATCCAGCAATCAGATCGACGGCGTTGGGACTCTTAAAATCGGGGATAAATCGTTCACAGATAGAGGCGTTCACGGTGCCGTAAGTGGTCTCGGGCTTATGTGCAAAGCCCCCAAAGTATTCCCGCAAGAATCGTTCCTTGAAGTGTTTGCGAGGGTACCTAGCCACGATTTCGTCGCGCAACTCCGAAGGAAATTGATCAAACCCTTTTCCGAGGACATCGAGAGCGACGCCCGAATAAAGCAGAGCTACTTCAGGTCGCATGTGGTGGGTGACGCCCGGGGTAGTGTGCAGGGCAATAGCTAGCCAAGCAGTTTGTATCTGCTCTTCGGGGACGTTATGTGCGGTTAGGAACTGACGGGCGGCATTGGCTCCATCGACCTCGAAGCGTTCGTTTTGGCTCGAAAACTTTTTGATGAGACCGAGGTCGTGAAATGCGGCCGCGACATAGAGGAGTTCAGGGTCGAAGCGGAGTTTTTGCTCGCGGCCCTGCTCAGCCCCGAAGAGGTAGACGCGGGTGGAATGATTAAAGAGCAGCTCGGTGGAGTACTCACGCAGGATGCCTGTTGCCTCTTTCGCGAGCAAGGAATCGGGGATGACCACGGCGGAAGGAGGGTTTGACATGGGGTTCTTTCCAAGGTCAACGGTAGAAGTTTACCGGGCGTACGCTACGAATAGGTGTGCGCCACTACAGCAATGGTAGCATAGCGTTCTGGTGGGCGATGGCTCCTTTAGATGCTTCGATATTATTCTATCGCGGTATTGCAATGCCTCATGCCCGCTATTGGCAGATTGTGTTGAAAAAGTCTGAGGCCACCGTGAAGAGATGCCGACAGTAGAACAGCATTCCGCAAGAGGGCATTTTTAGAATCAGGATTCCTGATCACCTCTGTCGCGAAATAGCATTCTCCTCAACACCGCCATGGTGCTCACTCGGAGAGTTTATCAACACAATCGGCACATAGCGGACCCTTTGAGCAGGCTGCGAATTTTATCCGAGTATGCGCCTTAATTGGAAATCGGGAGATCATCAATCATAGGCAAAGGAGAAGGAGTATGATGAAGTTCAGATCGTTCAACGGCCTCGCTTGTGCTGCTATCGCCATCGCCATCGCGATGTCTTCTGCTGCTGCTCAAGACGGCGAAAAAGTCACGAAGACCTTCGAGCAGGCGATACCCAATATTCCGGGCAAATCACTCGTCGCCTTTGTCGTTGACTACGCTCCTGGCGGGGCGTCTCCTTCGCATACGCACGCGAAATCTGCTTTCATTTTCGCCTATGTCGTGTCCGGAGAAATCGAGTCGCAAGTGAACGACGGACCAAAGCGGGTCTACCGCGCCGGCGAGAGTTTCTTCGAGACGCCGGGTTCCAGCCATCCTATAAGCCGCAATGCGAGCAAGACCGAACCGGCAAAGCTGCTTGCGGTTTTTGTGGTCGACACGGACGACAAAAACCTGACCACCCCTGCCAAGGAGTAGGACGATCAAATTGCTCCCGTCGGCGTTACATCGTTCCCTCAGATCACGATCGGACATGATCACGGCGCTGATACCGGAGGCTGGACCTTCTGGCGAGTACCATTTTTAATGATCTGCACCTTGCTCGGCCAGGCCAGCGCATCAGCCGTGCTATTTTTGAATTCGTCATAAGACGAGAGCCGGGCCTTCTGGCTGAGCATGACGTGTGCCATGGCTACGAGCGGCCATAGCGAGCTGATAGGGAAGCGCGATGAGAATTCTGATCGCG
>JBKOWI010000101.1:0-4485 GCA_046724315.1 Pseudomonadota bacterium | reverse complement strand
AGGCGCGGCTGCGGCAAATTATGGCGACCCAGGTCTTGATGAGACGTTCGAGGACATCCGCAACGAGATGCGCCGCTTCTCGGATGCCGAGGTGGTGCCGAACGCGCAGGAATGGCACCTCAAGGATGAATACATTCCGCTGCCGCTGATCGCCAAGATGAGCGAGCTTGGCGTGTTCTCCCTCACGCTGCCCGAGGAGTATGGCGGGCTCGGGCTCGGCAAGGAGGCGATGTGCGTCGTCTCCGAGGAACTCAGCCGCGGCTATATCGGCGTCGGCTCGCTCGGCACGCGCTCGGAGATCGCCGAGGAGTTGATCCTGAACGCAGGCACCGACGCGCAAAAGCAGGAATGGCTGCCCAAGATCGCGAGCGGCGAGGTGCTGCCGACCGCAGTATTCACTGAGCCGAATACGGGCTCAGACCTCGCTTCACTCACCACCCGCGCCGTGAAGGACGGCGATGTCTACCGCATTACCGGGCAGAAGACCTGGATCACGCATGCGGCCCGCGCCGACCTCATGACCGTGCTTGCCCGCACCGATCCCAAAGAGAAAGGCTATCGCGGGCTTTCCATGTTCCTGGCACCAAAGCCGCGCGGCACCGACGACGATCCCTTCCCGGCCGAGGGCATTTCGGGCGGCGAGATCGAGGTGCTCGGCTATCGCGGCATGAAGGAATTTGACATTTCGTTCGACGGCTTCGCCGTGCCCGCCGCGAACCTGCTCGGCGGGGTTGAGGGCCAGGGCTTCAAGCAGCTCATGCAGACCTTCGAGGCTGCGCGCATCCAGACCGCCGCGCGGGCGATCGGCGTGGCGCAAGCCGCGCTCGACCTTGGCCTACGCTACGGCATGGAGCGAGTGCAGTTCGGCAAGCCGATCATCAATTTCCCGCGCGTGTCCGACAAGCTCGCGATGATGGCGGCGGAGATTCTGCTCGCCCGCCAGCTCACTTATTTCGCTGCACGCGAAAAGGACGCCGGCCGGCGCTGCGATCTCGAAGCTGGCATGGCCAAGCTGCTCGCCGCTCGCGTGGCCTGGGCCGCTGCCGACAATGCGCTGCAAATCCACGGCGGCAATGGCTTTGCGCTGGAATATCCTGTCAGCCGCGTGCTGTGTGATGCGCGCATCCTCTCGATCTTCGAGGGCGCCGCCGAGATCCAGGCCCATGTCATTGCGCGCAGGCTACTGGAGGGCTGAGTTCGTTGTAAGACCGGTGGGGGCCGGCGCTAAGGACTGGAGGAATTCATGCGTGTGATGAAATTGGCTTTAGGCGCGCTTGCAGCGCTCATCGTTGCATGCGGCTCGGCCTATGCGATCGACGTCAACAAGCATATTGATGCGCCTGGACAGGTGCTCGTGGTGTGGGCGCTCGCCTCGGATTTCTGCGGCATCAAGGACTGGCACCCGGCAGTTGCCGACTGCAAGGAAAGCCAAGAAGGCGATGCCACCATCCGGGTTCTCAAGTTGAAGAATGGCGGCGAGATCAAGGAGAAGCTCGATGAGACTGACGACACGAGCTACAGCTACGAGATCATCGAGAGTCCTCTGCCAGTGAAGAACTACCACGCCAAGCTGTGGGTCGAGCCCGACGAGCGCGATCCGAGCCGCACCACCATCCATTGGGATGCGACCTTCGACGCGAACGGCGCGACCGACGAAGACGCCAAGAAGACGATTAGCGATATCTTCACCGCGGGTTTGAAGGGCCTGAAGCAGAAGGCCATGCCGCCAGAGGGCCAGGAGTAGCTTCTGGTCAAGCGCTCGATCCTCATCACGGGCTGCTCTTCGGGCATCGGGCTTGCTTCTTCGCGCGAGATGAAGGCGCGCGGCTGGCGCGTATTCGGCACGGCACGAAAAGCGCAAGACATTGCCAGGCTTCGCGACGAGGTCGGCGTCGAGAGTCTTTATCTCGACTATGCCGAGCCTCGGTCCATCGCCGAAGCTGCGGAGCAGGTGCTCAAGGCAACGGACGGCAAGCTCACCGCGCTCTTCAACAACGGCACCTACGGCCAGCCCGGCGCCGTCGAGGATTTGAAGCCGGATGTGCTCCGCGCCCAGTTCGAGGCTGCCGTGTTCGGCTGGCATGACCTGACCGCGCGGATGATCCCCGCGATGCGGGCGAATGGCGGCGGCCGCCTCGTGTTCTGCTCGTCCGTGCTTGGCCTCATCGCCGCGCCGTATCGCGGCGCCTATTGCGCCGCTAAATTCGCCGTCGAGGCTCTTGCCGATGTCCTGCGTCTTGAGTTGAGGGGCACCGGCATCCATGTGGTGCTGATCGAGCCGGGCCCGATCGCCTCCCGCTTCGCCGAGCATGCGCTCGAAGCTTATCGCCGCAACATCGATCTCGAAGGCTCGCCTCATCGCGAGATCTACCGCGCGAGGATCGCGCGGCTGGAGCAAGGCGGCACCCAGACTTTCAAGCTCGGACCCGAAGCTGTCGCTGCCAAGCTCGCCCTCGCCGCCGAGAGCAGGCGGCCCAAATCGCGCTATTACGTCACGATCCCAACCTATGCTGCCGTCCTGTTCCGGCGACTCTTGCCGAGCCGGGCCCTCGACGTGGTTATGGCAAGCAACTAAAGTCGCGCGCTAGGCGTTCTCCGCCATGCCCTGGACAAAGGGAATCCCCTGATGGAACACGCCGTACGCCTTGCAGTGCCGTTCGCGCTCGCCGCCGTGGCCCTCGTGCTGTTGATGGGGCTGTGGAACATGCTGCGCGGCGGCAGCCCCAATCTGAGCCAAACCTTGATGCGCTGGCGCGTCATCCTGCAATTCATCGCAATCTGCATCGTCATGGCGGCCATTTATCTTTCCGGCAAGTAGCCCATCTCTGTAACAAGGCTTGACCTCCCGGAACCGCAGATTACTGCTAAGTTAGAAGCACGGAGTGATCCGCGGGGCCTTGGATTCCGAGGCGTTGGTGATGGTTGTCCTCAACAAGATTTATACGCGCACCGGCGACGATGGCACGACCGCGCTCGGCTCAGGCCGCCGCGTGTCGAAATACGACCTCAGGGTAGAGGCATACGGCACGCTCGACGAGACCAACGCGGCCATCGGGCTTGCGCGCCTCTATACGCGCGGAAAGCACGAGGGCCTCGACGCCATGCTCGCGCGCATTCAGAATGATCTGTTCGATCTCGGCGCCGACCTCTGCTTTCCCGACGAGACCAAGGATGCGCGCGGGCGCCTGCAAGTGACCGACGCGCAAGTCGAGCGGCTGGAAAGGGAGATCGACGAGCTCAACCGAGACCTCGATCCGCTGCGCTCTTTTGTGTTGCCGGGTGGGTCGCCTGCTTCGAGCTTTCTGCATCTTGCCCGCACCACCTCGCGCCGCGCCGAGCGGCTGATGGTGGCGCTTGCGGCGAGGAGAAACGAGCCGGTCGGGGAGCCCGCGCTCCGCTACATCAATCGACTATCGGATTTCCTGTTCGTGGCCGCGCGTTATGCCAACGACAAGGGAAAGTCAGACGTGACGTGGGTGCCGGGCAAGAACCGGTGAGACGGGGACGGTGTATCGGTGTTCATACCCCTCCATGACACCAATCCGCTGAAGCGGATCCGCTATCAATACGTGACGGTGGCGCTGATCGTGCTCAACGTCGCCCTCTACACGATCTTCGAGACCGGCTGGTTCATTCCGCTCGACGAGGAGAACACCGCGGCGTTCGCCGTAATCCCGGCGAAGCTGATGGCGGGAGGGCCGGTCAGCGGCTCGATGTTCGCGACCGGCGCCTTTCCGCTTCCGGAGCGCTTCACGCTCATCACCTACATGTTCATCCACGGGAGCTGGATCCATCTCCTCGGCAACATGCTGTTCCTGTGGGTGTTCGGCGACAATATCGAGGACGCGATGGGGCACGTCCGCTTCATCATGTTCTATCTGATGTGCGGGATCTTCGCCGCGGTGCTGCATTCCTGGATGATGCCGACCTCGGATCTGCCGCTGATTGGCGCAAGCGGCGCCGTGGCCGGCGTGATCTCCGCCTATCTCATTCTGCATCCCAAGGTGAAGGTCTGGATCCTGGCGCTCTGGCGCATCCCCATCAGGATTACGGCGGCCTGGGCGCTCGGTATCTGGATTCTCGCGCAGTTCGTGAACCTGCTCATCGAGGGCGAGGAAAATGTTGCCTGGTGGGCGCATGTTGGCGGGCTCGCAGCCGGCGCGGTATTGATTCTGTTCATGCGGCGGCGCGGTGTAGTCTTGTTCGACAAGACCCGCGGGGGCGCCTGAAACCCTCCTGAAACCCCTAGAAACCATTGACTTGGGGGGTGTGCGGCAGTACGGTCGCGGCCATTTCGCAGTTGCGAGATGGCTGGACTAGGGGGGCCGCTTACAAACGTGCGGAGAACTAAAGCCGCATGAAAATTCTCGTTCCCGTGAAACGGGTTGTCGATTTTAACGTGAAAGTCCGCGTCAAGTCGGACGGCTCGGGCGTCGACCTCGCCAACGTGAAAATGTCGATGAATCCGTTCGACGAGATCGCCGT
>JBKOWI010000169.1:0-3336 GCA_046724315.1 Pseudomonadota bacterium | reverse complement strand
ACTCCGCCGGAAACATCATGATTTTCAGCGGTTTCGTGGCTTTTTGAGGGCCGCTCGACGTTAACCACACCGAAAGATTAACGCGCTCTGTAAGTTAGCTCCTAGCCCAGAATCTTTTCGCTCGTTGGAATTCGGCCGCTTGGTTCCCTGCGCGGTTTCGCCAGTGTCCTATCGGGACCGCGAACTTCAGAGACTGGCTTCGAGCCAGGCGTCAACGGCCAGCGGCCTGGCTCCAACGCAGGGTTCTTTCTTGCACTGGGCAAACAGGACCGTCTCGTAATGCTCGGTTTCGGTTGCAAGCTTGGCCCAAGTTCGAGCCATGCTAAGGAGCGCTGTGCTGAGTTCGGATGTTTTCGCGGTCTCAGCGAGGCGCAGGCAGGCTTTCGCATGCCGTCTGCAAGTCATTGGATCGACGGCCACTTGACCCTCCTGTGGCTCACCCCTCACCGCGCGTCATTCGATTCTCGAGTCCGACTGCAGTCAAGCCGGTTGCCGTGCAGTGCAGCGAAGTCAGGAGCAGACCGCCAGGCGCTCGGCCGCGGGCGTTGTCTCGTAGAGACATGCGAGGCTTTGCGCGGCCTGATCGGCTTGCGTGACGATCTCGGGCACTGCGTTGATCTCCCACAACGTGCCTTGGCAGAGGGGGCCAATCGCGAACAGGCCGTTTGTGACCTCGCCGCGCGCACCTATCACTTGTCCATTGCGTTCGACGACAAGACCGAGACGATGCGGATCGGAGCAGGCGAGCCCCTGCGCCAAAAGGCTCGTGACCAAAGGCTGGCCGAGATCCGGTCTGAAGCCCGAGCAATCGTAGGCAAGGTCCGTCGCGATAGTCTCCGGATGCCGCGCGCCGCGCTTCTGAAGAGTGACAGCGAATCTGTCGCCCTCGCGCGCGACTTCTTTCACCGCGCCGCGGAGCAGCACAGCGCGGCCTTCGCCGAACTCCGCCCTGAGGCGGCCATGCACCTCCATGGGAAGGCGATGGCGATGCGCGTCCCAGAACGGGCGGAGGTGTCGCAAGAAGCGCGCCTGCTCCTCGCGCGGCAGTCCCTGCCAGATATTCTGGATCGAGGGACGCAGGCCGTTGATGATCGCCTGCCAAGGGGTGCCGCCGCTTTCGGCCATTTCGCAGGCAATGCGTATTGATGCCGCGAGCAGGGACACGCGTTTGGAATGAGGGATTGCGACCTGCTGCGGCACGACTCCTTTCGGGGCATGCGTCCGCGGCAGCTGTCCGCGCCGCGAGACGACGACCGCGTTGCCCTGGAAACCATCGCGGCGGGCGCTAAGCAGCACATCGACCATGGTGAGTCCGGAGCCGATTAGCACCATCGAGTTTGCCGCGGCGGTCCGTTCGGCGGATACGATCTCGTATGGCGCGAGCGCGCCAGTCGAACGCGGTTGCTGCAGGCCGTACGCCGTGGCGAGCATCACGACATCCGCAGTGACAGGCTCGGCGCGATCGAGCTCGACGCGATAGTGCCCGCTTTCGGGGATCACGGCGCGCGCCATGGCAGTGATGACGCTGAACCCGACGTCAGTCCTGCGCTCGGCGGATTCGAACAGCCTCTGGCGGACATATTCGCCGAACAGTTGCCGCGGCAGAAACGTATGGGCGAGCGCCTCATGCAGGCCTGCCTGGTTCTCGCCCTGGTCGAGCTGGCGAAACGCCCAGTTCAAGAAATCCCCGGGCTGACCTGCACGAATTGAGAGATCGCGGGTACGCACATTGAGGAGATTGAGCGGGCGATGGCTGCCATAGGCGAGCCCGTGCCCGAGCGCGCTGGTCCCCTCGATTATGACGAGGCGGAATGGCGTTTTGAGGTGAGACAGGCAAGCTACGCCGGCCGCGGCGCCCGTGAAGCCGCCACCGACCACGCACACTGTGAACGGTGCTTCCGACATGCCCATCTCAGATTTGCTCCCCGCTCTTACGCAGTGATACACAAGGTTTACGGCGGCAATGAAGCCCAATTGTCATTTGCCTGGCATCGAAGCCGCGACCATTCTCACCCGGCGCACGACAAGCAAGGCATCAAGTCCGGAAGTGCAGCTTTCGTAGAAGGACTTACTCGCCTTTGCCCGAAATTCGCGACGCAATGCTCGCGACGATTTGCAGGCGCTCGCAGAGTCCGGCCGCCCTTCCGACTCGCGGGCAGAAGGACGGCCGGTGGCCTCGCGAGGCGCCGCTAGGGAGCGCCTGGTATCAAGCTGGCGAGGTCAAACGCGAGCGGCACGCCCCGATCGATCTCGTTGCGGCAATGCGCGCGCCGCACTGAAAGCCAGCATCTCCTGGTCCTGGGTCTTGTGAATGCACTCAAACCCCGCGTGAACTGTTGCGCCGGACGGTTGGCTTGCTTTCGCGCCTCACCGCGGCGGGATCCCAGCGTCCGGCCGTTTTGCTGTTGCCTGAAACATGGGTGCTCTCGTATCATCAGTCCAATCGATGATATCGATGACGAGTATCGATCACGCCAATTTAAGCAGGCTCGACCTGAACCTTCTGGTCGCGTTCGACGCATTGCTGACCGAGCGGAGCGTCACCCGCGCCGCAGCGCGCGTCGGCCTCGGTCAGTCGGCAATGAGCCACAATCTCGCGCGGCTCAGGATTTTGTTCGGCGATGAGCTGCTTACCCGTGGCGCCGACGGCATGCGGCCCACTCCACGCGCGCTCGAGCTCGCCGATCCTGTGCGCGTGACGCTTTCGCAGATTCAGGCGGCCGTGTTGCAGCGTGAGGCATTCGATCCTTCAACTGCAGACCGCGCATTCAGGATCGGTCTCGCCGACTCGATCGAGGTCGCGCTCATTCCGGGCTTAATGGCACGCTTGCGCGGCGCGGCGCCCGATGTCGCCTTGCGACTGCGCTCCATCAATCGCCTCAGCATCCTCGAGGAACTCGACTCAGGCCGACTCGATCTCGGCATCGGCGTGTTCGATCACGGGCAGATCCACCATAAGCGCCGCCCGCTCTACACCGACAACTTCTTGTGCCTGTTCAGCCCGAAACAGCTCAATCTCGCCCCGCCCATCTCGCTCGCAGATTATCTGCGTTTACCTCACATGCTCACCAGCCTCAGCGATGATGCTCACGGTGCGGTCGACGATGTGCTCGCCAAGCTGAAGTTGAAGCGCACCATCGCGCTGACCACGCCGGGATTTCTTGCCGTGCCATTCGTGTTGCGGCGAGCGCCGATCATCACCACGATGCCCTCGCGGCTCGCGCGCTATTTTGCCGAGGCCTTCGGGCTTGCCACCAGCCCCGCGCCTATCGAGCTCCCAACCTTCACCATCTCGCTCCTCTGGCATGCGAGCTTCGATCAGGATCCGGGTCATGT
>JBKOWI010000151.1:0-7394 GCA_046724315.1 Pseudomonadota bacterium | reverse complement strand
CGCGTTCTGGCACGACGTCCAATTCAGTCTAAGGCATGTTCAGGATTTCAGCCGGATCGCCATCGTGACCAATCCGGACGTGCATCATCTCTGGTCGAGCCTCGTTGCGCCCTTCATGCGCTGCGACGTCGAGCATTTCTCTCCCGGGGAGATGGAAGCCGCGCGCGACTGGCTGATGTGGCCCGAAGGGGCCGTGAACTAGCAACGCGGCCCTATTGCCCGGTCGGTTTCGGCGCAGGCTTTTCCTGAATCGAATTGAGATACTCGATGATCGCTTCGACGTCCGCCGGGCTGAACACGAAGATCGGCATGTCGGGATGGCCGGAGACGATTCCCTCTGCGAGCGACTCGGAAAGATCCTCGATCGGATAGCGGCTCGATAGAGTGCGAAACGGCGGCGCCTCGGGATGCGGGCTGTCGCCCTCCTTGCCGATCGCATGACAGCGAGAGCAATTCTTTTTGACGAGCACCTCGCCTTTGTCAGTGAGATCCTTTTCGGCAGCCCAAGCCGGTGGCGACACAAGGAAAACGCACACCACCGCACCTAGAGTGGCAAGCCGCACGACGACGCTTGCCCGAATTCGCCCAGCTCTGCCCTGCATCTCTCGCTCCCCGCAGTCCTTGGAAAATGAAAGGCCGCGAGGCGCCTCTCATCGCACCCCCACGGCCTTGCCAAAGTCTCGTTTGATGGCGGCCAGGGCACAAGCCCTGCTGCCCGGCTCAGGCGCTTCGAAGCCTAGTGGCTCGTCTCGTGCTTCAGCCGTTCAATCTCATCTTTGAGACGCAGTTTTTGACGCTTCCACTCCGCGAGCTTGAGACGGTCCGCCATCGGTCTTGCCTGTTCTTCTTCGATTTTGCGATCAAGTGCGCGGTGTTTCTCGGATAACTCCACGAGATGTGCGTCAAGCGCCATATCGGACCTCCATATCTGTTGGTCTCCGGCCGGACATCATGTCAAATCGATAACGATTTGTCTAATGCTGGTCATTCTGTGCACTGCAATAACGCTCGAAGCAGCTCGCGGGTTTTCGTCTGGGCCTTGCGCCCTTTGCTGTTCGCCGCGATACTTTCCGCGTCCCAAAGAGGCAGCAAGGAGCAGGGGACAGCCGATGGAGAGCGAGGAGATTCGCGAGCTCCGGGCGACCCTGCTTAGGCTTAAGCAGGAGCACCGGGATCTCGACAGCGCCATCAACGCGCTCGAGGAATCTGGCCGAGCTGACGCGCTTCAGCTCAAGCGCCTCAAGAAGAAAAAGCTCTACCTCAAGGACGAGATAGCGCGCATCGAGGACCAGCTGCTCCCCGACATCATCGCCTAATTCGCCTTTGGCTCACGCCTCTATTAAGGCGGCGAAAAATCAGAGACTTGCCTTGCCAAGCAAAGGCCGAACCCTATAATCCCGCGCTTTCCGCGACCCCGGCCTGCCTTCCCATGAGCCAAAGATGAGCGTTGCCAAGCCCGTCGTCGGCATCATCATGGGCAGCCGCTCAGATTGGCCGACGCTGAAAGCGGCGGCAGACGTGCTCGACTCCCTCAAAGTGCCTTACGAGACCAAGGTGGTCTCGGCGCACCGCACGCCAAAGCGGCTCTACAGCTACGCCACTGCCGCACGCGAACGCGGCCTCAAGGTGATCATTGCCGGCGCCGGGGGAGCGGCCCACCTCCCAGGCATGACAGCATCGATGACGGAGCTGCCGGTGCTCGGCGTCCCGATCGAGAGCAAGGCACTCAAAGGCCTCGACAGCCTGTTGTCGATTGCGCAGATGCCGGCGGGCGTTCCGGTCGGCACGCTCGCCATCGGCAAATCAGGCGCAACCAATGCAGGCATTTTGGCTGCGCAGATTCTCGCGCTTGAGGATTCCCGCCTGGCCGCCCGCGTTATGGCCTGGCGCGCGGCGCAGACCGAGGCCATTCCCGAGGCCGTCGAGGATGCCTGACGCTCCGCTGCCGCCCGGCAGCACGATCGGCGTTCTCGGAGGGGGTCAGCTTGGCCGCATGCTTGCCATGGAGGCGGCGCGGCTTGGCCTCAAGACTCATATCTATTGCGATGAGGCTACGGCGCCGGCATTCGACGTCGCCGCTCAGAGCACAGTCGGGAGCTATGCCGACCGCGACGCGCTCGCGCGCTTTGCTGGGGCCGTTGATGTAGTGACTTGCGAATTCGAGAATGTGCCGGCCGAGACACTCGAAGCTGCGGCCCGGGTGGCGCCAGTCTTACCCAGCCCCAAGTCTTTCGCCGTTGCCCAGGATCGGCTCACCGAGAAGGATTTCATCCGCGCGCTCGATATCGCGGTCGCGCCTTATGCCGCCGTCACCAGCCTCGCCGATCTGCGCGCTGCGATGCGCACGGTGAAGCTTCCGGCGCTGCTCAAGACGCGGCGGTTCGGCTATGACGGCAAGGGACAAGTGCTGATCAGCGACGAGAGCGAGGTTGAGAGCGCTTGGGCTGCGATCGGCCGTGTCCCCGCCGTGCTCGAAGGACTGGTGCGGTTCGAGCGCGAAGTTTCGGTCATCGCGGTGCGTGGCCAAGATGGCGCCGTCAAATTCTATGATCCGGTCGAAAACGTGCACCAGAACGGGATCCTCGCCGTCAGCCGTGTCCCGGCGCGCATCTCGCAAAGCTCGGCCTTCGCGGCGCGGACCATCGCCGGCAAGATCGCCGGGGCACTCGGCCATGTCGGCGTGCTTGCCGTTGAGATGTTCGAGCGTGGCGGTGACCAGCCCGATCTCGTGGTCAACGAGATTGCGCCGCGCGTGCACAACTCGGGTCACTGGACGCTCGACGCCTGTGTCGTGAGCCAATTCGAAAATCATGCGAGAGCGATTTGCGGTTGGCCGCTTGGCGAGACATCGCGCCACAGTGATGCGATCATGACCAATCTGATCGGCGCCGAGGTCGAGAAATGGCGTGACTTCGCCAAGGAGGATGGCGCTGCAGTCCATCTTTACGGCAAGGCAGAGGCAAGGGCCGGCCGCAAGATGGGCCACGTCACTCGGCTTTTCCCCAAGAGCTGAGCGCCTGGCGGCTTCGGTCGCCGTGGCCTCAGCAAGTCAGGAGTGGGCGGATGAAATGGATGCTGCTTGTCCTGATTTACGGGACCATCCCGGTCAAGACCGGGCTCGTCTTCGGCACGATCGACGAGTGTCTCAAGGCCGAGGAGCAGATGCGCGGCGAGTACACACGCGTCTACAACGCTTGGCGCTCTTGGGCCGAGGCCAATCCGAAGGACTCCCAGTACCCTGATAGCCAGAAGTTCAACTGGCGGCGCGACGGCATGGAGACGACCGGGACCTGCATCCCTCACGCTGAAAGTGCCGTCGCTCCGGACTAGGCCGAGTTCTGGACAATTTCCGCCGCTTCTGTTAGAGCAAACTCGGATGCGGGACCCTGGCCAGTCCGGTTCAAGGGTCACATTTGGCCCCCGCGTCCAATCCTGACATCACTCGGCCAATCGGAGAGAGAAGCACTCGTGCAAGTCGTCGTTCGCGATAACAATGTCGATCAGGCCCTCCGGGCGCTGAAGAAGAAAATGCAGCGCGAAGGCATCTTCCGCGAGATGAAGCTTCGAAACTATTACGAGAAGCCCTCGGAAAAGCGAGCCCGCGAGAAGGCCGAAGCCATCCGCAGAGCCCGGAAGCTCGCGCGCAAGAAGGCGCAGCGCGAAGGCGGTGGCGGCACAGGCCCGTCGCCCAAGCCTCGCGGTCCCCGCCGGTAATCGGGGTTATTTCCTTATTCCATTCCGTTGTCATTGCCCGGCTTGACCGGGCAATCCAGTAACCACTACCGCGGGGAAACTATGCACGGCGATGGCAACTGGATTCCCCGCATTCGCGGGAAGCACACACTGGTCTTGGAACGTCGGTGCGCGCGACTACCGATCCTCGACGCTTGCCGCCGCAGCGATCTCCACGGGGCGGCCTGCCTTCGCAACCGGCACAGGCCTGAGGCTCTCGAGGAATAGCTCGATCTTCTCCCAGGCCCCCTTCTCGAACAGGTCGTTGTGCCCCGCAGCCGGAAGAACCGTCATGCTCTTCGGCTCGTTGGCCTTATGAAACACGCGGCGAGCCTGATCGAGTGGGATGATCTCGTCGCGGCCGCCATGGAGAATGCAGAGTGGCACTGTCACTTCGGCGATGCGATCGATGGTGCGATACTGATCGACCATGATGATGTCGAGAGGAAAGCCCTTCCACAGCAGCTTGCCCACCTCGACGATTGACGTGAACGGCGCTTCGAGCACGAGTGCTTTGACAGCGCGCTGAAGCGAGAGCCTCGTCGCGACCGCCGTCCCGAGCGACTCGCCATAGGCCACGATGTCGTACGGCGCCACACCCTGTCCGCGTAGGCAGTCGTGGGCGCTGATCGCATCGGCTGCGATTCTCGCTTCGGTCGGCCGTCCCTCAGATCCGCCATAGCGGCGATAGTTCAGCATGAACACGCCGTAGCCGTCGGAGCCGATGGTGGCGATCTTGCCGGCGCGGCAAGCGGTGTTGCCGCTATTGCCGGTGAAATAAAGGAGCGTCGGCTTGCCTTCGCGCGCCGGCAGGTACCAGGCGATAAGCTTGGTGCCGTCGGCCGCCTTGAACACGATTTCCTCGACGCCCGAGAGCCCGGTCTCCTTGGGCGCGACGCGCGTGCGGTCGGGGATGTAGATGAAATAGCGGTGCAGGAGCCGGGCGACGATGCCGATCAGCGCGAAAATACCAATAAGCGAGAGGAACAGGTTCAACATGGCTTGCAGAAATACCTTTGAGTTGCTTGGTTGGGAAGCGAATAGCCTAAATGTTATGAACGCAGCTTGAATGGCGCGTTCATAAAGGACGTAGATTTCTCGCGTCCTTGCACAATGCAGTTGCTGTGCTGGAGGCTTTCAAGTGGTCGCTTATAGCGGGAAATTCAGCCCGATTGTGACAATTATTCGTTAGTTTTGAGGCAATTAACTCCGTGTACCGCCTCAAGGGGGTTTCACGCTCACTTATCATCCATTCGGGGTCGGCAGACGTTATCACTCTCGCAATTCCCGCGAGGAGGCCGACGACATGGCGATCCAATTCAATCACACCATCCTGTACGCCCATGACAGCGAGGCATCGGCAAAGTTTCTTGCCGAGATGCTCGGTCTTTCCGCGCCGGCCAGATGGGGACCATTTGTGGTGGTCAAAACCGATAACGGGACGAATCTGGACTTCATGGACACCGATGGTGAAATTACGAGCCAGCACTACGCCTTCCTGGTCGAGGAATCGGATTTCGATGCGATCTTCGAGCGGATTCGTGCGCGAAAGCTAGCCTACTGGGCCGATCCCGGTCAGACACAGCCGAACCAAATCAATCATCGTGATGGCGGGCGCGGTCTCTACTTCGAGGATCCGAACGGGCATTTCCTCGAGATCATCACTAGGCCTTATGGAAGCGGCGGGTGGAATCCCTGAATGGCTGCGGAAGCGTCGACGTCACAGCGACTTCGCGATTTCCTCGGTCATCTTCTTGGCATCGCCGAGCACCATCATGGTGTTGTCGCGATAGAAGAGCGGGTTGTCGATGCCGGCATAGCCTGATGCGAGTGACCGCTTGTTGAACAGCACCGTGCCGGCCTTCCATACCTCGAGCACTGGCATGCCGTAGATGGGAGAGCTCGGGTCGTCCTCCGCTGACGGGTTAGTCACGTCGTTCGCGCCGATCACATAGACCACGTCGGCCTGCGGAAACTCCGAGTTGATGTCCTCGAGCTCGAACACCTCGTCGTAAGGCACATTGGCCTCGGCGAGCAGCACGTTCATGTGCCCCGGCATGCGGCCAGCGACGGGATGAATTGCATATTTGACCTCGACGCCGGCCTTCTTGAGCCCGTCGGCCATTTCGCGCAGCGCATGCTGGGCTTGCGCCACCGCCATGCCATAGCCGGGCACCACGATCACCTTGCCCGCGTTCTTCATCATGAAGGCGGCGTCCTCGGCCGAGCCGAGCTTGACCGGCTTCTGCTCTGCGCCGTGTCCTGGGCCAGCCACCTCGCCGCCGAACCCGCCGAGGATGACGCTGATGAAGGAGCGGTTCATCCCCTTGCACATGATGTAGGAGAGGATCGCGCCCGACGAGCCGACCAGCGCGCCGGTGATGATCAGCGCGGCGTTGCCGAGAGTGAAGCCGATGCCTGCGGCTGCCCACCCTGAATAGGAGTTCAGCATCGAGATCACGACCGGCATGTCGGCACCGCCGATCGGGATGATGATCAGCACGCCGAGCAGGAGCGAGAGCAGCGCAATCGCCCAGAAATAGAGGGCAGTTTGCTCCCGGCAGAACATTACGATGCAGAACAGGAGCAGCAGAGCGAGGGCGATGTTGATTATGTGCCGCGCCGGCAGGATGATCGGCTTGCCCGACATGCGGCCAGACAATTTCAGGAAGGCAATCACCGAGCCGGTAAAGGTGATGGCACCGATGGCCACACCGAGCGACATCTCGATCAGGCTTTGCGTGTAGATGGCCCCTGGCGTGCCGATGCCGAACGCCTCAGGCGCATAGAAGGCGGCTGCGGCGACCAGCACCGCCGCCATGCCGACCAGCGAATGGAAGGCGGCGACCAGCTCTGGCATCGCCGTCATCGGGATGCGGCGCGCGATCAGCGCGCCGATCGTCCCGCCAATGGCGATGCCGCCAATGATCATGGCCCAGGTCGTGAAATCCGACGGCCGCGCGACGGCGAGCGTGGTCGCGACAGCGATCGCCATGCCGGCCATGCCGAGATAATTGCCGCGCCGCGAAGTCTCAGGCGACGACAGCCCGCGTAGCGCCAGCACGAATAGGACGCCCGCGGCGAGATAGAGCAGCGCGACGAGATCGTTACTCATGCCCTGCCCGTCATTTCTTTTTCTTCTGATACATGCCGAGCATGCGCTGGGTGACGAGGAAGCCGCCGAAGATATTGACGCTCGCCATGACAAGCGCGGCGAAGCCCAACAGCTTCGCAATCCAACCGTGGGCGGAAACGCCGCCCGCCGCTTCGACACTGACGGCAAGAAGAGCGCCGACCACGATCACCGAGGAGATCGCGTTGGTCACTGACATCAACGGCGTGTGCAATGCCGGTGTGACGCTCCACACCACGTAATAGCCGACGAAAATCGCCAGCACAAAGATGGAGAAGAACGAGACCAGGCTGTGGCCGCCTTCCTCCTTGGCGAACGCCTCGCCAGCTGGCAGCGCCAGCATCAGAGCGAATGCCGTCACGCCGAGAAGGCTGGCCGTCAAGCTCCGGAGTCTCATCCCTTCGCTCCCCTCGACTGTCGTTTGGCGGCAGGCTTTCTGCCGTTCACCGCATCCTTTGCCGGCGCCGGCGCGCTGCCAGTTTTGCCGCCAAGCCGCTCGGCAATCATTGCATTCACGATGGCGCCGTCG
>JBKOWI010000007.1:0-25282 GCA_046724315.1 Pseudomonadota bacterium | reverse complement strand
CGAGGACTTCATTCGCGCCTTTCACGAGGAGGTGAATCGACAACGGCACACCGCCGAGCTGCAGGTCGAAGCACGCCGGCGCGAGATTGGCGAGATCACGCGCAAACTGGACGGGTTGATCGAAGCCATGGCGGAAGGGTTCCGGGCTCCAGGACTTCAGGCGAAGCTCGATGGACTGGAGAATCGGAAAGTAGCGCTCGAACGCGAGCTTGCCGATGCGGTCGCCCCTGCCCCGCGGCTGCATCCCAATCTCGCCGAGCGCCATGCCCGGCAGGTCGCGGCATTGCATGAGGCCTTGGCCGATCCCGCCACGCGCGACGAGGCGTTGGAGATCACGCGCGCGCTGATCGAGCGCGTGCTGGTCCGGCCAGGCGAGACCCGCGGCAGCTTCGAGGTCGAGCTGGAGGGGGAGATCGCGGCGATGGTCGAGTTGGCGCAAGGCGCCAACATCAAAAAAGCCGCCCAAGATGGGGCGGCGGTTCCGGAGGTGTTCCGGCGTTCGGTAAAGGTGGTTGCGGGGGCTCGCAACCACCGAGAATTGACTCTCAATATATAAGCGAGTCTTCGTGCCGTGGTGGCGTGAGGTCCGCCTTCGTGCAAGCGCAGCGTTCCACCTTTCCGGTGGAGCTCAAGATTTGCGAAGCTGCACTAGCGGGCATCAACTGAATGCATCGTCACTGGCCATGCTCCAGTCGGGGGTTCTGTGTACGGCTGAAATGCTCGTTTCGCCTCATCTTCAATTGCCGTGTCCTGGGCGGGATGCCGACGGTTCGGCGAGCCGCCGGAGCAGCGGCACTAGATCATCGAGCGAAGCGCATGGGATGAAGCCGAGCGCGCGGATTTCATCCGTCACGTCGACCGGCAAGCCCGAGTTGGAATCCTCGGGAACCTGATTAAGCCGCCCGCCGATGCAGACGGGCAGATCGAGGCCAGCGCGGGCAAGGCACCGCGCCACGTCGCACGCATAGCGAAGTGCAATGCCATTATAGGTGCCTATGGCGATGAAATCCGCGCCGCGATCGGCTGCGATGCCGACCAGCCGTTCCGGATCGGTGGATACTCCACCATCGATGGCTACGACGCCGAGTTTCGCGAGCCCCCGCTCCACTAGGTGCTTGCCGTGCTCGTGGACGTCCGTCGTCCCGATGCAGGCCTTGAGGCTGCGGGCGCCAATCCGCGCTGTCAGCTCGGTGTCGAGCGTCGCGGCCCACCTGTCCGCGGCGTCCTGAATCTCCTGCACCCATTCCGCCGGCACGATCGCGCTGCGGCCGGCCCACTCCGTCCTGTCCTCATTGCCGGCGCCGAAATGCCGCTCCAGCCGCTTCGGCCCTATCCGGCGCAGCGCAAGCATGATCTCGCCGGCGTCGGAGAGATCGATACCGATTTCGGCGAGCCCAGCAAGCACGTTGTGTGCGAAGCGGCGGCCGCCGCCCACGAGCGCGACCGCTGCATCGTCAACCGCCCGCCAATTAACGAGCGCCTCCGCAGCGCGGGTATGCTCGACAAGCCGGGCCGCGAAAATCTGCGCATCGACGATCTCGTCGATATCGGGGATGCGCTCGTTCTCCGTGACGGGCACTGGGTTGATCGCGTGTCCGCTCCGGCGGCGGCAGAGCGCCCAGATGTCGGCCTGCAGATAGCTCGCGAGGCTTGCGTAATTGGCGGCCGGCGTGGAGCGGTAGCTCACCGTGCTGCCGAAGATCATGGTGCCGATCGTGTCGCTCACTCCGGTGAGCGCCTGGTGGAAGGCAAGCCGCGTGAGCGGCGAGGTGAAATGGTGGCCGTAGCAGTGCGAGACACGGCCGCCGATCAGGTCCTCCACGATGTATTTTTCGACGAGCGCCATGCCGAGCGCGGAGCTTACGTCGGCAAACAGGCCGGCGAAACCGTCGTCCAGATTGGAGTGGACGAGCACCTCCACGTCCTGTGCCGCGACTAGTCCAAGCGCAACCAGGGTCGCTTCGGTGGTCGCGCAGTCGTCGTCCCAGTAGGGGAGCCGGAACGTGAAATACTGCCCGAGATTGCCGATCGCCGTGGCGCCGGCGGCGAGCGCCGCTTCAGTATTCTCCACGGCGGCAGGCAGGCCCATAACGAAGTCGCCGAAATGCGTGGCGGCGGGCGCAGCATTGGCGATGCGCCGGAAATCGTCCCGGCCACCGAGCACGATCCCGGTGCCGCGCGGCCGGTCGGCTCGCAAGCCCGCCGGGTAGCCCATTGACCAGTCGAGCGTCACCCCGAAGCGATCGACAGTCACGCCGCGCGCCGCGCAGGCGCGGTGCACCTCGGCCATCGCCTCGCAGGTCCGCTCGATGCTGCGGAAGCCGATATGGGCATGCTGCATGATGCGCCCGGCGGCGACGGTGCGCCGCTTGTACTCAGCCTCCGTGGCAACGCCCGCTCTATCGAGAAAGACGTTCCGGCCGACGCGGCAGTCCCGGGCGAGGGCGCGGCCTTCCGCGAGAAGCACGACGGCCGGCCGAAGCATCGGTGGAACAAGATCGGAACGCCTAAGCCCGAGAGTCATTGGCATGCGTCAGGCAAGCTGGAAGTCGAAGGCGAGCGGATCGCGCTCGTCCATGGGTTGCCGCAGGTAGGCGTGTCGACACAGAAGAAGGTATGCGGTTGCATCTCAAGAATCCTTGCGAGGTGGTCAGCCGAAGCGCGCGATTGCGAACGGCGCGAGATCAAGCGATGGCGGTCGTCCGGCGATCAGGTCGGCGATGAGCCGCCCGGTGGTCGGGCCGAAGGTAAGGCCAGTATGCCCGTGGCCGAAGGCATAGAAGACATTCTGTCGGCGCGGAGACCGCCCGATCACCGGCAACGTGTCCGGCGTCGCCGGGCGGTGCCCCATCCACTCTCTGCCCCCTTCGGCATTGAGCCCGGGGAAGTAGCGCTTGGCCAGCGCGACGAGCGCCTTCGGGCGGGCGAAGTTCGGCGGTGCCTCGAGTCCCGCGAACTCGGCGGCGCCGCCGATCCGCAGACCCATCGCGAGCGGCGTCGCCACGAATTTTCGCTCGGCGAAGATGACCTCGGCTTGAAGCGTGACCCGCGGGTTGGGCAGCGTGGTGTTATAGCCCCGCTCGCTTTCCAGCAGAGCGCGGTCGCCGATCAGCCGCGCAAGCCGTCCCGACCAAGCGCCAGCGGCAACCACCAGCGCATCGAACGGCAGATGGCGCCCGTCATTCGCGCGCACGGCCTGCCCCTCGAAGCCGACCGCCTCGCCACGCTCCATTCGCACGCCACGCCGCTCGAGCCACTCGCGCAGCCGGTCGACGATCGCCTTCGGGTCGGAAACGTGGGCCCACTGCGGCGTGAAGATCGCGTGCTTCACGATCGGCCCGAGTGCCGGCTCGCGCTCGCGCGCCTCGTCGCCGCTGATCTCCTCGCAGACGACGCCGAAGCGCCGCTTCAGCTCCCATTCGGCGCGGTCGCGCAGAAAGCCCTCCGTCGTTTCGTAGACCGACAACGCGCCAACCCGATGGAGGTCGCCGGATAGGCCGATCGTATCCAGCATCGGGACCAGGTCGTCGTAGCAAGGCCGTGCCAGCGCCGCGAGCGCCGCGGTGATCCGCTTGGTTTCCGCCGGCGTGCCGGAGCGCAGGAAGCGCCAGAGCCACGGCAAGAGCGCAGGGAGATGACCGAGCTTCAATGACAGGGGGCCTAGCGGGTCGAACAGCCAGCCCGGGACCCGCCAGACGATTCCCGGTGCTGACGCCGGCACGATCTCGCTGATGCCGATGCCGCCGGCATTCACGAACGACACTTTATCGCCGGCGGGATCGCGGTCGAGCACGGTGACGCGGTGCCCGTCCGCGAAAAGGAAGTAGGCCGACGACAGCCCGATGATGCCGGCCCCGACGACGACCACCTCAGGCATCAGGCACCGCCTACCCGTTCCGCACTCTTGTAGCTCGGCGCCTCGCCCTGCACGACCACCTCGTCGCTATGGGCCAGCCTCGTCCTACCAGTTTCATGTTCGGCATCCAATCTGTTCGGGATCGGGAAGCTCAGACCTTCGGGAGATAGGCCTCCCGCAACTGCGGGTCGGTAATGAGTTTTGTGCCCGGCCCCGACATCGTCGCGACGCCGTTCTCCAGCACGTAGGCGTAATCGCAGATCTCCAGCGCAAAATTCACGTTCTGCTCGACGAGCACGATGCTCACGCCCGATTCGGCAAGCTTCAGCACGATCTCCAGGATCTGGTTGACGACGCGCGGCGCAAGCCCGAGCGAGGGCTCGTCGAGTAGAAGCAAGCGCGGCTGCGCCATCAGGCTTCGCGCGACGGCGAGCATCTGTTGCTGACCGCCGGAAAGGCTACTGGCAAGCGAGAAGCGGCGTTCTGCCAAAATCGGAAAGAGCTCGAAGGCGTGGTCGCGGAGCGCGGCGTAGCTCAACGTGCCTCCCGCGATGAATCCGGCGACGAGATTCTCCTCCACGGTGAGCCGTTGGAAGATGCGGCGGCCTTCCGGACAATGGCTGATCCCCCGCCGCGCGATCCGATGGGCGGCCATGCCGGTGATCGTCTCCCCGGCGAAGCGGACAACGCCCGCGTGGACATTGGTGAGCCCACTGATCGTGTTGAGGAGCGTCGTCTTGCCGGCCCCGTTCGGCCCAACGATTGCTATGACTTCGCCGTCAATGAGTTCCAGGTCGACGCCTTTCAATACCCGCGTCCGCCCGTATCCGGACTCGATTCGCTCGAGCTCGAGCAGCTTCGCGGATTTCGTCGAGCTCTCCCGGACTGCCAAGATAGGCCTCCTGCACAGCGATATTGTTCTGCACTTCGGCAGGCGTGCCCTCGAACAGGAGCTTGCCCTGATGCAGCACGATTATGTGGTCCGAAAGTGTCATCACCAGACTCATGTCGTGCTCGACGACGATCATCGTGAGGTCGGGGCGGAGGAGCTCGCGGAGTTTCTGCTTTAGCCGGTGCTTCTCGCCGTGATTGAGCCCCGCGGCCGGCTCGTCCAGCATAAGCACATTGGGGCGGAGCATGGTCGCTCGGGCGATCTCCAAGAGCTTCTGGTTACCATAGGAGAGGTCGGCCGCGAATTCGTCGGCGTAGGGAAGCAGCCCGAATTGGTCGAGCGCAGCCTGGCAGCGGGCAAGCCGCTCTTCCTTCATCCGGTGCGACAGGCCGGGGACGAAGACCTCCGCGAAGGTCTTCCCGAAGAGTTCTGGAAAAAGGCAGACCTCGAGGTTCTGGATGACCGACATGCCGTCGAAGAGACGGATGTTCTGATAGGTACGGGCCACACCGCGCTGCGCGATCTGATGCTTCTTGAGTTCCTGTAGCTCGACATCGTCAAGCAGAATGCGGCCGGAGCTGACCTTGTACGACCCGGCGCACATGTTGATTAGCGTCGACTTTCCCGCGCCGTTCGGCCCGATCACCGAGGTGATCATCCCCGGCTTGAAGGTCAGGCTCAGCCGATCGATTGCGAGCAGTGCCCCGAAGCGTTTAGTCAGGGCCTCCAAGCGGAGCGTCATCGCCACCCGAGCTTTCGAATGAGCCACGCCGGATTGTAGCGTCGATCGATCAGGCCACGAGGGCGCAGCAGGATGATCACGACCAGAGCGCAGCCGTAGAGCAGCATTCGGTATTCGGAATATTCGCGAAGCAGTTCCGGCACAACGATCAGCACCGCGGCGCCGACCACGATCCCGACCAGATTGCCGAGCCCGCCGATCACAATGATGAGCACGATCGTCAGCGATTCCCAGAAGCTGAAGCTGACCGGGTCCACGAAACGCTGCAACCCAGCAAAGATCACGCCGGCAAAGCCGCCGAGCGTTGCCGAGAGGCCAAAGGCGAGGAGCTTGGCGATGGTAGTGTTGATGCCGATCCCCCGCGCAGCGTCCTGATCCTCGCGGATCGCCGCCCAGCCGAGGCCGAGGATGGAGCGCTCCAGCCGCCATGCGAGCGTGAGCGCCACGAGGACGAGCGGCAGCAGCAGCCGGAAAAAATCCTGCGGCGTGTTCAATCCGGCGCCGAAGAGGAATGGTTCATCGATGCGCGAGACCCCCTGCGGCCCGTTGGTCATCCAGGTCAGGTTGTTCATGAGCAGGCGGACAATCTCGCCGAAGCCGAGCGTGACGATGGCGAGATAATCGCCGCGGAGCCTCAACACCGGGATGCCGAGCAGCACGCCCGCTATGCCGGCGAGTCCACCGCCGATGAAAAGCACGAGAGCGAACGGCAGATGAATGTCGAATTGGCCGCTCGCCAAGATCGCATAGGAATAGGCGCCGATCGCGTAGAAGGCCACGAAGCCGAGATCGAGGAGGCCAGCATAGCCTACCACCATGTTAAGCCCGGCCGCGAGCAGCACGTAGATCAGCACCATGTCGATCACGCGCACATAGTAGGTCGGCAGGCCCGGCACGAGGTAGGTGAGGCCGGCAACGACGAGAGCGACGATCGCGACGGCGCGCAGGCGACCTGTTCGCGTTCCGGCTTGCCGCCGCACCGCATGCGGCGATGCAGGGCTAGCGTCAGAAGTCACGCTTGTAGACCATCCCCTCCTCGGTAACCGACTCGCCGAAGAAACCGGCCGGCCGGAAGATCAGCACGAGAACGAGCACGGAGAAAGCGAAGATGTCCCGATATTCCGAGCCGATCGCGCCATGCGTCAGTCGCGGCAGCAGCCCGCCGCCGAACGTCTCCAGAATTCCAAGCGCAAAGCCGCCTAGCATCGCGCCGGGAATCGACCCGATGCCACCGAGGATCGCCGCGATGAATGCCTTAAGGCCGACGATGAAGCCCATGCTGAAGACGACAATGCCGTAATAGCCGGCGTAGAGGATGCCGGCCAGCGCGCCGAGGCCCGGCCCGATAAAGAAGATTAGGCTTATCGGCGTGTTCACGTTGATTCCAAGAAGCTGCGCCGTCCGCATATTCTCCGAAACGGCGCGGATCTTGATGCCGAGCGTCGTTGCGTTCACGAACCAGCCGAGCCCGACCATCAGCGCGATGGCGAACAGCACGATGAAGATCTGGTTGAGGGTGACAACCGCGCCGAAGACGTCGAACGACATCGAGAGCATGAAGGCCGGGAACGGCAGCGGGCGCCGACTGACGAAGAGCATCACCACGTTCTGCAGGATGATGGCGACGCCGAGCGCGCTCAGCATCGGGGCAAGCCGCGAGGCGCCCCTGAGCGGCCGGTAGGCTGTCGCCTCGATGCCGACGCCGAGGAGGCCGACGGCGATGAAGGTGGCGACGAAGATCGCGAACACGACCAGCACGCTGGCCGGCCCGCCGGTCAGGCTCGCCGCCGCCGCGAGCAGGAAGAAGCCCACATGCCCGCCGACCATGAACATCTCGCTGTGGGCAAAATTGATGAGGCGCAGCACACCATAGACCATCGTGTAGCCGAGCGCGATCAGCGCGTAGATCGCCCCGATCGTCAGCGCATTGACGAGTTGCTGCACGAGGAATCCGGTCACGATCCGTCCCGGCCGGGTACGATTACTGCAAAGGGGGAGCGGGACGACCGCTCCCCCCCACGACCGTTGGTCAAGAGGACTTCGGCCATTCCAGCACGAAGCCGTTTCCATCCACCTTGTAGAGGTAGAGGGAGGGCTGCTTCAGCTCGCCCTTCGCATCGAACTCGACGGGGCCCATCATGCCATCGAACTTGGTGTCGCGGAGCCCCTTCACGATGTTTTCGCGCGTGACCTTGGCGCCCGCCTTCTTCATCGCCTCGATGATGATGGCGGCTTCGTTGTAGCCATACGCCGAATAAGGCCCCGGCTCCTCGTTGAAGGCCTTCTTGTAGTCTTGGCTGAACTTCACGAGCTTGGGATTGGAATCGTAGGGAGGCGCCTGGAACGAGACCATCGCGCCGGCCGCGTTCGCCGGCCCCGCGGTGGTGATGAGATCGGGCAGAAAGGCCGGATCGGCCGCGAAGAACCGGCTCTTGATGCCGAGCTCCCTGAGCTGCTTCAGGAACAGGCCGACACCCGGCATCGTGCCGCCGTAGTAGACGACGTCCGGGTTCTCAGTCTTGATCTGCGTGATGACGGCGGAGAAATCGACGTCGGTGGCCGCCACGCCGGAATAGGAGGTCACCTTGCCGCCGCCCTTCTCGAAATCGCTCCGGAAGACAGTGGCGACGCCCTCGCCGAACGCCTGCTTGTCGTGAACGATCGCCGCCGTCTTGGCGTGCAGGGTTTCGAGCGCGTATTCGGCCGGCGCGCCGCCCTGCATGAAGTCATTGGCGATGGGCCGGAAGAGGTTTTGGTAACCCGCCGCCGTCACCTTCGGGTTGGACGAATTGGTGACCTGAGGCATGCCGCAGCGATTGTAGACGTCCGAGGAAGGAATGGTGACGCCGCTGTTGAAGTCGGCGATCACGGCGACGATAGAATCGTCATCGCAGAACTTCTGCGCCAAGAGCGTGCCCTGCTTGGGATCGCCCTGGTCGTCCTGCCGGACGAGAACCAGCTTCTGCCCATTGATGCCGCCGGCCGCGTTTGCTTCGTTGATGGCGAGCTGCATGCCGTTCTGCCAGGTGTTGCCGAACAGGGCCTCGGCATTGGAGAGCGGCCCCGCCGTGCCGATCTTGATATCCGCAAGGGCGGGTGCGGCGGCGGTGATGCCCGCCAGTGCCGCAATCGTCAGAGCAATGCGCATTCTTCTCTCCCTGGTTGTGGCGACTTCGTTGTGGCACAGCGTCGCCGATGAGGCTGATCTCCATCGCGACCAAGTCAATTTGGGGCGGCGCGCCAAGCCCCGCGCAGGCTATCCGCGAGTGCTCCCTACTTCCCGTGGGCGGTTGTTCGCGCTCAGCCGCCTAGCCTTCCGAGATTGTGGAAAAATTGTGGACAATGTCAGCGGCACATGCAAGGGGGTTATGCGAGGAGCGCGCGCGAACGCTGCAGTACCGGGGTTTTTCAGCAGAATTCCCTAAAGCGATCGGACACGGAATTTTAGGATTAGTGACTAGGCTCCACCCCGTTGCGCGCCTGCGCGAAGATCGCCCCGAACGAGTATCCTGCAACTCGTTATCGGAGTTGGATCCATATCGTCTTCGTCTCCGTGTACTGATCGTGCGCCATCAAAGACTTGTCCTTACCGCCAAAGCCGGATTCCTTGTAGCCACCGAAAGGCACAGCCATATCACCCTCTGAATAGCAGTTTATCGAAACAGTGCCGGCACGGATGGCGCGCGCCATCTTGTGAGCGACGTTCAGATTGTCCGTGTAGAGCGATGCGGCGAGACCGTAGCTCGTGTCGTTGGCAATCTTGATCGCTTCCTCTGGATCAGAGAAGGTGATGACCGACAGCACCGGCCCGAAGATCTCCTCACGCGCGATCCGCATCGAGTTCTTCACGTTGTCGAACACTGTTGGTTCGAAAAAGTACCCACCCGTCTCCTGCAGGATGCGATTGCCCCCCAACGCGACCTTGGCACCCTCCTTCTTTCCAATATCGATGTAGGACATCACCTTATCGAGGTGCCGTTCCTCGACCAGGGCGCCGATCTTTGTATCGGTGCGTAACGGGTCCCCGACAGTCCATGCCCGAAATGTCGGTTTAAGTTTTTCAAGCAATCGGTCCTTCACCTCATTGTGGACGACGAGCCGCGAGCCTGCGCTGCAGTTCTCGCCCTGGCAGAAGAGAATTCCGGCCGCGACCTGGTCGACAATGGGTTGGATGTCAGCCACGTCATTCATGACGATTGCGGGACTTTTACCGCCGCATTCGAGCACGATGCGTTTCATGTTGGATTCAGCGGCATATTTGAGAAAATGGCGTCCGACCTCGCCGGATCCCGTGAAACTCACGCAATCCACATCCATATGCCGGCCGATAGCCTGGCCAGCGGTTTCACCAAAGCCTGGAACGACGTTGATGACACCATCGGGGATACCCGCCTCCGCGGCCAGCGCTCCCAGGCGCAATGCGGTCAGCGGAGTCTGCTCGGCCGGCTTAATCACCATCGAGTTGCCGCCGGCGAGCGCTGGTGCGATCTTCCACATGGCGGTGAAGATCGGAAAGTTCCACGGCAAAACCGCGCCGACCACGCCGATCGGCTCGCGCACGATCATCGACACTACATCAGAAGGCGTTGGCGAGATTTGGTCGTAGATCTTGTCGATTGCCTCCGCATGCCAACGCAGGGTTTCGATACTGTCGGGTAGATCGACATTAAGAGAATCGTTGACGGGCTTGCCGCAATCGAGCGTCTCCGTTACCGCCAATTCGGCCAGATGTTTCTCGATCAGATCGGCGAACTTCAGCAGAATCTTCTTGCGATCGCGGGGAGCTCTCTTAGACCACGCCCCCGATTCGAAGCTTCGGCGCGCCGCAGCTACGGCGATGTCGATATCCGCGCGATCGCACTCGGCGACTTTCGCCAATACCTTGCCCGTGGCCGGATTAATCGTCTCGAAGGTCTTGCCGGATTGAGCCTCGACATATTTGCCGCCGAGAAAGGCGCGCGTTTCGAAATGCAGCTTTGAAGCGGTATCGTGAAAGCTGGTCGCTTGCGACGGGTTCATTCTCAACTCCTCTACATGATCAAGACCGCGCTGGTTCAGCTGTTCGGCCAAGTGTCGCTGAGCCGGTAGCCTGTGGGGAGCGGATCGGAGGGATCGAGCACGTATTGATGGAACGCCGTAATCCAGGCGCGGCCGGTAATCGCAGTCTGAAGCCCAGAGACGCTGCCGACCTGAACAGATCCCAGAACCTCGCCGGTGAACCTGGTGCCGATGATCGATTCGTGAATGAAGGGTTCACCGATGGTAATTTGACGCTTCGCGTGCATGACGGCGAGCCGCGCGCTGGTTCCGGTACCGCAAGGCGAACGATCAATTCGCCCCGGGGAGACAATGACCGCGTTCTTTGCCGTTTTCTGTCCGTCGGCCATACGACGCAGCGGCCCGGCAAAGAGCGTCTGATTGATGGTGTGGATCTCCGGAGTCTCAGGATGCACCACGGGCAGCTGGACGGCGGCCGCCTTCTTAATGCGCTCGCCGAGGTCGACTAAATCGCGCGCCTCGGAGGGGTCGATCTTGAACCCCAATGCCGACGCATCCACCATTGCATAGATCATACCCCCATACGCGACGTCGACGGTAACGGTGCCGAGGCCCGTTACCTCGACGGGTTTTCCAACGTGGAACACGAATGACGGCACGTTCCTGAAGGTCACACTCTCGCATCTTCCATTGCGACAGCTCGCCGTCACCCGCACCAAACCACCCGGCGCCTCCAGTGTGATTTCGGTGACGGGCTCCTGCATCGGCAGCATGCCCGTTTCGAGCAGCACGGTGGCGGTACACAACGTGTTCGTTCCCGACATCGGCACGTAGTACTCGGATTCTATGATCACGAACCCGGCATCCGCTTCGGGGTGGGTCGGCGGCAGCACAAGGTTTACGCACTGGGTGATCTTGCCGCGGGGCTCGAAAAGCAGAAACTTGCGCAGGTCGTCGCCATTTGCCTCAAGCCAGCGCATCTTCTCGAACATGGTCTTGCCGGGAACGTCAATCACGCCCCCGGTGATGACCTCATTCAACTCCCCTTCGGCGTGTGCGCCGACCACCGTGATCATCCGGCTGAAGCGCATAGCGACCTCGCGATTTCAGGCGGCGAGCTTGCCGATCTTGGCCGCCTTCAGTTTTTCATAGAGCTGACGAAAGCTCGCCTTCTCGGCTTCGCTGAGAGGCAACAGGGGTTGGCGTGGACTGCCTACGGCAATTCCGGCGAGCTCGCAGCCGTATTTCACGTACTGGATATACTTGCCGCCCTGCTCGAGAAGATAGAACAGCGATAGCATGCTGCGCATCAGCTTTTGCCCCTGAACAAAGTCCTTGTTCACGACACAAGTCTCGTAGAGCGCTACATGCTCAGCCGGCAGGAAGTTCGAGGCACCGGCGATCCAGCTCTTTGCACCCCATAGAAAACTGTCGACTGCCTGGTCATCCGCGCCGCAGATACGCTGAAGCCGACCGTCGAAATGCACTATGTGTTCAAGCATGCGTGCAAACGAACCGCTGGATTCCTTGATCGCGCAAATCGCTTTGATGTCGCTGACCGCCTCAAGGAATTCGCGGTTCATATCAACGCCCGTGCGGGCAGGAAAGTTATAAAGAATGATCGGCAGCGACGTGCTTGCGGCGATGAAGCGATAATGCTGGGCCAGTTCCTGAGTGCTCGGCAGCGAGTAGAACGGCGCCGCCAACATGAGCGCTTCGTAGCCAAGGTCCTTGGCATAGTTCGAAAGCTCGATTGTATCTGCCGGGCGGACCGAGTTGGTCCCGGCAGCCAAACGCACCCTCTTGCCTACGCGCCCCGCCACGTAAGCAAGCACTTCTCTGCGCTCATCGATGGTTTGAGCGTAGTATTCTCCAGTCGTGCCGCCAGGGATAATGTAGTGAACGCCATTAGCAATCAGGAAATCTAAATGTTTTCCGAGGGCGTCATACGCGATGGCACCATTCTTGTCGAATGGCGTCGTGACTACCGTCATGATGCCTTCGAAGGTCGGGATCTGCATTTCAATCTCCTGTCGATAGGGTTGGAGGCAGGCTTAATTGAGACCTGCTTTGTAGCTGCATGGGTCTCGACGATGTCCCGAGATGCGCGGGATCGGCGATATCGGGGCCTCGTATCAGACCAAACCACCATTGACGTGAATCATCTGTCCGGTGATGTAGCTGGACTCCGTCGAAACAAGAAAAGCGATCAGGGCCGCTACTTCCTCAGGTTCTCCGATCCGGCCTAACGGCACCTTCAGCGCGAATTCGCGCCACTCGCGCTCCGTCAGGAATTGTTCCCCCGTTTTTCGAATCAAGCCGGGGACCACTGCATTCACCGTAATTTTGTCCGCGGCAAACTGCACGGCCACCGCCCTCACCATTGCCTCGAGTCCTGCTTTGGCTGCACCCGAGGCGGGATAGACCGGATAATCTGGTCGGAAAACATGAGCATTGTGCGTGCTCGTAGCCACCGCTCTGGCATCCGCCGCGTTTCGAAGGTGCGGGTGCGCCGCGGTCATGAGCTCAAAAAAGCTGCCAGTAATTGCCGACAGGCAGTGATCTAATTCAGCGCGATCCAGTTCGCCGATGAGCCGCCGGAGGGGGAAACCAGCATTGGCGATGACGACATTGAGCCCGCCGAAACTTTTGACTGTTTGGTCGACAAGTTCGGCCGCAGTGCCTCTCTCAGCAAGATCACCGAGCATGACGATTGCCTCGGCACCTCGGGCGCGGACTTCGGCGGCCACCTCTTCGCAACCCTTGCTATTGTGCAGTGCATGAATCAACATCCCTACTCCAGGCTGGGCCAGTCTGAGTGCGGTCGCCGCCCCTATTCCGCTGCCGGAACCGGTGATCAGCATTGACCGCAGCGGCTCGTGCTTCGGCATAGCTTTCTCCTAGGCGAATCGTTGCTCCTTGTGCTCGGCCTGATGGCGTGTCAGCACATCCCAATCAATATCTACGCCCAATCCGGGTGCCTCAGGCAGTCGTGCCAGCGCACCATCGAAGCTAATGCCTCCGCGGAAAGGATTGAGTTTGCCCATATCAAGAAAGCTTACATGCCCCTCACAGTCGACCGGATATGGTGTCCTTATGATCGCAGCGATGTGACATAGAGCCGTGTCACCTAGAATGGTGTAAGGATTGGTATCGACGCTGATTCCGATGCCAGCCGCTTCACAAATCGAAATGACTTGCAGTGCCGGGAAAAAACCACCTACCCGCACCAACTTCAGCACTATTCGATCGCATGCGCCCATGCGTACAATCTGAATTGCCGCCTCAGGCGACCAGACGGATTCGTCGAGAATGATCGGATTTGCCGCACGGGCGCGTATATATGCGGCACCATCGAGATCGGCATAAGGCAACGGTTGCTCGATGGAGAGATTGTCGTACCCCGAGAAGCGTTTCAGCAACGACACCGTCCATTTCGCGTTCCGCCATCCTTGATTGGCGTCAGCGTCGATGTATACGTCGGAAGGCACGATCTCGAGGGCTGCCTTAAGTTTCGCCAGCTCGGATTCCAGATTGGCTCGATTCCAACCTTTAGCGAGCACCACATCTCCAACTTTGATCTTGAGACCTTTGAAACCCTGCTTAACGAAGTTCTCGCTGGCGGCCGCCATCGCTTCCGGAGTCTTGTGGTAGAGATTGGTCAACAGCTCAAATTCAGTGCGATAAGCGCCGCCGAGGAGCACATAGACAGGCACGCCTAACGCCTTACCAACCAGATCATAGACGGCCATGTCGACACCCGAGCGCGCGCCCCGGCTGCCTGGCATGCCACCACTGACCTGCGATTCCATCAAGTGATGCAAGCAAGCAAAATTGCGCGGATCTTGACCGCGCAGCGCCGCGTCGTAGAGGGCAATGCACGCTTCAATGTGAGCCGCGGTTTCTCCCAGGTACCAGGTCTGGCTTGTGGCTTCGCCTAGGCCATAATCGCCGCTCTCGGCGGTGACCTTCACGATGAAGCTGGGTGGCTGGCTTGGCCATACATATTCGTCATCAACCCACGCCTCCTTGATCACCTTTGGAAAAATGCGAAGGGCCTCCACCTTTGCAATTCTCATTCATATCTCCCAGCGTGCCAGGACATCGCTTCTTTTAACGAGGAACGCGCCTTACTAGTGTCGACAATATGTCGTCTTGCATATACTATGCCAATAGCAAAATCTGAGTCGAGCGCCACAATCCTGCCACTCACGTGATGGAGCAGTCATGCGGTTCCTCGCTCGGCGATCGGCGCCCGTGTTGCCTCGACGGCAGCGGCCTCATGCACATTCGTGAGGGAATGATTCTCTTAACCGAAGCCGTGATCTAGCAACCGCTCTGACAAGGAGAAAAGCCGATGCGTTGGACTCGAACTTTGAATGTCGTGGATAGCCATTGCGAGGGAGAGAGCGGCAAGGTCGTCGTCGGTGGGATGGGCGCCGTTCCGGGCAAGACCATGTTCGAGAAGCGACTGCATCTGGAACAGCATCTCGATCAAATCCGAAAAATGCTGCTATTCGAACCGAGGGGCGCGGCCTGGCACAACGCCAATATCATCTTTCAATCGAGCAATCCCGACGCCGATATGGGATTCGTTATACTGGAGTCTACGGAATACCCGGCGATGTCGGGCTCAAACACAATCTGTGTTGCGACGGTCCTCCTCGAGACCGGAATGATATCGATGAAAGAGCCCGTTACTTCCTTGACGCTTGAGTCACCGGCGGGCTTGATCAAGGTAGAGTGCGACTGCCGACATGGGAAGGTTCGACACGTACGGTTCACCAATCAACCCGCTTTCGTTTACCACCTGCAGAAGCCTATTGAGGTCGAGGGGCTCGGCACGATCACGGTCGACATTGCTTATGGCGGAATGACTTATACGATGGTCGACGCGAATGTTCTGGGATTTTCGTTGGAACCGAATGAGGCGCGCGAGCTGTGTGAGCTTGGGCAGAGGCTGAAAACCGCCGCAGCTGCACAACTCGAAGTAAGCCATCCAATCAATCCCCTAATTCCGGGAATCACCCAAACCTGTTTCATGGGTCCGCTGGAGCGCCGAAATGGCCAGCTCCATGCGCGCAATGCAGTCATTGTCTCGCCGGGCCGCTGCGACCGTTCACCTTGCGGTACGGGTACCTCGGCGCGATTGGCGCTCATGCATCTCAAGGGTGAAATTAAGTCGGGTGAGACCTTTGTTCATGAGTCCATCATCGGCTCACGCTTTGAAAATCGGATTGAAGCTGTGACAGAGGTCGGCCCTTACCCCGCTGTCATTCCGAGCATCGCCGGGCAGGCCTGGATCACCGGGATTTACCAGATCGGTCTCGATCCATCCGACCCCTTCCCCAATGGATTCACCCTGTCCGACACATGGCTGAAAGCAATTGCCTAGATTGCTGCCTGCCGCTGGTCACGTAAATAGCGGATCACCGATCCCTTGCAGGCTCTGACCCAGTCCGGGCAGATCGATCACAGGGTACACCTGTCGCAATTCCCGCCTGGGCAGAGCGGTTCATACATCTTGCATTATATATGTCGACAATCTTTTCCACATCAACTAGAATCGCCTAGCGTAGTCTTCTGGCCCGCCGACGCTCACCGGTCCCCGATGCTTCTTAGATATTGAGGAGATTAGAATGAAGAGTTTCAAAGGAATGTGTGTGCCCCTGGTCACGCCATTCACAAAGGATGGAGAAAATGTCGATGAAGGCGCGCTGCGAAATCACATCGATTGGATGATCGAGAGTGGGGTTGATATTGTCCTCGCCTGTGGAGGGACCGGCGAGTTCGCCTACCTGCGCGACGCCGAACGCCGGCGCGTAGCCGAAATTACCTGCAAGCATGCCGCCGGCAGGGCAGATATCTTCGTACAAACTTCGGCAATCAACACCGCCGATGCTATAGAAAATTCGAAGGCTGCGGTCGATATGGGGGCGGACGCGATTATGGTGCTCCCACCTTACTTTGAAGGTCCGAGTATGGACGGCGTGATGTGGCATTATGAGAAGATTGCGAGAGCGGTGCCGTTGCCAATCGTCGTGTACAACATTCCACAGCACACCAATATCGACATCACACCCGAAATTTTTTCACGGTTGCTCAAGATCGATAATATTCAATACATTAAGGACAGCACGGCGAGCCTGGTTCGAATCCAACAGCTCGTAGCGACTGGCGGAAAAATCTTCAATGGAGGCGACCCGATCGCCTTCCAAGGTTTGCTCGCAGGCTGCACCGGATGTATTTGGGGCGCCATCAATGCCATGCCGCGGGAAACGGTAGAGCTTTATCGGCTCGTAACAGCGGATAGGCTTAGCCAAGCTCTCGCGCTTTGGCAGAGACTGCTTCCGGCGCAGCTATTCTTCTGGAGTCACGACTACAATCCTTCCATCAAGGCGGCCACGAATCTCGCCGGTCGCAATGTCGGTGACTGCCGAAAGCCGCAACAGCCGCTGGCAGAAGCGGATATGGCAATTCTCCGCAAGGCGATGAAATCAATCTCACCGTCTGTCACTCAGGCAGCGCAATAAGAGAAGCGGTGGTTCTGTGGGAAGATCCCTCAGAACCGGATCGTCTCAGATTTCTCTTTTCCTGGCTGCGACCGGACGCAGTGCCTTGAGACCGATATAGCGTCTTGTCTCAAGCTGAGCCGTCACGGAGGCTGTTGCTTTGCTTTTTGAGTTTGGCAGGTGATCTTGCTCGACGAAACTGTGGCTCTGGGCGAAAATCCGCTGCCGCGGAATTTTGCTCCAAATAGCTCGTGAATCGCTTCCGAAACTCAACGGAATGCACATAGGCGAGTTCTTCCGCTAAATCCATATCGCCATTTTGAACAGCTTCGGTGATGGCGGCATGCTCCGACAGGAGAGTCTCCAAACCCCGAAGGCGGCTCTCCGCTGCGAAAGAGAAGTGCATGTGCAGCATCCGCTTACCCTCGTCGAGTAAGCGGCCATAGAGGGAAGTAAAATAGGGATTGCCTCCCGCCTCGGCTATTGCCATGTGGTAATCGTAATTGGCATTGATCATTTCGAGAAGGAGACGCCGGTTCACCGCCTCAGCGAAGGCTGTCTCTGCGATCTTGATACGCGCAATGTCCGTCTCCGTCCGATTTTGTGCCGCTAAGCGTGTCGTCAATCGTTGCATGATCTCCAATGCGTCGAGATGGCACGGTATCAACCTGATATCGAGAGGGGCGACCATGCTGCTACGATTCGGAAATACGGTCACCAGACCTTCACTCGCAAGCCGGATGATTGCCTCTCGCACCGGTGAGCGCGACATCTTAAAGCGCTTGCTAAGACCGACTTCGTCGAGGGGCGAGCCGGGCTTCAGTTCGAGGCTCAGAATTTCATCGCGCAATCGCTCATAGACGAATGCGGCACCAGTACCTCTTGGTTTCCGTGTTTTCGAACCGCTGACTGCAGCCCTCCCTGTCGTCTTCGTGCCTGACCCGGCCATCCGTAAGGGAACTTCCTTCCTCTTGAGCTGCGCCGAAGCTGCTTTCACCGCCGACTTGCGATTCATTTCTTTGTTCTCTTCGTAGAAGCGGCCCTCGACAGATACATTAGCGCAGTGAATACAAGCTGTCGACTTAAGTTGGCTCAGCGGGGGATAGGGAACGTGACTAATGGTCAGACGGAATGGGTCAAGCGCCGTCGATGCGGATATTCTGGCCCGTGATGTAGGCTGCCCCTTCCGATATCAAGAATGCCACTGTCGCGGCAATCTCTTCCGCGGTGCCGTATCTCGTTCCTAGCCGTCCAGGCGGCGTCCTTTGTGAGGGTGCCAATCTGCGAGTCGACGGCGGTTGCGCGGATGTGTGATGATTACCGCGCGCGGCTTCCGCCGCCCTGACCCATCAAGCGTCTGGAGTCCGCGCCGGGCTCCATGATCGCACCGGAGCGATACCCGCAATGCGCTTCGACCGTTTCCTCTCGGCGATCGACGTCCATGCCGGCGGCGAGTTTGGCCGCGTCGTGACTTCTGGCGTGCTCAGGCTGCCCGGTGCCACCATGGCCGACAAGATGCGGCACATCAATGAGGTGGACGACAGCCTACGGCGCTTCCTCGTAAGCGAGCCGCGGGCCTCGGCGGCAATGTCCACGAACTTATTGCTACCGCCGACGAGAGACGATGCGGACTCGGCGTTCCTGGTGCTGCAGATCGACCGTGCCCACGCCATGTCCGGTTCCAACGCCATGTGCGTCACGACGGCGTTGCTGGAGACGGGCATGCTGCCGTTACGCGAACCGGAAAGCATCGTGCGGCTCGACACACCAGCCGGGCTGGTCGTTGCCCGGGCATCTTGTAAGGATGGCCGCTGTGTTGAGGTCACGCTCGACATGCCACCAAGCTTTGCGCAGGAGCTCGATGTTCGGCTTGCAACACCAAGCATGGGTACCGTCGTCGGTGATGTCGCCTTTGGCGGCGTCTACTATTTCCTCGTCGACGTCGCACAGCTGGGCTTGACCATTTCGCCAGCCCAGGCACGAGCGCTGGTTGCGGCGGGCATCGAGATTCTCGCAACGGCGAACAAGGCGCTCGACGTGCGCCATCCGGACAATCCGGCAATCCGCGGCATCAGTTATGTTATGTTTCGCGCCTGGGATGACGAAGCCCACACCGTCATGCGTAATGCGACGGTGCTGTGGCCGGGCCGGCTCGATCGATCGCCCTGCGGCACCGGCAGCGCGGCCCGCATGGCTGTCCTGATCGCCAAAGGAGAGCAGAGGGCCGGCGCCTGTCTCATCGCCCGCTCCGTCATCGGCAGTGAGTTCCGCGTCGAGGCCTTGGCCTTCGAGGAAAGCACCGCCATGTCGATCGTGCGATCGCGGGTGAGCGGCCGCGCTTGGGTGCATGGGCTGACGCAGATCGGGCTCGATCCGAGCGATCCGTTTCCGGCTGGGTTTGTGCTTTCCGATACCTGGGGACCGGGAGTGGTGAGCGCTTAGATGGCGGCGACTCGCAACGCGCAGGTTGCCGCCTAATGCTCGAGGTGCGTGAAGTCTCGAAGAGGTTCGACGCGCTGGCCGCGCTGCAAGGCGTCAGCCTCACGGTCGGGCGCGGTCAGATCGTCGGCCTTATCGGTCCGAACGGGTCCGGCAAGAGCACGCTATTCGATATCATCAGCGGCTTTCAGGCCGCAGACCGGGGCGCGATTGACTTCGAGGGCATGCCCATTCTCGGCAAGCCGTCCCATGCGATCGCCCATCTCGGTCTGATGCGGACATTTCAGCTCTCGGAAGGCGGTCAACGCCTCACGGCGGTCGAAAACCTGCTGGCCTCCGCGCAGGGCCAGCTCGAAGCCAACTTGGTAGCGGCCGTTCTGCGCTTGCCGCAGGTACTGGCGACCGAACGCGAAAACCTTGCCCGGGCAAAGGAGGTGCTCGCCCTTCTCGGCCTCTCCCATGTCGCGAACGAGTATGTCAGCTACCTATCTGGCGGGCAGCGCAAGCTCATCGATCTCGGGCGCATGTTCATGGCGAAGCCCAAGCTCTGCCTCCTCGACGAGCCTACGGCCGGCGTCAATCCGACATTGATCAACGTGATCCTGGAGGCGCTGAAGCGGCTACGGGACGAACAGGGCATCACGCTCCTGATTGTCGAGCACAATATGGAGGTGATCAGCGAGGTCTGTGAGAAGGTGTATGTGCTTGATGCTGGGACTCTGATCTCGGAGGGATCGCCGGAAGCAATCCAAGCCGACGAGCGCGTTCTCGCGTCCTATCTGGGCCGTGCGCGCAGTGCGGAGGAGTGATGCCGCTGCTCGCGACCCGAGACCTGCATTCCGGATATGGCGCCGACGAGATCATCCACGGCCTCGATTTCGACGCGGAGCCGGGACGAATCGTTACGATTCTCGGCCCCAACGGCTGCGGTAAGACGACCTTCATCAAGACGATCCTTGGCTATGTCCGGGCGACGAAAGGCGAGATCCGCTTCCGCGATCGCGATATCGGTCGCCTGCGTTCCACCGATCGTGCTGCGCTCGGCATCGGCTATGTGCCGCAGCTGCTGAACATCTTCAAGCCGATGACGGTGATGGAGAACCTCGAGATCGGCGGCTACCGCCTGGAGCGCGCAATGCGGCAGGCAGCAATGGCGCGAATGTTCGAGCTGTTCCCCCTGCTGTACGAGCGACGGCACCAACGCGCCGCCACGCTGTCGGGCGGCGAGCGTCAGCTCCTCGCCATGGCCCGGGCGCTGATGGTGGCTCCAAACCTCATCTTTCTCGATGAGCCCTCGGCGGGCCTCTCCCCGCTCAAGGCCGAGGCAGTGTTCCAGCACATTCGCCGTATCGCCGGGAGCGGCACGGCGATTGTCATCGTCGAACAAGATGTGCGTCGCGCGCTCGAAATTTCGGACTACGCCTACGTGCTGGTGACAGGGCGGATCGCCTTTCAGGGCCCTGCGGAAAGCGTCGCCGCCGACGAGCGGATCCGCACGGCTTATCTCGGCGCACGAGCCAAGTCGGTGTGACGCCGTAAAGCACGCATGGGTATGCATCATTCCGTATCTGCTCTAAGCTTTTAGCGATCAGCCGAACAGTGGCGGCTGGATCGCAACATGACGACGACCCCGTGCTGCGCACGGCAGCATGGTTACAGGGAGAAACGAGGATGAAATCTCTAGCGGAGAATTCGCGTTTCGGGCGTCGAACGGCACTGAAAGCTGCGGCCGGTGCCAGCATCGCAACGGCGCTGCCGTTGCCGACCATCATCTCAGCGCAGGCAGCGGAGCCCGTACGCATCGGTGTCATCATCGGCCTGACCGGCTCGGCCGCAGTGGCCGGAAACGACGGCGTCAAGGCCATGCAGCTCGCCGCCGAGGAGGTCAATCGAGCCGGTGGTGTGTTGGGGCGCCCGATCGAGCTCATCGTCGAGGACGATGAAGGGCGACCCAAATCAGGCGTCGAAGCAGCCAACAAGCTCGCCGACGTCAACAAGGTCCCAGTCTGTGTCGGCGGGTATCAGAGTTCGATCGCCCTGCCGGTCGGCAAGGTGCTCAACGAGAAGAGAGTGGTTTGGATCACCGACGCCACCACTAACGATCTGAAGACCGTTGGTCCGTATCTATTCAATGTCGCGGGGATCGCCGAGCAAGCCGTGGCACTGGTCGACTTCGTTAAGGCGGACAAGCCCAGCGCGAAAAAGCTGACCGGCATATTTCAGAATAACCCGATCGGACAGGATCGCGCCAAGGTCAGCGAGAAGCGGGCCAAGGAGCTTGGGCTGGAATGGATTCCCGCTCTGCTCTACCAGCCGGGTGCCAGCGACTTCCGCACTGAGCTGCAGCAGACGATGTCGTCTGGTGCGGACGCCATCCTGACAGACATCTACGACAGCGATGCGCCAATCATCCAGCGCCAGCTCGTAGAACTTGGCATGGGTGATTTCTCCAATACCTATTCCTACAATCCCGGCGCCTATGGAACGCTCGAGCCAAACCTGATCGAAGGCATCAAAGGCCTCAACTACATTACCGGAGGCATCCGTGCCGAGGCCTTCAACAAGCGGTTCATGGAGAAGAACGGCGGGAAGCTGTACACCGACGCCTGGTCGCCGCCCTTCTACGATGCGGTCTGGATCGCTTCGACTGCCATCAATCTTGCGAACAGCCTTGAACCCAAGAAGATCCGCGACGCGATGTTCCCGGCCGCCTACCACTACCTCGGCATTTCCGGCAATGGAGACAAGGGCTTTAACAAGTACGGCATGCAGGCGTCTGATCAGTATATGAAGCAGACCTACAAGAGCGGCAAGCTCGTGGCCCTGTCCGAGGGACCTGAGAACGTCGTGGTGTTCCGCTATTCCGACGACCAAGGACAGCCGCTGCAGTTTGCGCCGAGTGAAGAGGATTTTCAGAAGCTCTACGCCGACTACAAGCCCTAGTCCGCCCCCACGGTGCTGGGGCCGGTCAGAGCCGGCCCCAGCCAGCTTCGGGGTTGAGCCAAGTCCGGGAGTGGATCGCGCGATGAACTTCGCGCAGGTTGTCGTCAATAGTCTGATTACGGCGTCGGAACTGGGGCTTATCGCCATCGGTCTGACGCTCACCTTTTCACTCTTGAAGTTTGGCAACTTCGCCCATGTTGAGATGGCGGTGGCCGGCGCTTACATGGCCTGGGCCCTGAACACCGGGATGGGGCTCAGCTTCGCCCTGTCGTTGGCGATAGCGGCGGTGGTGATGGGGTTCTTCGGGATTCTGGTCGATCGCGCCATTTTCCGGGTGTTTCGGAATGCCGGCGACATCGCGCCGATGATCGCCTCACTCGGGCTGGCGATCGCTATCCGCTATTCCATCCAAGCAATCTTCGGCCCGCATTTCCTGCGCTATAACTTCGCGATTGCACCCGGCATGAAGATCGCGGGCGCGTACATTACCCGCCAGCAGATCTGGATCCTGGCGATCGTTGCCTGTGCCATGCTCGGCTTCCACCTTTTGCTGCAATACACTCCGATCGGCAAAGCGATGCGCGCAACCTCGACGAATGTCGAGCTGGCGCAGGCAAGCGGCATCAACACCGAGCGAGTCATCGCCTGGGTCTGGTTTCTGGGTACGGCCTTCGCCGGACTCGGTGGGGTCCTGGTTGCCTGGGATACGCAGCTCATCCCCGATCTCGGCTTTAACCTTGTCATCCCGGCTTTCTGTGTCGTCCTAATCGGCGGCGTCGGCTCGATCTACGGCGCGATGCTCGGCGCTGTGGTTGTTGGCTTCGCAGTCAATCTGGGCGTCACCGTCAATCTGGCGCCGATCGTGAACTGGATCAGCGGCGAGCAGATCTTCGGCTCGCTGCGCCTGCCTCCGGACTACAAGCCGGCGATCGTCTACGCAGCGGTGATCCTGCTGCTGCTCCTGAGACCCAGCGGCCTGGTGCGCCGCGAACTGGGCTGAGGCGCGACCATGGATCAGCTCGCCAATTTCGGTATCTACCTTATGGCGATCACCAGCATCTCCTTCATGCTGGCCATGAGCCTCAATCTGCAGGTCGGCGGCTGCGGACTGATCAATTTCGGCCAGGTCGTCTTCCTGACTGTGGGCGCCTATGCAACCGCCATCGCGCTCGCCACGGGCGCGAGCCCGTTGATGGCGGTCCTTTGCGGAGTGTTGGTGGGCATCTTCTTCGGCCTCTTGATGTCGCTTACCGTTCGCAACATGAGCGGCACGTATTGGGGCATCCTATCGCTGTCGCTAGCCGAGATCGTCCGTATCATCGCTTTGAACGAGCAATGGCTGACCGGCGGGGCCAATGGCATCTCCATCACCATTTCGGTCCCAAACCTGCCCTGGATCATTGCTGCCAGCGCCGTCGGCGTTTTTCTGCTCGTACGCGTTCTGGTGGCGTCGCCATTCGGCCGCACGATCCGGATGATCCGCGAGGGCGACCGGTTGCCCGCCGCGCTCGGCAAGAACGTTCTGGTATTCAAGATAGAGACGATGGCGATCGGCGGCGCCATCGGTGGTTTGGCTGGCGCGTACTATGCGCTGATGCAGCGCTATATGAGTCCCGATGACGCCAAGCCAATCGAGACCTTCATTGTTTGGGCAATGGTCGTCCTGGGCGGACGCGGCAATGTTTGGGGAATCGTCCTCGGAACGATTGTCGTGCAGGCCTTCTATACGGGAACACGTTTCCTGACCGGCCTTGTTGACATCAATGCCGATACCATGGCGGCGCTTCGGCTGGTCACGATCGGCGTGCTCATTACTGTTGTCATGATGTACCGGCCCGAAGGGCTACTGCCCGAGCGACGCCGCATCTATCGCATCGACTAGGGAGAAGCGGCATGAAGACGCATTATGATGCGATCGTCGTGGGCGCCGGTCACAATGGCTTAGTCGCCGGCGGATATCTGGCCAAGAATGGCCTTTCCACCATCGTCTTCGAGCGCAGCGACCGCATCGGCGGCGCCTGTATCACCAAAGAGCTGCTCCCCGGGTTCAAGGTTTCAGCCGCCGCGCAGCTCCTGGGAATGCTGCGGCAGCGCGTGATCGATGATCTCGAGCTCGAACGGCACGGCTTGCGCTACAAGTTTCGAGAGCCAGAGATCTTCGTGCCATTCCCCGACGGCCAGCATGTGTTTTTTTATGCAGATGCCACACGCACGATGGAGAGTGTCGCCAAGGTCGCACCGCGCGATGCCGAAGCCTTTCCGCGCTTCGACTCTTATACCGCGCGGGTCGCCCGGATCATCAACGACTTCATGCTTAAGCCGCAGCCGACGCTGTCGCAATTCGCCGCGGCCTTCACCGGGCCAGATGGACCGGACATGCTCAACTGCGCGCTCTTCTCGAGTGTCGGCGACTATCTTGAGCGTTTTTTCAAGTCGTCGTATGTGCTCGGGCCGATGGCGTATGGCGGCATGTCCGGCTCGGCCGCCAGTCCGCGCACACCTGGCACGGCTTTCTCCAAATTCTATCACGCAGCATCCGAGCTCAACGGTCGATTCGGCTGCTGGGCGATCGCGCTCGGCGGCATGGGTGCCGTTACGGAGGCACTGGCGCGATCGTTCCAGAGCTATGGCGGCGAGATCCGCCTCGCGGCGCCGGTTGCCCAGCTGCTCTATCGGCGGGACCGTGTGGGCGGCGTCGTTCTCGACAATGGCGACGAATTCACTGCTGACATCGTTCTCTCCAATGCCGATCCGAAGACAACGTTGCTGCGTCTAGCGCCGGCAGAGGCTGTTCAGCCGGAAATCCGCGCGAAGGTCGCCGCCCTGCGCACCATTGGGACGGGCTGCAAGATCAATTTCGCCCTTGGCGAGCTGCCTGACTTTCGCGCGCTCCCCGGCAA
>JBKOWI010000180.1:0-8355 GCA_046724315.1 Pseudomonadota bacterium | reverse complement strand
GGGCGCGTGACCGAAGAGGCGCTGCACGGCTTGCGCAGCGGCGTCACTATCGACGGCGTGAAATACGGGCCGGTCGAGGCGCGCATCGACCGCGAACAGGGCTCAAACCTCTGGCTCATGCTCAGCCTGCGCGAAGGCAAGAACCGCGAGGTGAAGCGCCTCGCCGAGCATCTCGGTCTTACCGTCAATCGCCTGATCCGCATCTCCTTCGGACCGTTCGCGCTCGGCGATCTCGCTGAGGGCGCGCTCGAGGAGGTGAAGCGGCGCGTGCTCGCCGATCAGCTTGGCCCAAAGCTCGCGCGCGAATTCGGGTTGAAAGCCTGATGCGCATCGTCGCCGGCAAGTTCAGAGGCGCCAGCATTGAGGTGCCCAAGGGAGTCGCCACGCGCCCAACTTCGGATCGCGTGCGTCAGGCTTTGTTCAACGTGCTTCAGCATGGAGCGCCAGAATTCGACTTTGAAGGCGCGCGCGTGCTTGACCTGTTCGCCGGCTCCGGCGCGCTTGGACTTGAGGCTTTGTCTCGCGGCGCACGCTATGCCGTGTTCATCGAAGAGAATGCCGCAGCCCGCGCGGCGATCAGGCGGAATGTGGAAGCGCTTGGACTCACCGGCGTCACCAAGATCTGGCGCCGCGACGCCACGAGGCTCGGCGAGGCCGGCACGCTTCAGCCCTTCCAGCTCATCTTCTGCGACCCGCCTTACGGCAAGGGCCTCGGAGAACGCGCGCTTGGCGAGGCGGTTGATCGGGGGTGGGCTCGCCAAGGAGCGGTCGCCGTCTTGGAAGAGCGGGCCGATGTCGACATCGCCTGGCCCGCTGGCTTTCATGAGATCGATCGGCGACGTTATGGCGACACGCAGACCGCGATCGCAAGGATCGGAAACAAAAGCGATTTCCGCCCTTAACCCGCGCGGCTCCGCTTCGTGCTTAAATGCTTAAAGCCGGCAATGCGGGGACCCTGCCATGACGATGAGAGCCTTGCTCTTCGTACCCTTTGTCGTGGCCGTGCTGTCCGCGGGAAGCCCCGACAAGGGCAGCTTCACTTCCGGCGTGTGGCACGGCAAAGCTAATTACGACGGCGACGGGAAGTTCAGCGATTGCACCATGACGGCGCAGTCCAAGAGCGGCGTTCTGCTCGGCTTTGTCATCTCTAAGGACTTCGACTGGGGGCTCGTGCTCGCCGACGAAAGACGCGGCTTCGAAGTCGGAACGACCGTGCCCGTGTCTCTGCTGATAGATGCACGCAAGCCGATGCGTGCAATTGCCAAGGTTATCGATGCGCACGGCATCCTCATCCCGCTCGAAAACACCAATCCCGTGCTGGATGCGCTCCGCCATGGCAAGGTGCTCACCATCGTCGCAGATGGAGCCAAGTTCAGCTTCAAGCTGACCGGCACACGCGACGCGATCGCGGCGCTTGCTGCGTGCGTCGCGCGACACCGCGGCAGCGAGAGGGTGGAGCTGTCCACGCGAGCTCCAGCCTGAGTCAAGCTCGCGCCGCATCAGCGGCGCTGGAACAGCTTCTCGATATCGGCGAGCTTGAGCTCGATATAGGTGGGGCGGCCGTGATTGCACTGGCCGGTGAAGGGCGTCTTCTCCATGTCGCGCAGTAGCGCGTTCATCTCCTCCGGCGAGAGCCGCCGTCCCGCCCGCACGCTCCCGTGGCAGGCCATGGTCGAGAGCACATGGTCAAGGCGCTCGGCAAGCAGACGGTTTTCTCCGGCATCCTCCTCTTCGGCGAGCGTGGCGGCGAGGTCGGAAAGCAGCCCTTTGACGTTGCAGGTGCCGAGCAGGCCGGGCACTTCCCGCACCAGGAGGGCGGAGGCGCCGAACGCTTCGATGACCAGGCCCAAGCGCTCCAGCTCTGATGCTGCGCCGGCAAGAAGCGAGGCAGCTTCGCTGTCGAGCTCGACCACTTCGGGGATGAGAAGAAGTTGGCGCGAAATGCCGCCATTGGCCAGGCTGCGCTTCAGCCGCTCATACACGAGCCGCTCATGCGCGGCGTGCTGATCGACGATGACGAGCGCATCTTCGGTCTCGGCGATGATGAAGGTGTCCTGAAGCTGGGCCCGCGCTGCGCCGAGCGGATAGTCCGCGCCCACCGCTTCGTCGGGTGCGGAATTGCCGCGCGTGTCGCCGCTAGGCTCGGCGAGAGTTGCGAGCGGCGCCTGTGCTCGTTCAGCAAAACCGAAGCTCCGTGCGCCGGCTGGGGCATGGTGATCGCGAACGACTTGGTCTGGCATGGATCGATTGGGCTGCGTTATTCGCTCCAGCGCGGCTTGCGAGAGAGAGGCCGTAGCGCGATGACCCGCCTGCCCAAGGGCGTCCCTCAGCGCGCCGATGAGCAGCGAGCGCACGGCATTAGGATCGCGGAATCTGAGCTCGGTCTTGGCCGGATGCACGTTAACGTCCACCTCTTCGGGAGGCATGGTGAGGAACAGTGCGAGCATCGGATGGCGGCCATTGGGCACGAGGTCGCCATAGGCCGCGCGCACCGTGCCGGCGAGCAGCTTGTCCCGCACCGGGCGGCCATTGACGATGAGATAAAGCTGAAGGCTGTTTGGCCGGTGCAGCGTGGGCAGCCCGGCAAAACCCTCGACAGAGATGGAGCCACGTGACGCACGCACCGGAAGCGCATCCTTGACAAAATCCTCGCCGAGGATGCGTCCGAGGCGCGACAGGCCGTGGTCGATCAGACCTGGCGGGCAGGCCTCGAGCCGCAACGTGGTGCGCTCGCCGGTCATAAGACTGAAAGCGATCTCGGGATGAGCGAGCACAAACCGCTTCACCATATCGGCAATGGCGGCGATCTCGACCCGCTCCGATTTCATGAATTTGAGCCGCGCCGGTGTCGCATAAAAGAGATCGCGCACCTCGACCCTGGTGCCGGAGGCAAGCGCGGTAGGCTTGAGCGGAGATTTGCGGCCGGCATCCACTTCGATCGCGAAGGCTTCGCCCGCTCCGGCGGAGCGGCTTTGGATCGAGAGCCGCGCAACGGCACCGATCGAGGGCAACGCCTCGCCACGGAAGCCGAGTGTCACGATGTGCGAGAGATCGTCGTCAGCGAGCTTCGAGGTCGCGTGCCGCTCGACCGCAAGGGAAAGATCCTCAGGCGCCATGCCCGCGCCGTCATCGGCGACGCGGATCAGCCCAAGTCCGCCGGCAGAGGTGACGATGTCGATGCGGCGCGCGCCAGCGTCGATCGCGTTCTCGATCAGCTCCTTGACGACGCTTGCAGGCCGCTCGACGACCTCACCGGCCGCGATGCGATTGACGAGATCCGGCGGCAGCTGTCTTACGGGCATTCGTGGCCTCTGCCGGTTCGCCGGCGAGATACCGGCGAGTCAGGATTTTACCCGATTCTACCGCCGGCTGGTCGAACGGGTCGACGCCAAGAAGATGCGCGGAAAGGATGGTCTCGAGCATGAAATGCATCATGAGAGCACCGAGCGCCCGCTCGTTGAGTGTCTCGAGATCGATGGTGCGCACCGGCCGGCCTGCATTGGCTAGCGCTTCGGGAATCGCGCGCTGCTGCGCCGCAACGAGATCGCCAGCAGCGCGGCCAGCGAGATAGTCGGCGCCGGCGAGCTTGGCGAGGTCCGATGCAATGCGCGGGCCTCGGCCCTCGCAGTTCTCGCGGATGACGGTGATGAGATGCTGCGGCGCGCCGTCGAGATAGAGCTGAAGCTGACTGTGTTGATCCACTGGCCCTAGCGCTCCGACCGGCGTTGTCCCTTCGCCTTGCTTGCCGAGGCTTTCACCCCAAAGCTGCACATACCAGGCGGCGAAGCGAGACAGGCGGTCGGAGTAAGGCAGCATCACCGTGGCGCGGACGCCGCGCTCCTTGGCAAGGCCGATGACGACCGCGGCGCCTATTGCCGGAGCAAAATCTGCAGCGCTATTGGCCTTGAGCATCGCGTCGATGACGCTTTGCGCGCCTTCGCGTAACGCCACCACATCGAGGCCGCGGGCAAGAGCCGGCAGTAAGCCGACATTGGTCAGGCCAGAGAAGCGGCCCCCAATGCCAGGGTCATGGTCGAGAGTGGGAATTGCGAATTCCTCGCAGAGCGCGCGCAAGCCGTTCTTCACACCTGGGGCTTTGGGCTCGGTCACGGCAAGAAACAGGTCCGGAATGCGATCTTCCAGCCCCGCGGCGCGCACCGACTCGATTGTCGCGATGATCTGCACCAAAGTCTCGGGCGTACCGCCGGACTTCGAGATCACCACGAAACGCGTTGACTTTAGATCGAGACCCGAAAGTGCAAGGTCGAGGGTCCGCGCATCCAGATTGTCGTAGAAGCGCGTGCGCGGGCGTTCCTCGCTGCCATGCTTGTCGTCGCCGGGAATGGCCCAGCCGCCGAGCTGGGCAAGCGTCTGGCCACCGAGGCTTGATCCTCCGGTACCGAAAAATACGACGGTGCGGGCGCCTTTGCTGAGCCTCTGGAATGCCTCGCGCGCCGCCGTGATGTCGTCGCGCCATTCGGGCACACGCAACAGAGGCAACGTCTCCTTGGCGTAGGCCTCGCGCAGAGACTCAAGTCGCGGCTCGAGCTTTGCCAGATTTTTATCGAGGAGGGTTTGAGGCAGCCCTGCGCCGCCAATGGTCGATTCGAGGCAGCCTTCAACGGATTGCGACAACGTCATGTGATGTCCCTAGAAGTGATTACGTCCCTCTTTTAACTCGTCATGCCCGGCCTTGTGCCGGGCATCCACGATTTGTGGACTTGCAGCGGACAAAAATCGTGGATGGCCGGGACAAGCCCGGGCCATGACAGTTGTCTTACGCTTGAACCGACAATTTAACCCGGCGCGCCGGCAGCCTTCGTCGCGGCCGGCTTCCCAACGATCGTGGTGATCAGGCGGTCGGCTTCGATCAAACGTTTCGCCACGCGTTTGATGTCGTCGAGCGTCACTGCCTCGACGAGTTTGTTGCGCTGGTTCACATAATCGATGCCGAGTTCCTCGATTTGGATCCACAGCAGCTGATTGGCTATGCTCGACGAAGACTCGAACCTGAGCGCATAGGCTCCGGTGAGATAGCTCTTAGCATTCTCGAGCTCCTCGGCGGTGGGACCTTGATCGGCGAGACGCTTCAGCTCGCTCTCAATGACGTCGAGCGATTGGCCAACGGCCTCGTTCTTGGTCGCCACACTGCCCACGAATATGGGACCATGTTGATAGGGGTAGAGGTTCGAGTAGACCGAATAGGCAAGCCCGCGCTTCTCGCGCACCTCCTCCATGAGCCGCGAGGAGAATCCGCCGCCGCCGATGATGTAATTCAGCACATAGGCGGGGATGAAATCGTCGTCCTTGCGCGGAATACCGCGATGGCCGAACTGCGCCACAGATTGTGGGATGTCCATCTCGATGATCTCACGCGTCGGCCCGAGCGGCGGATTGGCATCGGCCACAGATGCAAGCTCCGAATGAAGCGGTAAGTCGCCGAACAGTTGATCGAGCGCCTTGCCGAGAGTCTCGGCGTCAATGTCGCCAACCACCGAGATCACCAGCTTGTCGCGTGCGAACACGCGGTTGACGTAGGTCTTAAGGTCCTCGCGCGTGATGCCGGTGATCGACTGCATGGTGCCCTTGATCGGCCGTCCATAGGGATGGTTCTGGAAAGCGAGACGGTCCCAGGCGAGCGAGGCGACCGTCTCCGGATCGTTCTCGTCGAATTTGAGGCCGGCGAGAATCTGGGCGCGGACGCGATCGACGGCATCCTCATCGAAACGCGGCTTGGTCATGGCAAGCCGCACCAAATCGAACACTTCGTCCTTGTTCGCCGTGAGCGTCTGGACATTGCCGAGCATGACATCGCGCCCGGCGTCGAAGTCCATGCGCATGGCAAGCTCCTGCGCGCGCTCCTGGAACGCGATCGCGTTGAGATCGCCGGCTCCTTCGTCCATCATCGCCGTAACGAAATAGGCAAGTCCTTCCTTGCCTGCATCGTCCTGGCTCGCGCCGCCGCGGAAGGCAAAACGAATGGCGATCAGGGGATTGGTATGGCCCTCAACGAGCCAGGCTTCGATGCCGCCGGGGCTTACGACGCGTTGGATTTTCATGCCGTCAACCTCAGCGGCCTGAGCCGCGGATAGGAATAGGGTTGCAGCGCCTAACATCAAGGCTTGCCGCAACAGAAAGGGCGGGAGCCGGAAACACAGCGCCATGTTCGGCTACGATCCACCTTTACCTGACGCCTGCACCGGCTTCCCACCAACGCTGCTCGTGTTTTCAGGGGCGGGCAGCAGATAGCCGGTGACGGAATTCTTGTCGACGAGGTATTTTCGGGCCACGCCCTTCACGTCATCGACCGTCACCTGCTTCAGCCGCTCAGGCCAGGCCTCGACGTCCTCGATTGTCATCCCGGTGGCGAGCCTCCAGCCATAATGGCGAGCCATGCGCGATTGGCTGTCCGAGGTATAAACAAACTCGGCAATATAGGACGCGCGCGCCCGGTCGAGCTCAGCCTGCGTCACACCGTTCTCGCGCAGATCGGCGATCACGCCGTCGATGGCCTTCTCCAGTTCTTCGGCCGAGACCTTCTCGGCGGCAATCGCATAGAAGCCGAGCCTGCCGGAATCGAGACCTGAATCCGAGTACCAGCCGCCGGCGCTCGCGGCCTTCTTCTCCTCGATGACGAGCCGCTTATAGAGCTTGCTGACCGAGCCCGAGGCAGCCACCCGCATCAAGAGATCGAGCGCCTCGGCTTCGCCGGGCTTGGCGGAAGAGTAGCTCGGAGAGAGATAGAAGCGCTGCACGGTTGTCCGTCCTGCGCGCGGGTCGGCGAGCGTTACATTAACCGCCGTGTAGTGCTCGGGCTCCTGCGGTCGATGGCGGCCGTTGAGCGACGGGTTCGGCTTGAGCTTGCCGAAATTCTCCTCGGCGAGGTTCCTCACCTCTTGCGGTTCGACATCGCCGGCGACGATCAGGATCGCATTGTTCGGCGCGTAGAAGCGCTTGTAGTAAGAAAGCGCGTCCTCGCGGTTCAGCGCGGCGATCTCGTGACTCCAGCCGATGATGGGAATCCCGTAAGGGTGGTTCTCGTAGAGCGCCGCCATCATCTGCTCTTGCAGAATCGAGCCCGGATCGTTGTCGACGCGCGAGCGACGTTCTTCGAGAATGACATCGCGCTCGGTCGCCACGTCTTCTTCGGTCAGCCGCAGATTCTCCATGCGGTCGGCTTCCATCGACATCACCAACGGAAGGCGGTCCTTGGCCACGCGCTGGAAATAGGCGGTGACATCGTGATTGGTGAAGGCGTTGTCCTCGCCGCCGTTCTTGGCCACGATCTTGGAGAAGGCGCCGGTCGGGATCTTGTCGGTGCCTTTGAACATCAGATGCTCGAGGAAGTGCGCAATGCCCGAGGAGCCCGGCGGCTCGTCGGCGGCGCCGACCTTGTACCATACCATCTGGGTGACCACCGGCGCGCGATGATCGGGAATAACCACGACGGTGAGCCCATTGGCGAGTTTGAACTCGCTGGCCCGGTCCGACGCATAGGCGCCTTCAACCGCAGCGGCGACCGCAACCGAGGCAAGACTTGCACAGGCAAGCAGGAGTCCCGCTCTCGGATCGAGCGCGGCCATGAGTTGATCGAGCATCCACATCACCATAGAGCGAGGCCGAAAGTGAAACAGGGCTAGGCCGGGAAAATCGCACCAAACAAGATGCCGGGCCTGATTGCCTCACATTTCAGGCCTTGGTCTGAGATTTTCAAGCGAATTGTCCGGCCGGCGCCTAAGGCAGCGTCGCTCAATATTGCGAGGCATCGCTGCCGGACGATACGCCCTTGTAGCTGTCAGGCGCGGAGGGATGGAACGGATCCTCTGCCGGCGCCGGCGTAATCTCTTCCGGGACGCGCGGCGCGAGCGGCTTCGGTTTCGCAGCGGCCACAGTGCTGTCCGCAGGTCTCTTATCGGACGGGTCGGGCTCCGGAACATCGGCGACAGGCGGCTCGTCAGTTTTCGACTTCCCGATTTTGTCATAGATCTTGTCGAACAGCGTTGGCTTGCCGGCATAAGGATTTCCCGGGTCGGCTGCAGCCGCTTTCTTCGCCTCCTCAGCCTTCTTGGCCGCGGCTATATTCTTAGACACGACTTCTGGATTGGTCGGCCAGTCGGCGCGCGCCGTGGCAACGGCAACACCCGATCCGGGCGGAGGCAGGGTCTTGGTATTCGGCGGAAGCAGGAGTGGCGGCCGCTCGCTCATGCGCACGTCTGCCTGCTGGCGGTCGCCGGAGAGGCCCATATAGTCGAACACTCTGCCTTGGAACTCGATGCCGCCGCAGCCGCCGAGCGCAAGCGTCGAGACTGCTGCTATGGCAAAGCACAAGGCGCGGCGAGGACCGGTTATGGATTT
>JBKOWI010000022.1:0-5447 GCA_046724315.1 Pseudomonadota bacterium | reverse complement strand
CCGCTCGCGCGAGGCGCTCAAGGCGGTTGAGGCGGCGCTCGCCAAGCTTCCGAAGGTGTCCGGCGGTGGCGCGGGCCAGGTCTATCTGGCGCCGAGCCTGGCGCGGGTGTTCGATCAGGCGCAGAAGGTCGCGGAAAAAGCGGGCGACAGCTACGTCACGGTGGAGCGCCTGCTGCTGGCGCTCGCGCTCGAGAAGGATAGCGAAGCCGGACGGATCCTGGCCGCCGCCGGCGTGACGCCGCAAAACCTCAACGCCGCGATCAATGCCTTGCGCAAGGGCCGCACCGCCGACACCAGCTCGGCCGAGAACGCGTATGAAGCGCTGAAGAAATACACCCGCGACCTCACCCAGGCCGCGCGCGACGGCAAGATCGACCCGGTGATCGGGCGCGATGAGGAAATCCGGCGCACCATCCAGGTGCTCTCCCGCCGCACCAAGAACAATCCGGTGCTGATCGGGGAGCCCGGCGTCGGCAAGACCGCGATCGTCGAAGGCCTGGCGCAGCGCATCGTCAACGGCGACGTGCCGGAAAGCCTGCACGACAAGAAGCTGCTCGCGCTCGACATGGGCGCGCTCATCGCCGGCGCGAAATATCGCGGCGAGTTCGAGGAGCGCCTCAAGGGCGTGCTGCAGGAGGTGACGTCGTCGGAGGGCGGCATCATCCTGTTCATCGACGAGATGCACACGCTGGTCGGCGCCGGCAAGGCCGAGGGCGCCATGGACGCCTCGAACCTGCTCAAGCCGGCGCTCGCGCGCGGTGAGTTGCATTGCGTCGGCGCGACCACGCTCGACGAATACAAGAAGCACGTCGAGAAGGATGCGGCGCTCGCCCGCCGCTTCCAGCCGGTCTACGTCAACGAGCCGAGCGTCGAGGACACGATCTCGATCCTGCGCGGCCTGAAGGACCGTTACGAGCAGCACCATGGGGTGCGCATCACCGATTCGGCATTGGTGGCGGCGGCGACGCTCTCGCACCGCTACATCAGCGACCGCTTTCTGCCCGACAAGGCTATCGACCTGATCGACGAGGCCGCGGCGCGGCTCAAGATGCAGGTCGACTCCAAGCCCGAGGAGCTCGATTCACTCGATCGCGAGATCGTGCGGCTCAAGATCGAGCAGGAGGCGCTCAAGAAGGAAAGCGATCCCGGCTCCAAGGAGCGGCTCAAGCGGCTCGAGAAAGAACTGGCCACGCTCGAAAAACAATCGGCCGATCTCACCGCGCGCTGGAAGTCCGAGAAGGAAAAGCTCTCCGACGCGCAGAAGCTCAAGACCGAGCTCGATCACCTGCGGGTGGAGCTCGCGAACGCGCAGCGCAAGGGTGAATACCAGCGCGCGGGCGAGCTCGCCTATGGCCGTATTCCCGAGATCGAAAAGAAGCTCAAGGATATCGAGGCGGCGGAAGGCAAAGGCGCCATGGTCGAGGAGGCGGTAACCGCCGATCACGTGGCGCAGGTGGTCTCGCGCTGGACCGGCGTGCCGGTCGACAAGATGCTCGAAGGCGAGAAGGAAAAGCTGCTGCGCATGGAGCAGCAGCTGGGCAAGCGCGTCATCGGCCAGGCGGAAGCCGTCAAGGCGGTATCGACCGCGGTGCGTCGCGCGCGCGCCGGCCTGCAAGACCCGCACCGGCCGATCGGCTCGTTCATGTTCCTGGGTCCGACCGGCGTCGGCAAGACCGAGCTGACCAAGGCGCTCGCCGAATACCTGTTCGACGACGAGACCGCGCTGATCCGCATCGACATGTCGGAATACATGGAGAAGCATTCGGTCGCGCGACTGATCGGCGCGCCGCCCGGCTACGTCGGCTACGAGGAGGGCGGCACGCTCACCGAAGCGGTGCGGCGGCGGCCCTACCAGGTGGTGCTGTTCGACGAGATCGAGAAGGCCCACCCCGACGTGTTCAACGTGCTGCTGCAGGTGCTCGACGACGGCCGCCTGACCGACGGTCAGGGGCACACCGTCGATTTCCGCAACACGCTGATCGTGATGACCTCGAACCTCGGCTCCGAATACCTGGCCAACCAGCCGGAAGGCCAGGACACCGACGCGGTGCGCGATCAGGTGATGGCGGTGGTGCGGGCGAACTTCCGGCCCGAATTCCTCAACCGTATCGACGAGATCATCCTGTTCCACCGGCTCAAGCGCGGCGACATGACCAAGATCGTCGATATCCAGATGGCGCGCCTGGCGAAGCTGCTCGAGGATCGCAAGATGACCATCCAGCTCGAGCCGCCGGCGCGCGAGTGGCTCGCCGAGAAGGGCTGGGATCCCGCCTACGGCGCACGCCCGCTCAAGCGGGTGATCCAGAAGTCGGTGCAGGACCCGCTCTCCGAGCTGATCCTGTCCGGGCGCGTCAAGGACGGCGAGAAGATCGTGATCTCGGCTGACAAGCAGGGCCTGACGTTCAACGGCAAACTCGCGCAGGCAGCCTGATCAGGGAGTCAGAGGTCAGCAATAAGATCTCTGACCTCTGCTACTTGGTCTGCGCGTAGCGGGAAGGCACGGCGCGCGTCAGCATGGCATCGAACCGGGTGCGCTCCTGGTCGAAGCCCGCAAGCAATCCGCCCTCGAGCACGCGGCCGCGCGGCAACCTGATCTTCATCGGATCGACGAACCGGCCGTTGATCAGAATCTCGTAATGCAGGTGCGCGCCGGTCGATAGCCCGGTCGAGCCGACATAGCCGATCACCTGCCCCTGGCGAACTTTCTTGCCCTGCTCCATGCCGCGGGCGAAGGCCGACATGTGGCCGTAGGCGGTCTCGTAGCCGTTGGCGTGGCGGATGCGGATGTACTTGCCATAGCCGCCTTCCCAACCCACCTTGTCGATGATGCCGTTGCCGGCGGCGAAGATCGCCGTGCCGGTCGAGGAGCCCCAGTCCACGCCGGTGTGCATCTTGCTGTAGCCGAGCAGCGGATGATTCCGGCCGCCGAAGCCCGACGTTATGTTTCCGTCGGACACCGGCTTGCGCACCAGGAACTTCTTCGCGCTCTTGCCGGATTCGTCGTAGTAGTCGACTAGGTTATCGTCGCCGGTCTGGTAGCGATAGAATTTGCGCGTCTCGCCGCCGGTCGTCAGCGAGGCGAACAGGATTTCGGCCTTGGTGTTGTCGTTGATGTTCTCGTCCTCGCCGGCATAGAGGATTTCGAACGAGTCGCCGGGCTGGACCTTGCGCTGAAAGTCGACGTCGTAGGAGTAGATACGGATCAGGTCGTCGATCACCGGGCGGGGCACGTGATTGCGCAGCGTGGTCTCGTAGATGCTCTGATAGAGGCGCACGGCCTTGCCGTCGTCGTCGTCATCGTCGTTGGCCGATGACGCCACGCTGTTGGCGTTGCGCACGTCGACGGCGACGTATTTGCCCATGTCCGACCACGCCACCATCGCCTCGACGCTGGTGTCGCTGGCGATGATGACGCGCACCGCGCGTAGCCGGCTGCCGTCGCTCGCCGGCGCCAGCAGCACGCGCAGTTTGTAGCCGTCGCGCGGGCTGCTGTCCTTGCCGCGTCCGCCGAACGCCGTCGTGATCGCCTTCACCTCGTCTGCCGTCGCGCCGAGCTCGCGCAGGTTGGCGGAGACGGAATCGCCCTTCTTGAGGATGATGGTGCGCTCGTTCCACGCATTGCCGCCGGTCACCTGCGCGGTAGTCTTGGGCAGCAGGGTGACGTTCTCCGGTACGATGCGCGGCTCGAACCCGGCATAGGGATCGCCTTGGCGCTCCGGGGCGTAGGCGGTGAGCAGCCCCGGCATTGCGCTCGCGAGCAGCGGCGCTTTTTGCACCGAATTTCCGTTCCAGTTGGCGGCCTCGCGCACGCGTGCGAGCACCTCGTCGAGGGAAGCGACCGCCGCGATCTTCGAGCGCGGCAAGACCGTGGCAAGGTCGCGGGTCACGAAGGAGACTTCGGCGTCGGGCTCGGCGCCGGCGGCGTCCTCATTGACCGGGATGCCTTCGGACTTGGCGATGATCTTTTGCGCGTTGAAGGCCGGAATATTGGCGGAGAGCTCGGAGACCGAGAGCGACAAGTTGCCGGCGACGCGGATGAAGGGACGCACCCGCACAATCTCGCGGTTGCCGCTGCCGCGGGTGGTGGTGGACTCGCGGATGATCTGGCGCGCGGCATTGGCCTCGCCCGGCGGCGGTAGCCGGTCGGCCTTGCGCGCGCTGTTGGCGATGCGATCGACGACCGCGCCGACGCTGCTGCGCAAGCTCGCTTCGATCCGCTCCGGCACGGTGGCGAAATTGGTCTCGCCGTCGAGCGCGGCAAAGACCGCACCGCTCATCAGGGCCGCCCCGCACAGGCCGGCAAGGATGGTGCCGCTGAACCACTGCACCGAGATGCGATGGCGATCGACCAGCCCGGCGTCCTCGCCGTCGACCGACAACGGCGGCTCGTTGCCGAGATCGATGCGCTCGGCTTCCCAATTCGACCGGACTGCCCCGCGTCGTTTGCCCTGTTCCAAGCCCGACGTCCCCTCCGCCCGCATGCGCGGACGGTCACCGCAACCCGAAGGCACCACGCGCGACCGGGACGAAGGGCGTTGACATGAAGAACCGGCGCACACCGCCGCCTTCACGGTCCGTCAACGACCGCGTCCGAAGTCTTCTGGCCTAATCGTTGGGTGACGCCGTGCATCCAGAGCGTGGGATGCCGGCGCAAGTTCCCCCCCGAAGTGACACCTCCCACTGCGCCGACTAGAGGGGCGGAGGAATGTGGCTGCAGTACGGCGTGGGCACCCCTTTCCCTGCCGTCTAAGCTCCCTATATTGCTTGGGAAGATGGCTGTTGCCGGGCTGCACCGGGAGGGGTGGATTTTCCCTACCGGGGTGGTTGACATGCCGGCAGGCGAGCGCCTATATAACAGTTATCGGACACGCCGCCGCCTTCGGTGCGACGGCGCGTCTTCGAAGCTCCTCACTGATATTCGGTGACAAGGCTTCCGATCCCAATCGGAGGCGGAGAAGTTCGACGGCTCTCCGGCATACCGGAGGGTGGGGACCGCCTCGGTCCCCGGGCTGTTTGATAGGTGAATCGGAAGAAAGAGAAACGTGGACGGCGGAGTCCCTGCGGGCCGCTTCCTCGATCGAGGACCTGTCTTCGATTGCGGTGCGGCCGGACGAGACTTCGGCGGTCGACGTTTCAGGTCAACACCCTGGTCCGCGCAAACGGCAAGGCGCGTGCGATGCACAATCGCGCGTGCCCGGTCACGCGCGCGAACCGGAGTGGGACCTCGTCAAACGTTGTGATCAGCCGGGAAAAGTTCTCATCCAACTTGAGAGTTTGATCCTGGCTCAGAGCGAACGCTGGCGGCAGGCCTAACACATGCAAGTCGAACGCCCGTGGCAACACGGGAGTGGCAGACGGGAGAGTAACACGTGGGAACGTACCCTTTGGTTCGGAACAACCCAGGGAAACTTGGGCTAATACCGGATAAGCCCTTACGGGGAAAGATT
>JBKOWI010000213.1:0-7874 GCA_046724315.1 Pseudomonadota bacterium | reverse complement strand
AGGTCCTAGCGCAATCAGCGCTTGTTTTTCGTGGCCGCTCTGAGCAGCTCCCGAGAAATTAGGCGGCCTGCCAATCAACCCTCACTAACTCTTCGCCTCAGCTCCAGGTGTGTTCCTAGTCGGGTCAGGCGTATAGGGATTTGCAGCCCCAGTGTTTTTCCTGGGTTCGGGCATGGGCGCGACAAAAATTGGCGCATATGCATCATACGGCATGACCACGGATGGAAAGTAAGTGGGAGCAGCCGAGGGCTCGGGTTTCCCCAAAACTGGCGTTCCCGCCAAGAGAAGGGTGGTGAGCGTCAAAGCTACAGCGGTGTATTTCATCTGATTAACCTCCGAAGGGCGTAGCAATCGCAACCACGAGCGTAGGATGTGGTTCCGCTGGCCGGATGGTGTCCGGGCCGCGAGGGCGCAAGGATTTGCTGGTAGCGGCCAATCGCAAATCCTGCGACTTCGTCGCACGCGGCAAAGTCCCGCGCGACACCTTGCGGGGGAGACGCCACAACATGCTGGGGATTTTCTTGTTTGCGCGGGGGCATTGCCTGACAGCAAGGAGTCGCCCCTATGTCTCCTAAAATCTCAATAGTTTTTGCTGCCGTCGCGTTCACGCTCGCCGCAGCATCATTTCAGTCGGCTTCCGCAAACTACGCCCCGTGCATAGAAAACCCGGAGGCCGCTGGTTGCCCAATGGCACGCACGCCTCTCCACCATGAAAGCGCTGTGGCTCCTCTTCCGCCGAGGCATGTGAGGCATGCCCATAACTATTATCGGACCAATCGTCCGGCGACATATTGAAGTCCTGGAAAAAGCTTGAAATGGGATTCCTCACGACCGAATGGAGTGATGAGATGCGCAAAGGAGTGTTTATCACCGGACTGACAGCGGTCACCATCATTGCTGCGAGTCTCTCAGCCACGCCTGCTAGTGCATGCCACCACCGTTATTATGGTGCTGGCTATGGAAACTATGGCGGCGGCTATGGATATCGCACCTAGCGTATTACGGCGGTGGCTATGGGTATCGTCGCTATGGATGGTACGGTCGCCGTCATTGGCGCGCGTGGGGATAATCCAGCTTCGGAAACAGAACCCGAAGACTTTTTGCTTCAATGCGCCCTCCGACGCGGGCAAGAAAAAGCCCCGGCAGGGTCTGGCTGGCTTTTTCATTGCAGGGACTGAAAACGCGAGACTACCCCGCGCATGCTGCAACAGTCACTGCAATCAGAATTGAGTGCAAGCTAGCTTTCTGAGGAGAATCGCTTTTCGGGATTGCGTGTTGCTTTCCCGCTACAGCACGCGAAGCCTAAACCCGCTAGAGTATGTCAACACTAACGAGTGGTGGGGGCTGACATGCGCGCTTTCCTTGCTATCGCAATAATCATTTCGGCTGCAATCGGAATGGGAGGTTGTTTCTGGCACCACCAACAGGCGGTCCAAACGCAACCCCTGAAGTAAGCGACTCACTACCTTCTGTCCATTTCGCTCGCTGCCCCGGTCGTGGTCCCCCCTCGACCGGGGCTACTTCTTGGTGTTCGGCGGGTCTTAACTTCCTAGAACGCTGACTCGTAATTCGGGCCGGTCGGCAACCATTGATGGCGAAGTCATTGTGCAGGATGATGGCGGTGTGTCCGACTTCGAGGCGTTGCAGGCAGCGCTTCGTTCCCAACCCACACGCTTAATCTTCTACGTGAAGTTGATCGACGGCCACTACCTCAAAGAGCAAAAGCTCGGCTGACGCCGTACCGGGAATGGCACCATCCATCGGCACAGCGCAAAGGGTTAGGCGTGGCTTTCACCGGCTTGCGATTTTCCCTTCGGCCATACCACTCCTAATTGGCATCGCTGTCTCGATTATTATCGCAAGAGACCACACGAATGCTCTGCGCCAATACCATGGTGAGTTAGGCTGGGTTACCGGCGGCTTTACTGCATCATGATGGACCAAACGGCGAGCACCGCAAGATGGTGCGCGTGCTGATAATCAGCAGCATCGGTCCCCTTAAAAGTAGGGAGGTCTGGATGTTACACAGAATTTGCCTCATCGCGGGAATAGTTAGCACGCTGATGTTTATGACGCCTGCTGTCGCCCATGACTTTGGCGTACAAGGGCATAAGGGGCAGAGATACGGGCATGTCCATGCAGATGGGTATTACGTGCGTCGCCGTGGCGGCGGGCTGATCGGCTGCCGGCATTGGTCGCCCATCGGCTGGTATTGGACGTGTTATTTCTGGTGAAATTGGACGCTCATGGCTTGAAAGTCCTAAAATTTTGGGGAGGCGTGGCCGTTATAGGCTTCGTTGCCTACGTGGCCTATTCGCACATTGGCGCTTCCAGTTATCGACACAACGCCGAACAGCAAATCGCTAAGTGCGAGCTAAAGGGAATGGACACCCACACGATGGGAATGAAGCTTACACTCGCCTATTGCATGCAGGCGGCGGGGTACAAGTTTGAGCCGCTTGATCCTGACTGCGAAAAATTAATGGACACGGGAAATCCCTCTTGTTGGCTTGGTGCCATTGAGGACCCTTGTGGTGGACGGCAGGCAACAATCGAGCCGCAAGCGTCAAAGTGCAAAGCAGCCAATCTTCTCCTGTTTCAGCTGGAGCGGGTCTGTGCCGTCTAAAAGAAGCTTCCGTTGTTCACGCGCTTTCTCTCTAGCTTCCGCCAGCGTAACGGTGTGCAAGGGACCAAGGCCCATGTGACGGGCTTTGCCGTCGAGCATGTACCGCAGCACCCAACTTTTGCCGCCGTTCTCGCTAATCTGAAGCCACAGGTTATGGCCATCGGCGTATCGGCCAGGCTTCTCTAGTGACTTGACTTTCAGCGCCGTAAGTCTGTTCGCTTGTCGTGCCATTTTGGGGGCTTCTTTCCTGTACGAAGCCGTCTACAAACGTGAGGAGGATTTGCCTGGACGAGGGTAGACGGGGGAGACATGAAATGGTTTCCAGCCAACAAATTCATAGCAGAAAATGGCGCAAATAGGCCAGAAAAAGTGGACGCCATCTCCGCCGCCCCTGCCCTTCCCACTCACGAGCGCCGCTCGCTCTATCGGCGCGTCACGAGCGCGATCGGCGACCAGATGCCGAAGGGCCTCTATGCCCGCGCGCTGATCATCATCATCGCGCCGATGGTTTTGCTCCAGTCGGTGTTGACCTTCGTGTTCCTCGAGCGGCACTGGCAGACGGTGACGCGGCGGCTATCCACGGTGACCGTGCAGAACATCGCCATGCTGATCGACATCTATCGGAACTTCCCGCAGGACGCCAACGCCGAGACCTTGACCCGCCTTGCTGAGCTCGACCTCGGCTTGCGGGTCCGCTTCGTGCCGGGAGAGGACTTGCCGACTGCGAACTCGAAGCCATTCTTCGATCTGCTCGACACCACGCTGTCTGACGAGCTGAAGCGCCAGATCGGCCGGCCCTTCTGGATCGACACGGTCGGCAGGTCGAATTTCGTCGATATCAGGATCAAGCTCGACGACGGCGTCATGCACGTGCTGGCGCGGCGCAGCCAGACCTATGCGTCGAACTCCCAGATCTTCCTGTTGTGGATGGTCGGCACGTCGCTGGTGTTGTTAACTGTCGCAATTCTCTTCCTGCGCAACCAGATCAAGCCGATTCTGCGTTTGTCCGAGGCTGCCGACAGTTTCGGCAAGGGGCGCCCGCCGCCAGACGATTTCCGCCCGCGCGGCGCGCGCGAGGTGCGCCAGGCCGCCAATGCTTTCATCGAGATGCGCGACCGCATCGAGCGCCATGTCGAGCAGCGCACCATCATGCTCGCCGGCGTGAGTCACGACCTCCGCACCGTGCTGACCCGCTTCAAGCTCCAGCTTGCGATGTTCGAGGACAGCCCCGAGCTCGAGGCCATGCGCGCCGATGTCGATGAGATGCAGGCGATGCTCGAGGACTACATGGCATTCGCCAAGGGCGATGCCGGCGAGGAGATCGTGCGCGCGGATGTCGGCGAGATCCTGAACGAAGTTAAGAGCCAAGCGCACGGCACCAAGGACATCGTCATCGACCTGAAGGAAGCGCCGCTTGTGGTACCGATCAAGCGCCACGCCTTCAAGCGAGCGATCGCCAATCTCGTCAACAACGCGGCGCGTTTCGCGGAGCACGTAAAGGTCAGCGCGGCGCGGCAGAACGGCGCGCTCACCATAGAGGTCGAGGATGACGGCCCTGGCATCCCGGAGAACGAGCGCGAACAGGTGTTCCGCCCGTTCTATCGCATCGATCATGCACGCAATCAGGACTCCGGCTCGACCGGGCTTGGGCTCGCCATCGCGCGCGACATCGCCCGCATCCATGGCGGCGACATTGCGCTCGGCCAATCCCATCTCGGCGGTCTCAAAGCTGTGCTAAGAGTGCCGGGCTGAATTCCTGCGAACAAGGCGATTGGGGAGGAACTGCCATGCGCCGAATGGCTGTCGGACTTGCTGCGGCTTTGACCTTGGGTTTTGCCGGATCGGCGTTCGGCGAATCCGACTTCGACGAGATCCAAGACGAGGAGCAGCCCGGATCGGAGATCGGCATCCAGATCGGCGGCGGCATGGTCTCGGCGGAACGCGAGAACGGCGCGCCGATCTTCCCCATTGCGCCTTACGCAGCACCCGCCCCAGTCTTTCCTTCGGCGCCCTACGTAGCGCCCACCCCGATCTTCCCTTCGGCGCCCTATGCGGCACCCGCCCCTGTCTTCCCCGTCGCGCCGCTGGCGACGCGGAGCGACCAACTCAGGCCGCTCGACGACCCTGACGCGCCAGTGGCGGGCGATCCCATCGACCGCGAGCTACCGGGCGAAGGGCCAGAAGATCTGTCGGGCCCCGACGACGACGATTCGCTTCCCGACTGACGAGGTCACATGCTCGGTGCCGGCGTGGGACTGGCCTCAGGCGTCGCGGGAGGCTGCGGCGCTTCGGTCTCGCGCCGTCTCCAGCCGCGCGGCAGGAATCCGCAAGCGAAGCGGCACAAGTCCTCGCATGCCGTCTCTAGGCCCGACAGGCAGCGCTCGCCTTTGGTCAGGCGCTTGTCGAGAGCGGCCATGGTCTTGTCGAGGGACGGCGAGGGGTCGTCGAGCCAAACTTGGAAGACTTTGGCATAGATCCCGGCGAGCCCGGTCACGCGTAGCGCGCCGCCAGGGCCGTCGAGCTTGGCGCCCGCGCCGGCCAACATCCAATATTGCGAGGCGAGCGAGGAGCAGAGCACCGTTGCGGCCTCTCCGGGGCGGCAGCAGAGATAGGCCGAGATGCGCCGCAGTGCGCCCTTATAGGGTGTCATCAGCTCGAAGCGCGTCATGATGATGTCGAACAGCCGGTCGCGCGGGCTCTGCGTCTCGGCCGTGGGTCTCGCCTTGGCCAACACTTCGGCGTCGATCTCCTGCTGCAAGGCACGAATGATGTCGTTCTTGGAGGTGAACTCGCGGCGCAGATCGGACAGGCTGATGCCCGCAGCCTGCGCGATGTCGAGCAGCGTCACGTCACGCCAGCCGCGCTGCTCGGCAAGATCGAGCGCGGCGCGTATGGCCTTGGAACGTTTGGAAAAATCGTCGAACATGGGCGTACTCCTTGCCTCCGATCTTACGATCAGAAGCGGCAGCCAGAAACCGGAAATCACAGCCAAAAAGAAAACGAGGCTGCTGACTTCCGGTTTCTGATTTCTCGTTTCTGCTGTCAGGAGGACAGCTCGCGTGAACGCTTAGCTGCGGCGGCAACAGCGCGCGCGACGAGCTCGTGGAAACCCCCCTTCCCCATCAGCACGTCGAGTGCCGCCGCGGTTGTGCCCTTCGGCGACGTGACATTCGCCCTGAGCTCCGCCGGCGATAGATCCGACCGGTGCAGCAGCTCGCCGGCACCCCCTACAGTCGCCCGCGCGAGCTGATTGGCGAGTTCGGCATCGAGCCCTGCTTCACGCCCAGCTTCGGCGAGACACTCCGCGAACAGAAAGACGTAGGCTGGACCGCTGCCGGAAATCGCAGTGACCGCGTCCATCAAGGCCTCATCTTCGATCCACACCACCTCGCCCACCGCCTCGAGCAGACGATTGCACTCGAGCGCCTGGTCGCGCGTCACCGCGGCGTCCGCGCAAGCGACCGTCATGCTGCGCCCAATCGCGGCGGCCGTGTTAGGCATGGCCCGCACGATTGCTGCGCCTTTCGGCAAATATCGCGCGAGGCTCGCAAGCGTGCGCCCTGCGACGATCGATAGCACTACGGTCTCTTTTTCGATGAGCGGCGCGACCGAGGGAAGGACCGCATCGACGATCTGCGGCTTCACGGCGAGAAGAATGACCGACAGCTTGGCCGGCAGCTCGGCGCGCGCCTCCGTTCCGATGCCGTGGCGCGCGATGAGGGCCGCGACCTCAGGCGGAGGATTAGGGTCGCGTACGAACACGTGCGCAGGCTCGAGGCCTTGCCGGAGCCAACCTTCGAGCAGCGCCCCGCCCATCTTTCCCGCTCCTACCAAGAGAAGCGGGCCGGCGAGGCGGAGCGTCATGCTTGTCCTTGCGTCTCGAGCAGAGTGGCGGCGAGCGCGTCCTCAGGGGACTTGCCCGCCCACAATACGAACTGGAACGACTGATAATAGCGCTCGCAAGCCTCGAGCGCAGCCTTGAGCAGCGCCTCGCATTGGCCGACATGGGTGTCGGCGCCGGCGAGCAGCAGCCCGTTGCGGTAGAGCAGGAGCCCGTCCTCCTTCCACAGATCGAAATGGCCGAGCCAGAGCTGCTCGTTGATCAGCGCCATGAGCTTGTAGATATCCCCGAGCCTCAGCTTGCCCACCTTGAAGTCGAAGGCGCAGGCAAGATGCAGCGCCTCGAGATCCTCCCGCCACGTTAAGGAGATATGATACTCGCACCAGGTTCCAGAGACGGTGAGGGTGAGCTCGTCGGGCGTCGAGCGCTCGAACGTCCAGTCATGGATCGTGGCGATTTGCTCAACAATATCAACGGGATTGGTGAAATGGTCGTAGATAGCCTGTGCCGTAGCCATGCGTGTCCTCTGCTGGCCTCAGTAGAGTTCCGCGCACGCAACACGTCCGCCGCGAATCACTTTGTGAATCAGTTATATAACGGCCGACTCGGCGACACCAACTCGCCCCGAGTCGCCGCGAATCGAATGCTGTGGACCAACTAAAGATAGTTGTGGATTACTTTGCCGCCGCTAGCCCTGGCCGAGTCGCGCTCCGCTCACAGCGCGGCAATCCCCGCGGTCAATTCCAGTCAATTGCTTTTTCTCACGTTACTTTCGCGTCCTTATTGGAATTTCTGCGGCCTCAGTGATTGGCGAAATTCGTGCGAAGCCTAATCGGCGCACGCTGCGGCGCGGTCGAGCAAGAGCTTCCGCTCACGTTCGTTGCGCGTGAGCCCCGCCGCGCGCTCGAACTCGGCGCGGGCCTCGCCCAGCCTTCCCAGCTTCTTCAACAGATCGCCGCGCACGCTCGGCAGCAAATGATAGGTCTTGAGCACGGGCTCGGCCGTGAGCGCATCGACAATCTCGAGACCGGCCTCAGGCCCGAACAGCATGGCGAGCGCCACCGCGCGGTTGAGCTCGACGATCGGCGACGGAGCGATCTCGCCGAGCGCGCCGTAGAGTCCGACGACGCGCGCCCAGTCGGTCTCCTCGGCCGTGCGCGCCCGCGCGTGACAAGCGGCGATCGCCGCCTGCAACGCATAGGGACCCGACGCGCGGCCGGACCCGCGCGCCAGCGTCTCGGCGCGCTCGAGCGCGGCGAGCCCGCGCCGGATGACAAGCTGATCCCAGCGCGCGCGGTTCTGGTCGAGCAGAAGGATGGGCTCGCCGGATGGACTCGTGCGCGTCTCGAAGCGCGAGGCCTGGATCTCCATCAGCGCGACGAGGCCGTGCACCTCCGGCTCGTCATG
>JBKOWI010000005.1:0-16933 GCA_046724315.1 Pseudomonadota bacterium | reverse complement strand
AAGTGGAGGGCTTCTGTTGCCCGGTGCCCTCCGAAACCGCGCCTAACCCCTGCGAAGAGGCTGGGACTTGATTTTCAGGCTATCGCGCCGCTTACGCAGCGAGAGCAGCCTCCGCATAGTTGTCGTTGGCAACTATTTGGTCGGCCCGATAACGGCGGAACCATACCGAGCGAAAGCGCTCCCTTTACACCCTCGTCGATCCTATTTCGCCCCCGCCAGAGTGATCGCTCATTAGTAATCAGGACGCCCTTGATATCTGATCACTTTGGTGGAGGCGCCGGGTACCGCCCCCGGGTCCGAATGGCTTATTACGAAGGCTGTTTATCGCCATAGTCGACTCGCGCCGACAGCACTGAATATAGGCTTCTATGGCGGCGAAAAAAAGATTGACGGGTCAATAACCCCCAGCCGCGAACTGTCCGCAATGCTATGGTGGGCGCGAGAAAATAGGGTCTAGTCGTCCCGCTTGAGCTTGATGATCTCCCCGCTAAAGGCATCGACCTTCATCTTGATCTCATAGCCGCCGGCATCCTCCCCTTCGACCTTCCAGATGCCGTTGTGGAGTTCGACTTCTTCGATCTTAACGATGCCTTTGGCGAAGGCCATATTGCGGACATCCTCGATGGTGAGTCGGGCGCCGGCTAGCGCGGGGGCGGCAAGGCCGAAACTCATGGCGAGAATCAGAGGCATGAAACGCATCGAAAGCACCTTTTGATGTTTATACCATTGAGCAAACACTCAAGTGCCCATTAAGGCAAAATCATAGGAGAAAACCTGACCCTTGCATCAATATCTCGACCTCCTCGCCCGTATCCGCAATACCGGCACCCGCAAGGACGACCGGACCAATACCGGCACGCTCAGCATCTTCGGCCATCAGATGCGCTTCGACCTCGCCGAAGGCTTTCCTCTCGTCACAACCAAGAAGCTTCACGTCAAATCGATCATCCACGAGCTGCTCTGGTTTCTGCAGGGCTCTACCAATGTGCGTTACTTGCGCGAGCATGGCGTCACCATCTGGGACGAGTGGGCAGACGAGAACGGAGACCTTGGCCCCGTTTATGGCCGCCAGTGGCGCGCTTGGCCCACGCTTGACGGGCGCCACATCGATCAAATCGCAAGAGTCGTGGAAAGCCTGAAGGGTGATCCCGATTCACGCCGGCATATCGTCAGCGCCTGGAATGTCGGAGAGCTCGACAAGATGGCGCTCTCCCCGTGCCACTGCCTGTTCCAATTCTATGTGGCTGACGGGCGGCTCTCCTGTCAGCTTTATCAGCGCTCCGCCGACGTGTTTCTCGGCGTGCCTTTCAATATCGCCTCTTACGCGCTGCTCACGCAGATGATGGCGCGAGTGACGGGCTTCGAGCCTGGCGAGTTCGTCCATACGTTCGGCGACGCCCATCTCTATCTCACCCACCTCGATCAGGCTGACGAACAGTTGAAGCGCTCGCCGCGCGCGCTTCCCCGCATGGAGATCAATCCTGAGGTGCGCTCCCTGTTTGATTTCGCCTATGAGGACTTCAAGCTTGCCGGCTACGACCCGCATCCTGCGATCAGCGCCAAGGTGGCGGTGTGAATCTTGGCAAGGGGACGGGCGAGAGGCCCGTCATCGCGCTCGTCGTCGCGATCGGCGAGAATGGCGCGATCGGCAGAGGCGGGGAGCTGCCGTGGCGGCTGTCGAGCGACATGCGCTATTTCCGAAAAGTCACCATGGGCAAGCCGGTGATCATGGGACGGCGCACCTTCAAGTCGCTGCCTCGCGTTCTCGACGGCAGGCTCAACATCGTGCTCACCCGCGACCAAGGCTTCATCGCGCCCGATGCCGTCATGGCCCACAGCCTGGATGAGGGGCTCGCGGCCGCGCGGGACTCGGCGGCGCGAACCGACGCCGGCGAGATCATGGTGATCGGCGGCGAGGATGTGTTCCGCGAGGTCCTTCCTCAAGCGCATCGCATTTATCTCACTGAGGTGCACGCCTCGCCCGAGGCCGACACCTGGTTCCCCGACTTTGACAAGCGCGAATGGCGCGAGGTCTTTCGCGAGAGGCACGAGGCCGGCCCGCGCGACGAGCATGCCTTCAGCTTTGTCGTGCTCGAAAGGACAGATGGCCCATAGGTCGGCTGCATTGCGCGACCCCGGCCGCTGGCCTATAACCCATGGCGATCCTTGTCGCAGGACCGCCATTTTGATGCAGCTAGTCTCACTCTTTAGCTGATCACTTCTCACGGCCGGTCTTTAGCGCCACCCTTCACACTACATCAGGACAACGATTCATCATGCCTTGGAGCAATCAAAGCGGGGGCGGCGGTTGGAAAGGCGGCGGTGGCGGCCCCTGGGGCCCACGTCCCACAGGACCCGGCCAGCAGCCTGATCTTGAAGAGATTCTACGCCGCGGCCAGGACCGCATCCGCCAAGCCATACCTGGGGGCCGCATGAGCGGGCCCCTAGTTGGGCTGCTTGCCGTGGTCGCAATCGCGCTGATTGGTTTCTTCGGCTTCACTGTTCGGGTCAACCCCGAGGAGCTCGGCATCGTGCTCCGGTTCGGCAAATACGTGCGGCAGCTGCCGCCCGGGCTGAACTTCCGCTGGCCCTACCCAATCGAGCAAGTCGCACTGCCCAAGGTCACGCGCGTCAATCGCATCGAGATCGGCATGCGCGGCTCCTCTGCCACTGACGGCCGCGAGACATCTGGCGCGATTCGCGATGTTCCCGAGGAAAGCCTGATGCTGACAGGCGACGAGAACATCGTCGATGTCGATTTCGTCGTGTTTTGGCAAATCAAGAACGCGGCCGACTATCTGTTCAACATTCAAAACCCCGAAGGGACGGTGAAGGACGTGGCCGAGAGCGCCATGCGCGAGATCGTCGGCCAGAGCGACATCGAGCCGATCCTGACGGAGGCGCGCGCCAAGACCGAAGCCTCGGTGCAGGAGCTCATGCAACAGACTTTGGACAGCTACGGCGCCGGCGTTTTGGTCCGGCAAGTCCAGCTACAGAAGGTTGATCCACCGCAGCAGGTAATCGACGCTTTCCGCGACGTGCAGGCGGCGCGCGCCGATAAGGAGCGGCTCCAGAACGAAGCCAGAGCCTACTCCAACAAGGTAATCCAGGAAGCCAAAGGCGATGCCGAGCGCATTCTCCAGGCGGCGCAAGGCTATCGTGGACAGGTAATTGCTGAATCGAAGGGCGAGGCTGATCGTTTCCTCAAGGTCTATGACCAGTACAAACTTGCGCCGGACGTCACCCGCAAGCGCATGTTCATCGAAACCATGCAGCGCGTGCTGGGCGACACTGACAAGATCATCATCGACCAGAAGGCGGGACAGGGGGTCGTGCCGTATCTGCCGCTTCCGGATCTCTCAAAGCGCACGCCCAGCGCGGAGCCGCCGCAATGAGTCGCGCCACAATGACCTTCTTTATTGTGCTGCTCGGCATTGCCGCGGTGGTGGGTTATCTTTCCCTGTTTACCGTCGAGCAGACGCAACAGGCGCTGGTGCTGCAGTTCGGCAATCCGATCCGCGTGATCAACGCGCCGGGTGGCTTGACCCCGGCGAAGGAAGGCGCCGCCGAGGCGACTGGAGGTCTGCAGACCCGTCCCGAGACCACGCTCGGTTCAGACAATGCCGGCCCAGGCCTCTATTTCAAGATCCCGTTCATTCAGAACGTCGAGTATTTCGACAAGCGCATTCTCGACATCGACACGGGCTCTGAGGAGGTGATCGCGTCGGATCAGAAGCGTCTCGTCGTGGACGCCTTTGCCCGCTACAAGATCGTTAATCCACTCTTGTTCTTCCAAGCCGTGCGTGACGAGGAGACCGCCAATTCGCGGCTAGGCGCAGTGCTCGAGGCCTCGCTGCGGCGTGTGCTTGGCGGCGCAAGCTTCGTCGCCGTTGTGCGCGACAAACGTGAGTCGCTGATGCGCACCATCGCAAGCCAGGTCAACCAAGAGGCCGAGCCGTTTGGCGTCAAGGTCGTCGACGTGCGCATCAAACGCGTCGATTTGCCAGAGGCCAATATGCAGGCGATCTATCGGCGCATGCAGACCGAGCGGCAGCAGCAGGCGGCGGAGATCAGGGCGGAAGGCGAGGGAGCCTCGCGCGGCATCCGCGCCGACGCTGACCGTCAGGTGACGGTGATCAAGGCCGAAGCCACCGGCGAGTCCGAGCGCATCCGCGGCGATGGCGATGCCGAGCGAAACCGCATCTACGCCGATGCCTTCAACAAGGACCCCGACTTTTTTGCCTTCTACCGGTCGATGCAGGCGTACGAAGCTTCACTGAAGTCAGACGATACGCGGCTTCTGTTGAGCCCCGACTCGCAGTTCTTCCAATATTTCAACGACGATACCGGAAAGACTGGACAGGGTCAGGGTCCGGCGCCTTCGCCCGAGCCCTCAAAACCCGCTGAAAAGCCCGTTGCACCAACCGACAACGGCTCAGGCCCAGAGCCAGAGCAAGGCGCGGCTGCCGGCGCAGGTCCAAAGCCGCAACACGACGTATCGGCCGATCAAGCGCCTCCGCGCGGCCCGCAGGCGCCTTAAGCGGCCGGCGCGATAGGGACGGCGCCTCTGACATGAGCGACCTCGCTGTTGCGTTCGGGCTCGTTCTCGTCATCGAGGGTTCGCTCTGGGCGCTTGCGCCGCGGTTCGGGCGTAAGATGCTCGAAGCAACGGCGGATATTCCTGAGACGTCGCTCAGGCTCGCCGGGGCTCTTGCCGTTGCCGCGGGCGTAGTCCTGATCTGGCTCATCCGCGGTTAGTGCTTGGCGCGGCTCTGCGTGCGAGTGCTTTCCCTTGGCAATTTCCGCTAAGATGGCCGCACTGGGAGTTTAGATGGCGACGAGCGAGGTAAGGAGACTTCAATCGATGGCGGCTGGCACTCAGGCCCTTCTCTCCATGCCTCGCCTTAGGCGTTGGTGTTTCGCGGCGGCGTGCTTTGCACTTCTTGCCGGAATACCGCTCGGTCCCACGCCGAGCTTCGCGCGTGGGCCCGAGTCGGTCGCCGATGTCGCCGAAGGTCTTCAGGATACGGTAGTCAATATCTCGACCACCCAGACATTGAAGGGCAATGCCGAGAGCAGCCCCACCGGGCCCGGTCCCAAGGGCTCGCCTTTCGAGGAGTTCTTCAACGATTTCTTCGATGACGAGGACAAGGAGGGCCTGCCGCGCAAAGTCAGCTCCCTCGGTTCCGGCTTTGTCATCGACCCGTCAGGCCTCATCGTCACCAACAATCACGTGATCGAGGGTGCCGACGAGATCATCATCAATTTCACCGACGGCACCAAGCTCAAAGTCGTGAAGATTTTGGGCCACGATCCCAAGACTGACCTGGCTCTCCTCCAGGTCGAGCCGAAGAAACCGCTCGAGGCAGTGACGTTTGGGGACTCATCCAAGATGCGGGTCGGCGACTGGGTGATGGCCATCGGCAATCCGTTCGGCCTCGGCGGCAGCGTCACGGTCGGCATCATCTCCGCCACCAAACGCGACATCAATGCCGGCCCTTACGATGACTTTCTGCAGACCGACGCCGCCATCAATCGCGGCAATTCCGGCGGCCCGCTATTCAACATGGACGGGCAGGTGATCGGCGTGAACACGGCGATCATCTCGCCGACGGGCGGCTCGATCGGCATCGGATTCGCCGTGCCCTCGAACAGCGCCGTGCAGGTGGTCGATCAGCTCAAGCAATATGGCGAGACGCGGCGCGGCTGGCTCGGCGTGCATGTGCAGAACGTGACCGAGGAGATCGCCACAAGCATGGGACTCAAAGAGCCGGCGGGCGCTCTGGTCGCCAAGGTCTCGCCTGACAGCCCGGCCGCCGCTGCGGGCATCGAGGAAAGCGACGTGATCCTCAAATTCGACGGGCAGCCCATCGACAACATGCGCAGCCTGCCACGCGCCGTTGCTGCGACTGCCATCGGCAAGGCCGTGCCAATAGAGCTCATGCGCAAGGGCCAGATGGTGGACGTCACAGTCACGGTCGGCCGATTGCCCGAGGACGAGGAAGCCGCCGATGGGGTCAAGGGCGAGGAGGGCCAACCCCAAGCCGACGTCGAGAAGGAGGATCTACTCGGACTGTCCATAGCTCCGCTGACCGACGAGCTGCGCAATCAATATGGCATCGGCAAATCGGTGGAAGGCGTAGTCATCACCGAGGTGAAGCCTGACAGCCCGGCGGCACAGAAGGACGTGAAGCCGGGCGACGTTATCGTCGAGGTGACGCAGGAGAAGGTGAAGCAACCGCAGGACGTCAAGGCGCGGCTGCTCGCGGTGAGGAAGTCCGGCCGCAAGTCGGTCCTGTTCCTGCTGTCCGACGCCAAAGGCGGCCTCCGATTTGTCGCCGTGCCGACGAGCTAGGCCCTGACGGCCTCTTCAATTCTCATTGCCGGGCCGACGGCGAGCGGCAAGTCTGCTACGGCCCTTGCGCTCGCTTCGGATTTGCGCGGTACCGTCATCAATGCCGATTCGATGCAGGTCTATCGCGAGCTCGAGGTGCTCGCGGCGCAGCCTGCGCGGGAGGAGATGAGGCGGGTTCCGCACCTGCTTTACGGCACGATCTCTGCGAGCCAAGCGTATTCGGTTGGAAGCTGGCTTGAGGATGCGTCGGACGCGATCGCAGAGGCGCAAAGCGCTGGCAGGATGCCGATCCTGGTCGGGGGCACAGGCCTCTATTTCAAGGCTTTGCTTGAGGGCTTGGCGCCTGTTCCCGACATTCCGCCGGAGGCCCGTGCCCATTGGCGCGCGCAAGCGGAGACGCTCGGAGCCGGCGAGCTTCACCTTGAACTTGCAGCGCGCGATCCTGCTATCGCCGCCAAAGTCAGGCCGAGCGACACGCAACGGGTCGTGCGTGCGCTTGAAGTGATTGACGCGACTGGCGTCTCGCTCGCCGAGTGGCAGGGGGCGAACGCGCCGCCTCTGCTCGATCCCGATACCGCGCTGAAGCTCGTCATCGCGCCCGAGCGCGAGCCGCTTTATGCCGCGATCGACTCGAGATTTGATCGTATGATCGAGGCCGGCGCGCTCGATGAGGTACGCGCTCTTGTCGCGCTCGCGCTTGACGATGGCCTTCCCGCCATGCGCGCTCATGGCGTGCGTGAGTTGAGGGCTTATCTTGCTGGCGCCGCAAGCCTCGAGGAGGCCAAGGCCAAGGCCAAGACCGAGACTCGGCGCTATGCCAAACGGCAGATGACCTGGCTCAGGCGCTATATGGCCGACTGGGAGTGGTTTCCCGATGCCGCCGCCGCGGTCGAAGCCACAAAGGCCCGCCTCCTCACACCGTGACTTGCGTACCGATCTCGACCACCCGGTCGGTGGGAAGGTGAAAGTAGCTCGACGCATCATCGGCGTTTTTGGCGAGGATGATGAACAGCCGATCTTGCCAGACCGGCATCCCCGACTTTGGGTCCGGGCGTACCGCTCGCCGCGACAAGAAGAACGAGGTCGACATGATATCGAAGCTCAAGCCGCGCTTGCGGGCGAGCGCGAGTGCCTTCGGGATGTTCGGCGTCTCCATGAAGCCGAAACGGATCAGAATGCGCGTGAAGATCTTGCCGAGCGGCTCGAGGGTGACGCGGTCGGCCGCGGCCACCCGGGGCGTGGATTCGATGATGATGGTGAGCACGACATTTTGCTCATGCAGCACCTTGTAGTGTTTGAGGCTGTGCAGCAGGGCTGTCGGCGCGCTCGAAGGATCTGCGGTGAGGAACACGGCAGTCCCCGGGACCTTGTACGGCTGCTTCCTGTCGAGCGACTGGATTAGGCTGTCGATTGGCGTCTCTAGACGTCGCGTCTTGGTGGCAAGGATGCGCGCCCCCCTGCGCCAGGTGAGCATCACCACCATCACCATGGCGCCGATTAAGAGCGGCACCCACCCGCCGCTGAAAACCTTGAGCAGGTTGGCGCCGAGAAAGGCGAGATCGATTAGGAGGAACGGCACCATGAGCGCCGCCGCCCACCAGATCGGCCATTTCCAATATTTCCAGATCACGATGAACGCGAGGGCCGCCGTGACCACCATGGTGCCCGTCACCGCGATGCCATAGGCCGAAGCGAGCGCGCCGGAGGACCTGAACTGAACGACGAGAAGAACCACGCCGATCAGGAGCAGCGTGTTGACGCGCGGGATGTAGATTTGCCCGAACTGTGCCTCCGAAGTATGGCGGATATCGAGGCGCGGCAGGAGGCCGAGTTGAACTGCCTGCCGAGTCAGCGAATAGGCGCCCGAAATCACCGCCTGGCTCGCGATGACGGTAGCGGCAGTAGCAAGGACCACCATGGGCAATAGCGTCCATTGCGGGTAGAGCAAGAAGAACGGGTTCTCAATTGCCGCCGGCGTGGCAAGCAGTAGCGCGCCCTGGCCGAGATAATTGAGGGTAAGTGCCGGCAGGCAGACCGTGAGCCACGCCATCTTGATCGGGCCCCTGCCGAAATGGCCGAGATCGGCATAGAGCGCCTCGACGCCGGTGACCACTAGGAACACGGCGCCAAGAGTGAGCAGCCCGATATAGCCGTGGCTAAAGAGGAAGCTCACACCGTGAAGCGGATTGAAGGCTGCGAGCACGGTCAAATTTTGCGCGATATGCCATGTCCCGCCGATGGCGAGCACGACGAACCAGACAAGCGTGATAGGGCCGAAAAAAGCGGCGATCCTTGCCGTGCCCCGCGATTGTACCGCGAACAGGGCGAACAGGATGAGGACGGACAGCGGAACGACAAAACGCTCGAAAGCCGGCGCTATCACCTCAAGCCCTTCTACAGCCGACAGCACCGATAGCGCGGGCGTGATCATCGCATCGCCATAGAACAGCGCGGCGCTGATCATACCGAGCAGTATGATCGTGAAGCTTTTTCCTCCGAGCGCACGACTGGCGAGAGCCATCAAAGCCAGGGTGCCGCCCTCGCCGTTATTGTCGGCGCGGAGCAGGATGACCACGTATTTAACTGTGACGATGAGGAGCAGCGCCCAGATGATGAGCGAGAGGATGCCGAGAATCGCCTCTTCTCTGGCCGCTGCATTGTGGCCAGTCGCCGCCAGTACCGACTCGCGAAAGGCATAAAGCGGGCTCGTGCCGATGTCGCCATAGACGACACCGATCGAGCCGAGCATGAGCGCCAAGAAGTTGCGAGTCGGCGCTGCCTCTGACTCAGAGCCTTCGATGGCCCTGCTGGCTTTGGCATCCTGTGTCATGGGAGTGGTGAGAAACTAGCCGCGGGTGGACAGGGACATACAACGTAACCGGCCGCGCAAAATCCTGCTCTCGACCGCGAATGAGACCGAAACAATCCTGGAATGTCCATATCGCGTGCCGGTCATTTAACGTGCGACTTACTTAACGCGCGTGCGGCTAAACAGTGACCTGGGTGCCGATTTCGACCACGCGATCAGTCGGGAGCTGGAAATAACTCGATGCATCATCGGCATTCTGCGCGAGGAAAATGAAGAGCCGGTCCTGCCATGCCGGCATGCCCGAGCGCGCGTCGGGGCGGAGTGCGCGTCGCGACAAGAAAAACGAGGTCGACATGATGTCGAAGCTCCATCCGGCCTTGCGGGCGATGGCGAGCGCCTTGGGGATATTCGGCGTCTCCATGAAGCCGAAGCGCAGGATAACGCGCATGAAATGATCGCCGATGCTCTCCATGACCACGCGGTCCTGCGGCGGGACGCGTGGAAAATTCTCGATGTTGATGGTCAGGATCACATTGTTCTCATGCAGCACCTTGTAATGCTTGAGGCTGTGCAGCAGCGCGGTCGGGGTGCTCTCGGGAGCGGCAGTTAGGAATACGGCTGTGCCGGGCACGCGGGGCGGTGGGTTCTTCTCCAATATGCGGATCAGCTCTTCCACCGGCATTTCCAAACGCCTCGTCTTCTGGGCAAGGATGTGCGCGCCCTTTCGCCAAGTGAGCATGACCACGACAAGGCAGCCGCCGATCAGGAGCGGCACCCAGCCGCCCTGCGGTACCTTGAGCAGGTTGGCGCTGAGAAAGATGAGATCGATGACCATGAAGGGCAGCATCAGGGTGAGCGCCGCCCCAAGCGACCAGTTCCACACCCTCCAGATCACGATGAAGCCCATCAGCCCATCGACCAGCATGGTGCCGCTCACGGCGACCCCATAGGCCGAGGCGAGCCCGGTCGAGGAGCGGAACATCAAGACCAGCATGATGACGCCGACCAGCAAAAGGGCCCTGATGCGGGGAATGTAGATCTGGCCAGCCTGGGTCGGCGAGGTGCGCTTGACTTGAAGCCGCGGCAGTAGCCCGAGTTGCACAGCCTGGTTGGTGAGGGAGAAAGCGCCGGTGATGACTGCCTGGCTTGCGATGATCGTGGCCGCGGTGGCGAGAGCGATCATGGGATAGAGCGCCCATTCGGGCACCATGCGGTAGAATGGATTGGCGATGGCGCTATTGTCCGCGAGCACGAGCGCACCCTGGCCGAAATAGTTAATGACGAGGGCGGGCAGTACGAGGAACAGCCACGCCGTCTGAATCGGTTTGCGTCCAAAATGCCCGAGATCGGCGTACAGCGCCTCTGCGCCGGTGACGGCGAGAAACACGGCGCCAAGCGTAACTAGGCCGATATATCCGTGGCTCGACAAAAAGCGGGCGGCATGCACCGGATTGAGCGCTGCCAAGACGCCGGGGTCGTCGGCGATATGGGCAAGCCCCGCTGCTGCGATCGTCACGAACCAGAGTGTCATCACTGGTCCGAAAAACGACGCAACGCGCGCCGTGCCGTGCGACTGCAAAGCAAACAACGCGACGAGGATGATCACGGTTAGCGGCACCACATATTGTTGGAGCTGGGGCGCCGCGACCTCCAAGCCTTCGACCGCCGACAGCACCGAGATGGCAGGGGTGATCAGCGCATCGCCGTAGAACAGCGACGCCGCGATCATGCCGAGAAGGAACATGCCGAACCGGATGCGGCCCAGGCCTAGCGCATGCTGAGCGAGAGCCATGAGCGACAGTGTGCCGCCTTCGCCTTTATTGTCGGCGCGCAGCAGAATGAGCACGTATTTGCAGGTGACGACGAGAATCAGCGCCCAAAGGATGAGCGACAGCACGCCGAGCACGATCTCGCGCGTGACAATACCATTTGGCTCTGCAGCGGCATCCAAGGCGACCCGAAAGGCATAGAGGGGGCTCGTCCCGATGTCCCCGAACACGACGCCCATGCTTCCGAGGGTCAGCGCCCAGAAAGTATGGGGCGAGCGCGCCCCGATCTCAGCGCCATTGGCGGCAGCAAGCTCTGTTTGGACCTGCGGCATGAAGTGAAGGGTGGAAGAGGACTATAGGTATCGCCGAACGCCAAAACCTGCCGCGCGATCCATGAAGCGGTAGCCACATAGGCGTAAGTGCCGTCATTGTCCACCCGTGTTCTACCAGCCCGCGTATCGACGAAGGGCCTATGCGCAAGAAAAGCACAGCTAGACCGCTGAAAATGATAATTTATGGAAAGCAAATGACGGCTAACCTTGCCATTCATTCGCATTCTTCATTGACCCTTTCTGGGCCAAGCCTTAGGGTGCGCCGCTTGTTAAGGCTTTTTCCGCCACTCCTTAGATTTTGACCGGCCGCAAGCCGCGAGGCGCTGGGCCGGTTTTTGTCAGTGGGACTAGAGATGTCGCGCGCAATGACGGGCGCCCAGATGGTGCTTCAGGCTCTCGCCGATCAGGGCGTCGAGCACATTTTCGGCTATCCGGGTGGCGCGGTCCTGCCGATCTATGACGAGCTGTTCCAGCAGGACAGGATCAAGCACATCCTCGTCCGCCACGAGCAGGGCGCGGCCCATGCTGCCGAGGGCTATGCGCGCTCGACCGGGAAGGTCGGCGTCCTGCTCGTGACCTCGGGCCCTGGCGCGACTAACGCCGTGACCGGCCTGACGGACGCGCTGATGGACTCGATTCCCGTGGTCTGCATCACCGGACAGGTGCCGACGCATCTCATCGGCAATGACGCTTTCCAGGAATGCGATACCGTCGGTATCACTCGCCCCTGCACCAAGCACAATTATCTCGTCAAGGACGTCAATTCTCTTTCGCGCGTCCTGCACGAGGCGTTCTACGTCGCGCGCACCGGCCGCCCAGGTCCCGTCGTGGTCGATATCCCGAAGGACATCCAGTTTCAGCGCGGCGACTATACCGGGCTCACCAACTCGCAGCACAAAAGCTACAACCCGAGGACCGTTGGCGACGAGCGCGCGGTCGAAGCCGCCATCGACTTGATGGCGCACGCCAAGCGGCCGCTGTTCTATACCGGCGGCGGCATCATCAATTCTGGCCCGCTGGCGAGCCAGCGCCTGCGCGAGCTTGTGCGCATGACTGGCTTCCCCATCACCTCGACGTTGATGGGCCTCGGCGCCTACCCCGCTTCCGACAAGCAGTGGCTCGGCATGCTCGGCATGCATGGCACCTACGAAGCCAACAACGCCATGCACGATTGCGACGTGATGATTTGCATCGGCGCGCGCTTCGATGACCGCATCACGGGGCGCGTCGATGCTTTCTCGCCGGGCTCGAAGAAGATCCATGTCGATATAGACCGCTCGTCGATCAACAAGAACGTCAAGGTCGACGTGCCTATCGTCGGCGACTGCGCGCATGTCCTGCAGCAGATGATCGATGCATGGCAGACCAAGAAGCCAAAGGTGGACAAGGCCGCGCTAAAGGCGTGGTGGACCGAGATCGACCGCTGGCGCGCACGGAAATGCCTGCACTATCGCAAGCGCGACGACGTGATCATGCCGCAATACGCGATCGAGCGCCTCTACGCGCTGACTCGCGATTACGACACCTACATCACCACCGAAGTCGGCCAGCATCAGATGTGGGCGGCCCAGTTCTTCAAATTCGAGGAGCCGAACCGCTGGATGACCTCTGGCGGGCTCGGCACCATGGGCTACGGCCTGCCGTCAGCCGTCGGTGTGCAGGTTGCGCATCCGAACTCGCTGGTCATTGACATTGCCGGCGAGGCCTCGGTGCTGATGACGATGCAGGAGATGTCAACGGCGGCCCAATACGACCTGCCGATCAAGATCTTCATTTTGAACAACGAGTACATGGGCATGGTGCGCCAGTGGCAAGAGCTGTTGCATGGCGGCCGCTATTCGCATTCCTACACTGCCGCTCTGCCGGATTTCGTGAAGCTCGCCGAGGCTTATCAAGCGGTCGGCATCAGGGCGGAGAAGCCTTCCGAGCTTGATGACGCCATCCGCGAGATGATCGCCGTGCCCAAGCCCGTGATCTTCGATTGCCGGGTGGACAAGCACGCCAATTGCTTCCCCATGATTCCGAGCGGGGAGGCGCACAATCACATGCTGATGGGCGACGACCTCACCGAGGAGGACATCGAGAACGCGATCACCGAAGAAGGCAAGGTGATGGTGTAGCGATGCACGGCGTGCTCGGTTTTCTGCTTGGGCTTCGCGCCATCATGCTGATCGGCTCGGCTGGCGCCATGGTTGGAGCGCTGCTCATGTTCCTTCAGGGCAGCTCGTTCCTCTATCACGCCTGGCACGATTTCTTCGCAGGCCAGCAGGTCGTCGTGCCCGTACTCGAGGCCGTCGACGCGTTCCTGTTCGGCATTGTCCTCGTGATCTTCGCCTATGGCATCGCCATCGGCTTCGTGTTCAGTTTGCCCGAAGGCTATGGGCGCAGACTACCGAACTGGATGAAGGTGGAGGGCGTCGGCCAGCTCAAGGCGACTCTTGCCGAGGTGGTGATCGTGGTCCTCATCGTCATCTTTGCCCGCGTGGTGGTCGGTACCGTCGAGCTCGACAAGCCATTCGATTGGCCGATGCTGGTGCTGCCCGCCTCGATCTTCCTCATCGCCACTGCGCTGCGGATGATCGAGCTCGGCGGCGCGAAGGGATCCCATAACTCCAGCGAGGCTGACGCAGGGGGAGGGCACTAATGGCACAGCCCGGATCGGCCTACCCGCTCGAGCACCGCAACGAACAGCTCGAGACGCACACCATGACCGTGCTCGTCGACAACGAGCCAGGCGTGCTCGCGCGCGTTATCGGGCTATTTTCCGGCCGCGGCTACAACATCGAGTCGCTCACGGTGTCGGAGACCGAGCACGAGGCGCATCTTTCGCGCATTACCATCGTCACCACCGGCACGCCCATGGTGATCGAACAGATCCAGCATCAGCTCGAGCGGCTGGTGCCGGTGCACTCAGTGACCGACCTCACCGTCAAGGGCAACCCCATCGAGCGCGAGCTCGCGATGGTCAAGGTCGCAGGCAAAGGCGAGAAGCGGGTCGAGGCCTTGCGCCTCGCCGAGGCCTTCCGCGCGCAGGTCATCGATGCCTCCACCGAGCATTTCGTGTTCGAGATTACCGGCAAGCAATCGAAGATCGATCAGTTCATCGTGCTGATGCAGCCCCTCGGCCTGGTCGAAGTCTCGCGCACGGGGCTCGCCGCCATCTCGCGCGGCCCCGAGCGCATGTAGCTCACCACTTGCTATTTGGCTGGTCGGACGGCACAAACGCCGCGGAGCCGTAACCGGGAGACATTAGGGCAGGGAAATTCGTATGCGTGTCTATTACGATCGGGATGCCGATCTCAATTTGATCAAGGGTAAGAAGGTCGCCATCATCGGCTATGGCAGCCAGGGACACGCCCACGCTCTGAACCTGCGCGATTCAGGCGTTAAGGACGTTGCCGTTGGCCTTAGGCCAGGCTCGAAGTCCGCGGCCAAGGCCGAAAAGGCCGGCATCAAAGTCATGGACGTGCCTGCCGCCGCCAAATGGGCTGACGTCGTAATGATGCTCACCCCCGACGAGCTCCAGGCCGGGATCTGGGAGCGCGATCTTAAACCCAATATGAAGCAGGGCTCGGCGCTGTTCTTTGCCCACGGCCTCAACATCCACTTCAATCTGATCGAGCCGCGTCCAGACATGGATGTGTGCATGGTTGCGCCCAAGGGTCCAGGTCACACCGTGCGTGCGGAATATTCGCGCGGCGCCGGCGTCCCGTGTCTCATGGCAATTGCCCAGGACTCGACGGGCAATGCCCACGACTTGACGCTCTCTTATGCCGCGGCGATTGGGGGCGGCCGGGCTGGCATCATCGAGACGACGTTCCGCGAGGAATGCGAGACCGACCTGTTCGGCGAGCAGTCGGTGCTGTGCGGCGGGCTGGTCGAGCTGATGCGGAATGGCTACGAGACACTGGTCGCTGCTGGATACGCGCCGGAGATGGCCTATTTCGAATGCGTGCACGAGGTGAAGCTTATCGTCGACCTCATTTATGAGGGCGGCATCGCCAACATGAACTACTCGGTATCAAACACGGCGGAGTATGGCGAGTATGTCTCGGGACCGCGGGTGGTGGGCCAAGCGAGCCGTGAGGCGATGAAGCAGGTCCTGGACGACATCCAGTCCGGCAAGTTCGTCAAGGACTGGATGCTCGAGAACCGCGTCAACCAGACCTCGTTCAAGGCGATGCGCGCCAAATGCGACAACCACGATATGGAAGCCGTGGGCAAGCGCCTGCGCGCCATGATGCCGTGGATTGCCGAGCGGGCGCTGGTCGATAAAAGCAAAAACTAAAACTTTGATATTGGGGAGGATTTTGATGAGGGTCTTCGCGTCTGCGGAGACGACTTCGATTTGCATCCTCGTATTGGCGGCGGCTCTGTGTGGTGCCGGTCAGACGGCAGCGCAACAGCCAAGCGAGGACCAGATCGCTGCCGTCAAATCCAACTGCCGGTCCGATTTCATGGCGAAATGCTGGGGCGTACCGCGCGGTGGGACTGAGGCCTTTCAATGCCTCAAGAAGAATCTCGCGAGCCTGTCCGCTCCTTGCCAGCAGGCTGTGCAGGCCGCCATTGCCGCCGCCACGCCCAAAGCCCCGAGCGCCGCCCCGGCTCCCGCAAAGCAGGAGGGTGCACCGGCTGCGCCAGCACAGCCGTCGGCCACTGCAGCCCCTCCTGCTACGGCTGCGGCCCCATCTTCGCCGCAAGCGCCCAAGCCAGGCACCGCAGCTGCGACGCCGCAGAGCGCGCCTCAGCCCGCTCCTCAATCGGAGCCTAAGGCTGCAGCAAAGGCCTCGGAAAAGCCGGGAGCGCCAACCCATTCTGCCACGACGCAATCTCCCGCATCCTCAGCGGCTCAGGCGAAGGCGAAAGCATCGGCAGCGGCGGAAGAGCCAAACTCTAGCGCCCCCGCGAAGCAGCCGGCGGCCGCACTCGCGCCCGAGACATCGCCAACCATTATCGGCATCATCCCGCCGCGCAAGAAATTGATGGTCTTTCGCAGCTGCCGCAAGGATCTCGATGCCTATTGCGCTGGCGTGGAATACGGTGACGGCCGTCAGCTCCGCTGCCTCGAGAGCAACAAGGCATCGCTGTCGCCCGATTGCCAGGGAGCTTTGGCGAAGCTCGCCCAATGAAATGATCTGTACAGGTGAACCGGGCTTATCATGCTGATCACGCGCTATGCCAAGATCATCATGAGCCTGGTGCTTGCCGCTTTTTGCCTGCTCGTCACCTTCGACAACATAACCGATTACGGCACGAACTACCTGTTCGTGCAGCACGTGATGAGCATGGACACGACTTATCCCGGCAACGCGCTGATGTACCGGTCGATCACCAATCCGGTGCTCTGGCGCGCAGCTTACGCAGCCATCATTGTCGCCGAAGGCATCACCGGCATTCTCTATCTCGCCGGCGCTATCCGCCTCTTCCAGGCCCGTAACGCACCAGCCGCGCGTTTCAACCGGGCAAAAACCTACGTCATCGCCGCGTCGGCGCTTGCCTTCCTCGTCTGGTTCTTCGGCTTCATGGTGGTTGCCGGTGAATGGTTCGCCATGTGGCAGTCGGCGACGTGGAATGGACAGGAAGCCGCATTCCGCTTCTATGTCGCCGTGCTCGCCGTGCTGATCTTCATCAACCAGCTCGACGTCGATCTTCCTGGAACTGAACCTCT
>JBKOWI010000100.1:0-7446 GCA_046724315.1 Pseudomonadota bacterium | reverse complement strand
GACGGCGTCACCGCGACCGACCTCGTGCTGACAGTAACCGAGATGCTCAGGCGCGCCGGCGTGGTCGGCAAGTTCGTCGAGTTCTTCGGCACCGGTCTCGACAATCTGCCGCTTGAGGACCGCGCCACCATCGCCAATATGTCGCCGGAGTACGGCGCGACCTGCGGCTTCTTCCCGATCGACGAGGAGACGCTTGGCTATCTCAAGGCCACGGGGCGCAAGCGCTGGCGGATCGACCTGGTGGAGGCCTACGCCAAGGCGCAGGGACTCTATCGCGACGACTCTACGTCAGATCCGGTCTTCTCCAAGATGCTCCACCTCGACCTTCGCGATGTCGAGCCTTCGCTCGCCGGGCCCAAGCGCCCGCAGGATCGCGTGCCGCTTGCCCGTGCTGCACACGCCTTCGCCGAGGTGCTCGACAAGGAATATGACAAGGGCGACGAGGCTGGCCTGCGCGTCCCGGTCAAAGGGAAGAATTTCGATCTTCGTCATGGCGACGTGGTGATCGCTGCCATCACCTCCTGCACCAACACGTCCAACCCTTCCGTGATGATCGCGGCGGGTCTGCTCGCCAAGAACGCGGTGAAGCGAGGCTTGAACGTCAAGCCTTGGGTCAAGACTTCACTCGCCCCTGGCTCGCAAGTGGTCACCGACTATCTCGACGAGGCAGGGCTTAAGAAGGACCTCGACAAGCTCGGCTTCAACCTCGTCGGCTATGGCTGCACGACCTGCATCGGCAATTCGGGACCGTTGCCGGAGGAGATCTCGCATACCATCCACGAACATCATCTCGCCGTCGCCGCGGTGCTCTCCGGCAACCGCAATTTCGAGGGCCGCGTCAATCACGACGTGCGCGCGAACTATCTCGCCTCTCCGCCGCTGGTGGTGGCCTATGCGCTCGCTGGCTCGGTCGCGGTCGATCTCGCCAAGGAACCGCTCGGCACCGACTCTGACGGCGAACCGGTCTACCTCAAGGACATTTGGCCGTCGGCGAAGCAGATCGCCAAGGTGGTGCGCAAGGCGGTCAAGAAGTCGATGTTCAAGAAGCGCTACGCCGACGTGTTCCGCGGCGACCCGGAATGGCGCCAGATCGAAGTGAAAGGCGGGCTCACCTATGGCTGGGATTCACACTCGACCTACGTGCAGAATCCGCCTTACTTCACCGACATGTCGCTGACGCCGTCGCCGGTGACCGATATCGAGGGCGCGCGCATTCTCGGGCTGTTCAACGACTCGATCACCACCGACCATATTTCGCCCGCCGGCGGCATCAGGCGCGACAGCCCCGCCGGGCTTTACCTTAATGTGCACGGGGTTGCGGCCCACGACTTCAATTCCTACGGCTCGCGGCGCGGCAATCACGAGGTGATGATGCGCGGCACCTTCGCCAACACGCGCATCAAGAACCAGATGGTGCCGGGCGTCGAAGGTGGCGTGACCGTGCACTATCCGTCCGGGGAACGTCTACCGATCTATGATGCCGCCATGCGCTACCGGGCCGAAGGCGTGCCGCTCGTGATCTTTGCCGGCAAGGAATACGGCACCGGATCGTCGCGCGACTGGGCCGCCAAGGGCACGCGGCTCTTGGGCGTGCGTGCGGTGATCGCCGAGAGCTTCGAGCGCATCCATCGCTCTAACCTGATCGGCATGGGCGTGCTTCCGCTCGTGTTCGCCGAGGGCATGTCGTGGAGAGGGCTCAACCTCAAGGGCGACGAGAGGGTGAGCCTGCGCGGACTTGCCGACATCAAGCCGATGCAGTGGCTCGAGGCCGATATCACCTATCCGAGCGGCGAGAAGCGCGCGGTTCCCTTGCGCGCGGAGATCGATACGTTCGACGAGCTCGACTATTTCCGCAATGGCGGCATCTTGCACTACGTGCTGCGCGAGCTTGCACGGCCTGCCGCGTGAGGACTGTGCAGCTCACGCAGGCTTGAGGCGCGACCTCCAGCGGCGCAGCACGACGACGGTGAAGACGCCCTCGACGATCCCGAATGGCCATGCCCCTTGCAGCACGGCGTAGAGGCCGGAGAGCGCGCAGGCTATAGCAAAGCCGAACACATACCACGGGCTGCGATCCTCGAGCGCATAGCAGAGCAGCATCAGCGAGACGGCGGCAAAACCGAAAAGGGTAAGAGCGTCCATTGAGAGACCGAGGTTTGCAGCGTCGCGTCAGTTGTTACGTGACGGCGCCGCCCGTCAACTCTGCGGGTGGGCTGGACCGCATTGGGAAGGCTCGAATTTTGGCATTTCCCGCTCACTCAGTTGTGACCCGGAGTTGAGCTTTTTTCCCGGAAATTTCGCTTCGCTTCCTGCATTCTACGGAGGTCATGAAATTCCTTACCAGCATCGGTTCAGGCGCTATCGTCGTTGCGCTTGTCCTCGTCGTCCCGGTCCTGTCCGGACTTGCCGAGCCGCCTCAGCCGGGGCGGCCGACCGATGCCGTCATCGAGTTGTTCACGAGCCAAGGCTGCTCCTCATGTCCTCCGGCAGACCAGCTTCTCGGCGAGCTCGCCGAACGGCCCGGCATCGTCGCGCTCTCCTATTCGGTCGATTATTGGAACTATCTCGGCTGGCGCGACACGCTGTCGAGCGCCTCAAACAGCGAACGCCAGCGCGAATATGCGCGCGCGCGCGGCGACGGCAGGGTCTATACGCCGCAGGTCGTGGTCGACGGCATCATCCACGTCAATGGCAGCGATGAGAACGCCATCAAGCAGGCCATGAGGGACTCCTCGAGAAGACTCGCCAATGTGAAAGTGCCGGTCAGCATGCGCGCCGACGGCAGCACGCTCGTGATCGACGTTGCCGCGGCGCCGGAGCCATCCCACACGCGTGCCGCGACCGTTTGGCTCGTCGTTGCCAAGGAGAAGGAGACCGTCGCGATCACCCGTGGCGAGAATCGCGGCCGCAATTTGAGCTATCATCATCCGGTGCGCGAGCTGTCGCCGGTCGGTATGTGGGAGGGCGAAGCAATGACGCTGAGGCTGCCGCTCAAGGACCTCAAGGCGATGGGCGGTGATTGCCTCATGGCGCTTCTGCAAGTGGAGGATGCCGGTCCTATACTCGGCGCGGCCGAGTATGAGCTTGCCGCCGACGGCACCTGATCGTCCTCCCCCGTTCTAAGCCAACTTCCCAAAACAAAACGGGCCGGCGAACCGACCCGTTGATCTTACTTGAATGAAATGGCCCGGTCCGAGAGAAGACCCCGGGGGGGCTGGGGGGCTGAGATTCCGAAGCCTCTCTATTGGACCGGGCCGAGAGGCAACGATGCACATGATACGTTTCTTTGGGGCGTGGCATAGACCGAACTAGGGCGGAACTGTGATTTATGTTTCATTGTGTTACACCTTGTGTACGCGGCGCCATCGTCTTGAATTTCGCCGACGCTGCGTTCATCATGAAGCTTCCGTTACAGGAGGCGCGATTTGAGCGAAACGGAACCCATAGTCGTGCCGCTGGTCCCCAGGGCCGGCGGCGAAGGAAATCTTTTCGAGGGGGGTGCTCGGCGCGGCGGCATCGCGTTTGACCGCCGGGAACTCAGCCAAATCCTGAATGTCTACGGGCGAAAGGTGGCGAGCGGCGAGTGGCGCGACTACGCCATCGACACGATGAGAGAGAAGGCCGTGTTCTCGGTCTTCCGCCGCGCCTCTGAATCCCCGCTCTACCGCATCGAAAAGGCGCCCAAGCTCGCCCGCCGCCAGGGTGCCTATAGCGTGATTGCCGCGACCGGGCTGATCCTGAAGCGCGGGCATGACCTCGCCCGCGTGCTCCGCGCGCTCGACAAAGGCCTTCGCCTCGTCGAAGCCTGACCCCTATCGTTGGACAAAAGGAAAGGCCCCGGCCGGAGCCGGGGCCTCATAGTGCCCTGTTGTTGGAGGCTCGCGCCTAGCGGCGGTTGCCGAACAGCTGGAGCAGCAGCATGAACAGGTTGATGAAGTCGAGATAGAGCCTCAACGCTCCCATCACCGCCTTGCGGCCGGCGACCGATCCATCGTCGCCGACATAGTACATCTCCTTGATCTGCTGCGTGTCGTAGGCAGTGAGCCCTGCGAAGATCAAGACGCCGATCACCGACACGGCGAATTGCAGCGCGGTCGAGCCCACGAACAGGTTCACGAGCGAGGCAATGATGATGCCGATCAGGCCCATGAACAGGAACGAGCCCCAGCCGGAGAGGTCGCGACCGGTGGTGTAGCCCCACAGCGACAGTCCGCCGAAGGCGGCCGCGGTGATAAAGAACACCCGCGCCATGCTCTCGCCGGTATAGACGAGGAAGATCGAGGAGATCGACGCGCCCATGAGCGCCGCGAAGACCCAGAACGAGATCTGGGCGGTCTGGAGGCTCATCGAGCCGATGCGCGCCGAGATGAAGAATACCATGGCAAGCGGCGCGAAGATCACCACCCACTTGAACGGGCTCGTGAACATGAACGAGCCGAACGAAGTCAGCTCGAGCCCGCCCGTGCCCTGCGTGACGGACATGGCATAGATCAGGTAGGCCACGAGGCCGGTGATCGCTACCCCGGACGCCATGTAGTTGTAGACGCGGACCATGTAGGCGCGCAGGCCCTGGTCGATGACACCTACCTCGGTGCGGCCGACGGTCGTCCCTTGCGCGTAACGTCTGTCGAGATCAGCCATGTGTGTGAGGGTCCTTTTCCCCTAGCTGCGCCAACGTTGAGAAGACATTTTGGCCCCGAATATGGGGGGTTGAGCCGGCCCGCGCAAGATCACGCGGACGTGACTGCCACATACCGAATAAGACACGTTATTCCGTGCGCAAATAGGGTGCGGCCTTGACCGAAAGCAGGCGCCAGGTGGTGAGTGCACCCACCGCCAAGACAAGAGCGAGGGCAAGCAAAACGGTCTCGAACACGGCAAGAGGCGAGAACACGAAGGTCACGTCAAATGCCCATTTGCACAAAGCCCATGCCGTGATCGTCGCAATCAGGACTGAGAGTAGGGCCGTGGCCAGGCCAAGCAATCCGAACTCCAGCAGCTCAGCGCTGACGATGCGCCAGCGCGTCGCGCCAAGCGTCTTGTAGAGCACGGCGAGATATTTCCGCTGCTGCTGGCCTGCGGCGACCGCGCCGGCGAGCACGGCAGCGCCGATCAGCAGCGTGACCCCCGCCGTCGCTTTGATCGCGGTCATGACCTTGGCAAGCAGCTCCTTGGCGGCCGCGACGATGTCGCCCACCTTGACGGCGGTGACGAGCGGAAAGCGTTCAGAGAGCGCCTGGATCACCTTGCCTTCGAGCGCGGGGTCGGTGCCCTTGGGCAGCTCGAGCGTGGTGAGTGCGCGGTGGGGCGCGCCGGCAAGGGTATTCGGCGAGAACACCATGACGAAGTTGATGGCAAGCGACTCCCAGTCGATCTTGCGCAGACTCGCGATCTTGGCATCGACGTTGCGGCCGAGAATATTGACCGTGATGGTATCGCCGAGCTTGAGCCCCAACCCCTTCGCGAGCTCGGCGTCGAAAGAGACGAGCGGGGACCCGGAATAATCCTTGGGCCACCACGTGCCTTCAACCAGGGTCGAGGCGGGCGGAACGGCATCGGTGTAGGTGAGGCCGCGGTCGCCGGACAGCACCCAGCGCGCATCGGGATCGGCCTCGACCTTCTCGGCGGGCACGCCCTTAAGCGCAACGATGCGCCCCCGCAGCATCGGCGCATCGTCGAGCTTGGCGTCGGGCACGATCGCTTTCACCGTGTCTCCGAACTTGCCGATGTCGGATTCCTCCACATCGACAAAGTAATAGGCAGGCGCGTCGGCCTCGATATTGCCCTCGATCTCCTTGAGCAGGGCGCGATAGATAAGCGCAGTCGCCACGAGCAGCCCAAGTCCCAAGCCGAGAGATACGGCAATGGCGCGGGCGAGCGAGCCAGGTCCTCCGATGCTGGCGATGGCAAGCGCAAGAGAGGTCGGCTTGGCGCGGCGGAGCTTCGCCGCGAGGCGCTGGACCAGCAACCCGAAGCCCGTGAGCAGCAGGAAGGCGAGCACGATGCCGGCCGAGATTGAGGCGGTGATCGCGCGTTCCTCCGATCCCGCGATTGCGAGCGCGAACAGCGCGATGCCTGCCACGGCCGAGCCAACTGCGTAAGGCCATGGCGAGCGCTCGCGCTCTTCGGTGAGATGCGCGCGCATCAGCACCGCGGGTGAGACGCTCGCGGCGCGGCCGAGAGGCCACAGCACGAACAGCACCATGGTGAGAAGGCCAGCCAGCGCAGCGGCGATGAGCGGCATGGGGTGCGGCTCGATCGCGAGCGTGATCGGTAGCGCGTCAGCGTAGAGCGCGGCAAGAAGGGCAGGGGTGAGCGCGCCGATGAGAAGACCAATGGCGATGCCGACAGTGGCGAGCAGCAACGCCTGGATGAGATAGACCAAGAGCACGAGGCGGCTCGTCGCGCCGAGGCATTTGAACGTGGCGATGACCTCGCGTTTCTTGGCCATGTAGCTGCGGATGGCATTGCCGACGCCGATGCCGCCGAGAAGGAGCGCGGTCAGCCCAACGAAGCTGATGAACTGGGTAAAACGGTCGGCGTCGCGGCGGAGCGATGGCGCCGGATCGGTCCAGTCGTGGATGGCGAAGCCCGACTGCGGAAATTGCTTTTCGACGTTGTTCCGCGTCTCGACCAGGAACTCCTTGTCGGCAGAGCGCGCTTCGGGGAGCTTCACCCGATACGTCCAGCGGATCAGGCTGCCAGGCTGGACCAGCCCGGTATGCGCAAGCGTGTCCCGGAACATGAGCAGCTTCGGTCCATAGGCGAGGCGGTCAGCGAGGCGGTCAGGTTGCTCGCCGAGAATGCCGCCGATGGTCACGGTCGCATCGCCAATGGCGATCTTGCTGCCGATGTCGAGATTGAGCCGGTCGAGCAGCGTGCGCTCGACAAGCACCACATCCGGGTCCCGCCACACCGGCCCGGGCCGCTCGGCCCTGGTGATCGAGACATCGCCGTAAAGCGGATAGGCGTTGTCGACGGCTTTGACCTCGACTAGCGCGCTCTTGCCTTCGGCAGAGCGGGCCATGGCGCGGAAGCTTGCCGATTCGCTCACCTCGCCCAAGGATTCGAGCGCCGCCCGTTCCGCGCTGTCGGCCTGGCGATGGATCAGCTCGAAGGAGAGATCGCCGCCGATGAGCAGCCGGCCCTGCCGCGCGAGTGCCTCGTCGAACGAGGCGGAAAGCGAGCCGATGGCGGCGACGGCGGCCACGCCGAGCGCTATGCACAGCACGAAGATTGAGAGCCTTCCTGCGCCGGCGCGCAACTCACGCAAGGCGATGGAAAGGGCAAGCGAGAGCTTTAAGCCATTTGCTGCAGGTGATGCGGTCGCGCTTGCAATCGTCACGACGCAGCGACCTTCCGTTTTGCGCCAGCGCTCACGATACGGCCATCGGCGAGGCTGACAATGCGGTCGCAGCGTTTGGCAAGCGAGCGGTCATGGGTGAT
>JBKOWI010000004.1:0-8353 GCA_046724315.1 Pseudomonadota bacterium | reverse complement strand
GTTCTTGTCGCCCGAGCGCTCGCTCAGCCGAAAGATCAAAGAGGCGATCATCGCCGTCTATCTGGAGAACCACTACACCAAGGCCGAGATCCTCAAGCTTTATTTCGATCGCGCCTATCTCGGCGGCGGCTCCTATGGCGTCGAGGCGGCGGCGCAATATTATTTCGGCAAGTCGATCCGCGACGTGAACCTCGCCGAAGCAGCCATGCTTGCAGGCATGTTCAAGGCGCCGACGCGCTATGCACCGCACGTCAATCTCGCCGCCTCGCGCGCCCGGGCCAACGAAGTCTTGAGCAACATGGTTGAGGCCGGCTTCATGAGCGAGGGCCAGGTTTATGGCGCCCGCATGAACCCAGCCAAGATCGTCGAGCGCGGAGAGTCGCAAACCCCCGACTATTTCCTGGACTGGGCTTTCGAGGAAGTGCAGCGGATCATGCACGGCAAGGAGGACCACATCCTCGTCGCCCGCACGACGGTGGACACCGCCTTGCAAAGGATGGCTGAAGACGCGCTCGAGGGAACCATCGCCCAATCAGGCCGCGCCCGTCATTTCGAGCAAGGCGCCATGGTGGTGATGGAGACCGATGGTGCGGTGCGCGCGCTGGTCGGCGGCAAAGACTATGGCGAGAGCCAGTTCAATCGCGCCACGCACGCTTATCGCCAGCCGGGCTCGTCCTTCAAGCCCTACGTCTATCTCACCGCGTTCGAGACCGGAAAGTACACGCCAAAGACCGTCGTGAGCGGCGGAGGTGCCGCTTGCGGCCACTGGGCGCCTAAGAATTTCGCCGCCGGCGAGAGCAACACCATGGCGCTGCATGATGCGCTTGCCCATTCGATCAATACGATCGCGGTGAAGGTCTCGCTCGATGTTGGGCGCGACAAGGTGCTCGAGACCATGAGGAAACTCGGCATCACGCGCCTGAAGAAGACCTGCTCACTCGCGCTTGGCGATCAGGGCCTGACGCCGCTCGAACACACGGAAAACTATGCGGTGTTCGCATCCGGTGGCCTCGACGTTCGTGCCTACGCCATCGAAGAGATCCGTGGGCTGGCGAGTGAGGAGATGCTCTACAATCACGACCGCGATGAGCCACCGCGCAAGCAGATCTTCTCCCGCAAATCGGTCGAGATGCTGAACACCATGATGCAACAGGTGGTCACCGGCGGAACCGGCCGTGCAGCGCAGCTCGACTTTACCTATTCCATCGGCAAGACCGGAACGAGCTCGGCATTCCGTGATGCGTGGTTCATGGGCATCACCGGCCAGTACGTGGCCGGCATTTGGCTCGGCAACGACGATTTCACCCCGATGTCGCGCGTCACGGGCGGCAGCTTCCCGGCTCAGACCTGGCATACCTTCATGGTCGCTGCGCACGACACCGACAACATCCCGCAGATTCCCGGCATCGAGGTTCATCCGGTGCAAGCGGCTGAGCAGGCGCGTATCGCCGCGGCCGCGGCGCAGAATGCTACGACCGCCGCCGAGCAGGCTCCCGCTCCGCCGCCCGAAAGTGTCAAGGACATGTCGCAGGCGACACGGGAGGTCCTCGACAAGATCGGCGCGCTGCTCAAGGACGCACGGCGCCTCACGCCGAGCGACGCAAGCAAACCGGACCGCGCCGAGGCTCCGGCCTCTCCGGCGACGCAGCAGGCATCGAAGCCCAGTCTCGCTTCGGCCAGCAATGGCGAAACTCAGCCGCAGCCGGCCGCGGGTCCCCCCGCGACGGCTGAGCCGCAGACCGCTCTATCCATCGGAAAGGACGATGCTGCGCCAGCTCCCCGTTAGAGGGGGTGCCACGGGATTATCGCAACGGACGCCCACCGCTTGACCAGTGCGCTGACCAATCCGCCGTTTGTGCTCTCCTCCGCGGCAACGACCCGTCGCGAAGAGGAAGTCAGCCATTCCATGCGGGATCTCGCTTACTTCATCGGGACTTTCGCGGTTGCGCTTTTCCTCGGAATTGGATCGGCCTGGTACATGATCGAGTACGGCTTGCCCCTCACGACGACGAAAGTCGGCCCCTGGTCGGGTTGGGACAGCGAGGGCAAGCCTGACGCCGATCCCTATACCAAAGCTCATGTGGCGCGCAGTGGCAGGCTTCCGCTTTCGTCAACCGTCGCCCGCTACTTCATGGCGCGGACCGACAGCAACGGCCACACCCTGAGCTCGTCCTGCGAGTACGCAATCAATGGTTCGCCGATCAATGCGCGATGGTGGTCAATTGCGCTTTACGACGAATATGGCGGCCTGATCGAGAATCCCACCGGGCGCTACAGCTTCAACAGCGAGGAGTTGCTGCGCCACTCCGATGGAACATTTCGCATAAATCTCGCGAGCAAGCCACGCCCCGAGAACTGGCTGCCAAGCGGGACAGAAGGCCAGAGCTTGACCCTGCTGCTGCGTATCTACAGCCCGCGCGAAACCGACCCGCTGGGAATCGGATTGGTGCCGCCCGAACGGCTGCCGAAGATCGAGCGAAAATCATGCGAGTAAGAATCCCCGGCATCTATATTGTGCTCGGCCTTGTGCTCGCCGGGCTCATCCATATTGTGGCTGTGCTCACGTTGCCGATGCTTGCGCCCAAGAACGCACACGCAAGACTTGCCGCGCTCGGGCCTGCCAACACCATGATCGAGCTCCCCGAGGCAGCACCGGGCCATCAAGTGATGCCGATGATGGCGCCGGACGTGCGTTACGCCTTCTGCCGCTTTGATGTCGCCAACGGGCCGGTGCGGCTCAAGGCGACCGTACCCGACGACCTTTGGCTCATTGCGCTCTACACGCCCGAAGGAGACAATTTCTATTCGGTCGCCGGCGCGGACATGAAGCGGTCCGACATCGATCTCGTGATCACTGGCGCCGATCAGACGGTTGAAGAGGCCGGAGTCGACGCTCCAGAAAGCTCCGATGAAGTGGTGGTGGTGAATTCGCCGGTAACCGAAGGGATCGCTCTTATTCGCGCGCCCCTTGTCGGACCAAGCCGCTCCGCTCGTGCCGAGCAGGCTCTCAAGACCACCTTCTGCGGTCTCTACGCCAAGGCAGGCTGAAGACTGCTTACGACTTCTTGCGCGCGCGTTGCACGCGCCGGCGGGTTGGCGCGCCGCTCTGCCGCGGGCCGTTCCCCGAAGCGCGCCGATCGATCCTTACCCCAGGAAAGATGATGATCTCGCCGAGCGAGCCCTGCACAGAGCGGGTGATCCGGTTTGCGGCCTCCTCGCTGCGGCGGAATTCCAGGATGACGGCCATTCTTAGTCTCCAAGCTCGCTCTCGGGCCGTGTGCCCGGGCAATATTAAGGCGCGGGTAAGGTTAACGAACTGCTAACCCCTGCCCTCCTCTTCGCCTGTCTCCACTGCGGCTTCGTCGAGAAAATGGCGACCCCCTTTGTCTTCGACTTCGATGATCCATAGGTCAGGGTCGAAGTCCATCTGGCGGGTGAGATATCCCTGCACCTCGGCGAGGCTGACTGCCTCGGCTCCGAAGCAGCTCACCCATCGACGCTCCGACTCCGTTCCAGTCAGGCCAGCCGGCGCAGGGCCGTAAAGAAAGACCGTGCCGTCGAGGCGGTCGATGCAGATGAAGATGGCGCCGGCAGCCTCGTCACCGCGCCGCACGATTACGACGGGAACGCCTTGCGCTTGGCAGCGGCGCAAATAGGCCCTGACCCAAATCTCGCTTTTGATGCGCATTCGACGACCTCTCGCCGAGCTTAGCGCCCGGCGGCGGTCTTCGTCAGGTCATGTCCGGTGAGGCGCTTCAGTTCGCGCAGGAGCTCGGACGTGATGCGGCCGGTCTCGGCCAGCTTGCGATCGCGTTGAAACGCCATGATGGCGCGAGTAGTCGCGTCTCCCATTGCGCCGTCTGCGCGCCCCGGGGCATAGCCAAGATCGGCAAGCGTCTGCTGCACCGACTTGACGGTGGCATTCACCGTCGACTTCGCCGTCGAAGCCGTTGCTTGTTTGGATGTGGTGTCGGCCGTTTCCGTCTTGAGCTTGGCAGGGCCGTTCGCGCCGTCTTTGATGGATCCGGTCGTGCTGCCGGGTGGCAGGCTTGCGCCGAGTAGGATATGGCGCAGCAACTCGTCGCTCGCGACGCCAGTGACGGGAAGGCCCTGGCTCTTTTGATACGACGAGATGGCCGCACGGGTCTTGTCGCTCGGCTTGCCGTCGATCGGCCCGACATCGAAGCCTCGCGTCGCAAGCTCGCGCTGCACAGCCCGCAACAGAAGGTCCGAAGCACCCGGCTCGATATTCAGCGGAGGCAGATCGGTGCTGACAGGCGGAAGCTTCGCCGTATCGGTGGGCGCGTTAACCGATGTGGTTGCAACCTGTCGCGGCCGCGAAGAGCCTGCGACAGGAATGCCATGAAGGTCTTGCAGATAAAGCGCGTTGTAAATGATGCATCCCGTGAGCCCGATGAAGGCCAGGAATACGAGCCGCGCCGGTAATACGCCCATCGTCACGCTGAACTTTAGAGGTCCCAACAAGCAGGAGCGTGCCTGCCCCTGCGGCGACCATCTTGGCGTCCGAAGCTAAAGAGAATGCTAAGCCCACTGTCCTTTTCAAACGCCCGATTGTGCTTCACCATTCGGTCACGCGGCCGACACAGTGGCGGTCTTGGGCGACGTCTCGACCGATTCGGAGCGGCCGGTGAGCGGTAGCGTGATCGTGGCGGTCGTGCCTTTGCCCAGCGTGCTCCTAAGCTCAAGCTTGCCTCCGTGGAGCTTTGCCAGACCTTTGACCACTGACAGACCGAGTCCTGCGCCCTCACAGCTCGCGTCACGGGAGTTGCTCGCCTGCACGAAGGGATTGCCGAGCTTGGGAAGCTCCGCTGCGGCGATGCCGACACCGTTGTCAGTCACCGCGATCTCGACGGTGCCATTTAACGCTCGCGCCGAAACGCGCACAGAACCGCCGGGATTCGTAAACTTGATGGCGTTGGAGATCACATTGAGCAGCATCTGCTTGCAGGCGCGCCTGTCGGCTGCGAGCGCAGGAAGAACCGGTGCCACCTCGACCATCAGCGTGAGTTGTTTCTGCTCTGCAGTGTGGCGCATGACGTCGCAGCACGACTCCACCAGCGACGCCAGGTCGACAGGCTCTTTGACGATCTTGAATTTCCCGGTCTCGATCTTCGAGATGTCCAAGATGTCGTTGACCACGTTCAAGAGGTGCTCGCCGCTTTCATGAATGAGATGCGCGTAGTCGCGATACCGGCCTTCGCCAAGAGAGCCGAAGAGTTCGCGATTAAGGATTTCTGAGAAGCCCATGATCGAATTGAGGGGCGTGCGCAGCTCGTGACTCATGTTGGCGAGGAACTGCGTCTTTATGCGATTTGCGCTATCGGCCTCATCGCGTGTTCGCACGAGCTCCGCTTCTTGGTTCTTGCGGTCTGAGATGTTGCGCGTGACCGCAACGATCGACAGGCGCTCGAGCCCCGCGCCATGGGCACCACGCATTGGACGGCAATGCATCTCGGCCCACACATAGCGCGCGGTTTCGATCCCGCCAGCATGGCGGACCCTGAGCTCGACGGCTGTCGGCTCGTTGTTGGCAAGGCACTGCGAGAGGGCCGTGAGATATGCGGGACGATCGGCCACATGCACCCGCTCGAAAAGTTTATCTCCGAGGACTTTCTGGGTCGGCTCGCCGAGAAGCTGCTTCGCGCCGAGTGAGGCGAACAACACGCGCCCTTTCTCGTCATGACGAGTGATCATGTCGCTCACGTTGTCGACGAGCAGCCGGTAAAGTTCGTCGCCGGGGAGGACTGCATTCTCGGAGCGCTTCTGCACAAGCTGCGCCGCCATCGCCATCGCCATCGCTGCGGCGTAGGCCGTGGCAGTCATGGCGCCGATCAAGCCAAGGATGATCGGTGAGAGCGGTCCGGGCTCCACTGGCCGCGTATAGCCGAACCACGCGGCCGTTCCGAGGATGGCGAGGCCAAGTCCTGCGGCTAGGGTAGCGAAGCCAACGATTCGGCGATCACCGCCCAGCCCGGCCTGCAATGGGACGGCGACCATCCACGGGATCAGCCACGAGCCCAGGCCGCCGGTAAGCCAGGTGCAATAGGTGACCACGCCTGCGAAGTTCGCCACGGAAAGGAGCTGAGCCGCAGGCAATCGCCCGGTCCTTGACAGGAAGACCGCGACGGCGATGGGCGACAGGAGCCAAAGGAAGGCAATGGCGCTCGAGAGCGACGGCTTGCCGACGATCACAAGGTAGACGGGAAAGACGCATAGCGCGAGCAGTCCGCTCAGCACATGCGAGGCTATGAAGGTTTGCTGGCGGGCGGCGGCCAGCGAATTGCCGCGGACCGATTCATGCACGAGCGAGCTGAAATAGGCAGCAAGCCCATGCACAGTCTCTCGATCAAACACGCGCTCTTCGCAGTGGACGGGCCGCTGCGTCCCCGATGGTCTTGGTTGTGCATATCAGAGCGCGCTTAAAGAAGCTTAAAACGGAGCAACGCCACGCGCCGCGCTCATTGAATCGAGACGCTGTCGCCAATCGGCGGTCGCAAGGGCAAATTCCTAAACTTAGAATCGATTCCGCAGCAAATTAATAACCAGTTACTCTGGGGTATTACTAAAAGGCTAATCTTATGATCGGCAGAATCGACCAGAATTCTCGATTCCAATTTTAGCGAATGCGGTGAAACTCCCTTATTTTCTCTGCGCTATAGTGCCAGCCTCTAGGGGAACGATAGCGGCGCCAAAGCCGCACGCGTCTAAACAGAGAGGGCATGGCAATGAGGTTTCTTATCCGCGCAGCCTTTTGGCTGATGATTCTTATCCTGTTGCTGCCGAGCGACGACAAGCAGCGGAGCGAGGTGTACGGCACCGCCGAGGCGGCCGTGAAGGATGTGTCGGGCTTCTGCGAGCGAAATCCGGAGCCCTGCGCCAAAGGCCGCGACGTCATCGACGTATTCATGCAGAAGGCTGAGTTTGGCGCGCATCTCCTGATGAACTTCATCAATGAGCGCAGCCAAGGCGGCAGCGACGAGCCTGGCGCGACCTGGCCGAGCACGGGCTCCGAGGGCCAAAGCGCGGCTGCGCCCGCGAGCTGGGAAACTGGTGCGTCGCAGGACACGCTGATCCCGGCCGATCGCGAGGCTGACTGGTCGGGCCCTGACGCCTCCGGCACGTAAGGCCTAGGACAACGACAAGAGTTTGGCGGCCCCCCGCCTGCCTGGGGCACGCATCCGAGAAGGTTATGCCCTTTCCCTCCCGGATTGCGCGCCCCGCTCTCTTTGGCGAATCGGACCGATGCCGGTCGCAGCCACGTCCATTTCTGCCTATATTGGAGTCATGGATACGCTTACCGATACGCGCCAAATCCCGAGCTTCGACGAGATCCGCGCCGACTTCGAGTTCCTCGACGACTGGGAGGACCGCTATCGCTACGTGATCGAGCTCGGGCGCAGGCTTGAGCCCCTGCCCGAGTGCGAGCGCTCGGCAGCGAACAAGGTGCAGGGCTGCGTGAGCCAGGTCTGGCTCTCGACCAAAGTCGATCCTAATGGCGGCAGCCCGCGACTGAGCTTCGTCGGCGACAGCGACGCCCATATCGTGCGCGGCCTGATCGCGATTCTCTTCGCGCTCTACTCCGGCAAGACGGCTCAGGACATCATCAGCATCGACGCGCCGCATACACTCGGGCTGTTGCATCTCAAGGAGCATCTCACCCCACAGCGCTCCAATGGCCTGATGGCCATGGTGAAGCGCATCAGGAGCGACGCCGAGTCTGCCCTCGCGCAGCGCACTATCCATTAGACTCCGTTTCGCGCGAGTTCTTTCCGTGCCAAGCATCGAGGGTTGGGCGGTAGTCGTCGGTGCCCCAATGGCGCAGGCCGGTCCTCTTGTGGACAGCGGCGTCATCAGGCGCGATCAACCCGTAATGTTTGGCAAGTCTTGTCAGCGCGATTTGCAGTACGACCTTGCCGGCGCGTGAGGGCCAGCCGTTCGTTTTCTCGGCCTCCTCTAGCCCTTTTAGCTCGCAGCAGATATCGACCAAGATGCCTGAGACCTCGGGCCCGACCGCCATAAGCGCGCGCATCACGCGTTCCTTGGCGGCGATCACCTCATCCCGGAGCGCAGCGGCATTCGACGGCGCGCCGCGCCGCGCGCGGTCTTGCGGTGCCAACGCCGACCAATTCGAGGTTACCCGCGGGCTCATATAGGCGAACCGCTAGTTCGCTAGCCGTATCATCTAATTTGCTACGATAAATCAATAGATTAATCAGAGGGCGGAATTCGGATTGCACCTCGGGCAACGCGGGGGGCAACATTTTGCAAATTTCGGTTAGTGCTTACACCGGACAGGCGCTATGGGCCGCCACCATGGAGCCCTGGCTGGTAC
>JBKOWI010000145.1:0-2913 GCA_046724315.1 Pseudomonadota bacterium | reverse complement strand
GGCCGCTTGCAGGGCAACCGTAGTCGGATGATCTGGACCGCAGATGAAAACCAAGGCTTTGGCCAAGCGCCCCATGGCTGCGCGGTCAAGCGTTGTTTCTTCCATTCGAAATGTCCTCGTGTCGTGGTTTATGCTGGGCTCCGATCAAGCAGTCCCAGTTCAAATTATTTTGAAGCCGAACCTTCATCGAGTGTCACGGTGTCATGATCAGTGGTGTGCTCCTCGACCTCGCCGGCGTTATCTATGAAGGCGAAAAGGCGATACCCGGCGCTCTCGATGCCGTTGATCGGTTGCGTCACGCGGGTTTTTCATTGCGCTTCGTGACCAACACCACTCGCATCACGAAACATATGGTCTTGCAACGCCTTGCGAGACTCGGCTTTGGCGTCACTGAGAGTGAGCTCTTTACACCCGCTCAGGGTGCGCGGGAATGGTTGGCTAGAAACGATTGCTCTTCCTCGCTTCTCGTTCATCCAGACTTGGCCCAGGAATTCGAAGACGATTTGGATCGCGTTCATCGCGCAGTCGTGGTTGGCGATGCCGGAGAGGCCTTCCACTATGCAAATCTCAATCGCGCGTTTCGTGAACTGATTGCCGGCGCCAAATTGATCGCACTTGCGAAGAACCGATCCTTCAAGGATGCCGACGGCACGCTCAGTTTGGACGCAGGAGCATTTGTAGCGGCGCTGGAATTTGCGAGCCAGCGTACAGCACTCGTCTTAGGGAAACCTGCGCCGGGATTCTTTGAAGCAGCGCTTGCGAGCATGGATTGCCCGCCAAAACACGCGGTAATGGTCGGTGACGATGCTGAGGCCGACGTCGCAGGCGCTTTGCGCGCAGGGCTCGGCGGCGCCGTGCTTGTCCGCACAGGCAAGTACTGCCACGGCGATGAGGAACGGTTCGACCCACCGCCAACCGTGACGGTTGAAAGTCTGTCCGCGGCCGCAGATTGGATCGTCGCACACCGTCCATTACCGCCCTCGCGCTGACGGTGGAAGGGGTGCCGTATCATCGAAGGCTGAAAGGCCAGTTTAGTAGCCCATTTGCAGGCCGGCGTAAGAGTTTGGGCGCAGCAAAGCCTGAACGTCCGCTTTGGGTCCTTAGCGGACATTAGTCAGCGAATTAAGGATGTCCGCTTTACCCTCGAAAACTGACATTCAAATAGACAGCAATCCCCGGCTGTGAAGAAGCCCCCCGCCTTGTCCGAGCGTGGGGGACTCAAGCTATACGCTGACGGTCAGCGGTACGATTCGATGTGAAGGTCTCGACGGCAGCGATAATCGCCACCGCGCTGTGTCGGTGCAGGTTGCCGTTAGTCAGTCCCAGGCGCGCATTACACCATGCCTCGGAGATGGCGGGTGCAGCCCATAGCGGGTCGGTGTCAGACTTTGCACCCTCCTTGACAGCGAGAAGTTGTTCTTGGCGCGCGATTTCGGCGAACCGTTCTAAAAGAGCGTCGCTAACAGGCCTGGCCAGCTCGATCAAGTTGCCGACCCGCATCGCTATCTCAGCCTGAACCTCGGCGGGAAGCTGCTCGACCCTCTCCAGGTGTCTGAGGACGGTCCTCTCATAGAACAGTGAGCGGAAGAACATGGCCGGGATAATCAGGCAAGGCCGTGAATATCTGGTTTAACGGCGCGGCAGTTCCGAAGGAAGAAGCCCCGCAGGGTCCGAGCGCAGCGGGGCTTCCCGGTTCCTGAGTTCGGGGGAACCTGTGTGTGACGTGCTTGCGAGGGTCTGGGGTGCGTCACACCTTCCACTTAGCGCACATTCGAAGCCATGCCCACCAACTTGGTTTTCGGAGGTGACGCTACTCTAGTACGGAGATAAATGGCCGGCGTGCGGCATGATCAGCATCACCGTTCACCGACCTAACGCCGTGCTGAGCAACAGTAGGATGCAACCCCCTTCAATTCCGTGCTTGTTCGGTGCTTGTAATCGTAAATCGAGGGATGCTCCGGTAGTTGTTAGAGCACCCTAACCTGCTGCCCTGCTGGCTACTTTGTTTGTTGGTGATAGAAACCAGAGCACGAATGCCACGAGGAGCAGTGCCGGCACGTCGCCCACTAGGTGGCCATGTTCGCGGCTGTCATTAAGTGCCTGAACCGCCATGATTGCCGTATGCACGACGCTCGACCAGATCGTGAAGGAAATCAGGCTGCGGTTTTCTGCAGGATTCCTTGCGGCGACAATCAGAAAAATGCCGAGGACCAAATAGACACCGCTGATCATCTGCAAATAGTAGTTGCCCTCGCCACCATGCCAGACCCAGCCCGAAGGCCACACGAGGCCAAGCGGATAGATCAGCAAGAAGGCGATTCCGGAGACGACAAGCGCGAGTTTCAGATAGCGCTCTCTAATCTCGTTGTTCATCACGTCCTCCTAAGCGCTACTCCGCCCTACGCTTCTGGGCCTTCGCCGGTTGCGGAATGCGCATGTCGGCGCCGGTCACGCGCCTGACCTCTGTGATCGAGTCGTAGGGAAAGTTGATCGCCGCGTGCGCCTTGCGGATGGAATCCTCGTCAGGCCCTGACATGAAGCAGAAGGCTTTGCCCTCCTTCAAACTCACATGCGCGGCGTGGCCGAAGGCGCCGAACTGGCTGGCGGCCTTGTCCAGCGCATCGAAATTGTCGAAGAACTGCTGTTCGGTCAGCTCTTCTTTGGGGAAGCTCCCCTTGGTCTTGTCATGAGTGTCGATGAAATACTTCATGTTGTTCTCCGTGGTTAAAAAGTTTAAGTAGTGTATATGCACGATTATCGGCAGATGTTTACGGGATTTCGGATCTCTAAGTCATGTCAGTCCTCCTATTGGGGATTCCTGGTGGGCGTATGGGACAAATTCATCATGCAGCCCGAATGAGATGATCCAGGACACCGCGAACCTCATCCCAGGTGCGATTGCCTAATTTCCTT
>JBKOWI010000187.1:0-2622 GCA_046724315.1 Pseudomonadota bacterium | reverse complement strand
AATGTCGGGAAAAAGCGCGAAGTCAACTACGCGATGTCGAACTCCTTCGCCTTCGGCGGCTTAAACGCCGTGCTCGTGTTCGGACCGTCGCCGGCTTAAGCCAAGCTAGCAATCGACAAACCGCGGCTAGATCAGGCCGAGCCCGCGAAAGCTGGCGTGGCCTTGTTTGCCGACGATGATGTGGTCGTGAACGACGACGCCGAGAGGTTTGGCGGCGGCCACGATTGGCTTGGTCATCTCGATATCGGCGCGAGACGGGGTAGGATCACCGGAAGGGTGATTGTGTACCAGCACAATGGCTGTCGCCGACAGATCGAGCGCCCGTTTCACCACCTCGCGCACATAGACCGGTGTGTGGTCCACGGTGCCCTTCTGCTGCACCTCGTCGGCTATGATCTGGTTGCGCTTGTCGAGGAACAGGATGCGGAACTGCTCCTTGCTTTCGAAGCCCATTGACGCGCGGCAGTAATCGAGCACTTGCGTCCATGACGACAGCACCGGACGTTCAAATAGCTCGCCACGCATCAGCCTGACGGCCGCAGCGCGCACGAGCTTGAGCTCGGTAATGGCCGCCTCGCCGATGCCCGGCACTTCGGCCAACAGCGCCTCGGGGGCGTTCATGACCTCGGCAAAAGAGCCGAACCGCGCGAGCAGCGCCTTGGCTAGCGGCTTGGTGTCGCGACGCTGGGCGGCGCGAAACAGGATCAACTCGAGCAGTTCGTAGTCGGGAATGGCTTCGGAGCCAGACTCGCGGAAGCGTCGCCTCAGCCTCTCGCGATGACCGAGATAATGCGGCTTGCCCCCGTCCTTGAAGCCCATTCAGCCTTCGCTCGATTGACCTTTGGAAGGCGGTCGGTGCAGCCCACGCGGCGATACGGTGAACACCTCGCAGCCTGTCTCCGTTACGCCCACGGTGTGCTCGAACTGCGCAGACAGCGACCGGTCGCGCGTGACCGCCGTCCAGCCGTCCGACAGTATCTTCACATGCGGCTTGCCGAGGTTGATCATCGGCTCAATGGTGAACAGCATACCGGGCTTGAGCGGCAGTCCTTCGCCAGGCTCGCCGTAATGCAAAATGTTCGGCCGGTCGTGGAACGCGCGACCGAGGCCATGGCCACAGAAGTCGCGCACCACGCTGCAGCGCTCGCCTTCGGCGTAGATCTGGATCGCCGCACCGATATCCCCGGTGGTTGCGCCGGGCTTGACGGCAGCGACGCCTCGCATCAGAGCGTTATAGGTGACTTCGAGCAGGCGTTCGGCTGCACGCGGGATCTTGCCCACACTATACATGCGGCTCGAATCGCCATGCCAGCCGTCGACGATGAGCGTGACGTCGATATTGAGAATGTCGCCCTCTTTCAGCGCGCGCGGGCCCGGAATGCCGTGGCAGACCACATGATTGAGCGAAGTGCAGATCGATTTCGGGAAGCCGCGATAATTGAGAGGCGCTGGGACGGCGCCGTGGTCCATGGCAAAGGTGAACACAAAATCGTCGAGCGCCTCGGTAGTGGTGCCGGGCTTCACCTCCTCCACGAGGAGATCGAGGACCTCGGCAACGAGCCGGCCGGCCTTCGCCATGCCGGCGAAAGCCTCCGGTCCGTGCAGCTTGATCTTGGTGTCGCGCGCTTGGGCGCGGGCAAATTCGAGATTGGACATTGGTGAGCAATTATAGGTGAACTTTGGATCACTTAAGGCGAAATCCGGCGTTCTGCAACGGCGGCCGGCGCGCTTTCCGGTCTCACGCATTGGACGGGAGGACAAGCCGGGCATCGACGGCCGATAATGATCGCCAGACCTAAAGTCGGATTGCCAGGGCCTCAAATGCCAGAATCGTTTCAGAATACCGTCACTGCCGCGCTCCTCGTCATTGGCGAGGAGATCCTGTCCGGACGCACCAAGGACGAAAATATTTTCTACATCGCCAGCTATCTCACGCGGATTGGCATCTCCTTGCGGGAGGCGCGGGTCGTGCCCGATTTGGAGTCCGAGATCGTGGCCGCGGTAAATGAACTCCGTCCGCGCTTCACTTATGTCTTCACGACGGGTGGTATCGGGCCGACCCATGACGACGTCACCACCGACGCAATCGCCAAGGCCTTCGGCGTCCCTGTCGTGGTGGACCCAGAGGCGGTCGCCGCCATGCGCCAGCGTTTCAGCGATAAGGAGTTGACCCCCGCGCGACTTCGCATGGCCCGCATTCCGGAGGGCGCCAAGCTGATCGACAACGCCATCTCCCGGGCCCCCGGCTTCATGATTGGGAACGTCATTGTCATGGCCGGTGTGCCCCGCATCATGCAGGTCATGCTCGACGCGGTCGTGCCGCGGCTTGCCAAAGGCCGGCCGATGCTTTCGCGCTCGGTGCGAATCGATGCGCCGGAAGGCGACGTGGCGACCGGCCTGTCAGAGCTGCAGGCGGCGCATCCGGAGGTGCAGATCGGCAGCTATCCATTCTTCGAGAAGAAGCGTCTCGGCACTTACGTCGTGCTGCGCTGTGTCGATCGAGAGAAACTCGCCGCTGCTCTTGACGCGCTCTGGGCGCTCATTGCCAAGGAACAGTTTCCCGCCGTTGCCGGGGAGGACGCGTGAACGCATGCCATAGGCAGCGCCGCCGGCAGCTCGCAA
>JBKOWI010000129.1:0-4258 GCA_046724315.1 Pseudomonadota bacterium | reverse complement strand
GCCGCGCGCGACACGCGTTGCACCCGTTCGCGATAGGGGCTGCCTGCCGGCACGATCCACGGCGTGCTGCGCCAAATCTGCGTTCGGTACGGCCCCGGCTCAACAAGAATGACTTTGATGCCGAACGGTTCAAGGTCGTAGGCGAGCGACTCGGCCCAGCCTTCGAGTGCCCATTTCGAGGCACAATAGATCGAATTTGCCGGCTGGCCCATGAAGGCTGCCTCGCTCGAGACCAGTACGATGCGTCCATCCCCCTGGGCTCGAAATGTCGGCAGCAAGGCCCTGGTCAGCTGGAGCACTCCGAAGAAGTTCGTCTCCATCACGCGCCGGACTTCAGCTTCGGGCAAGTCCTCGAATGCGCCGGCAGCTGACACGCCCGCATTTTGCACTACGGCATCAAGCGTACCGCCGGTTCGGGACAGAACCGATGCGACAGCCGCCTCGATCGAGGTGGCGTCGTTGAGATCAAGCTGAACGAACTCGAGGCGGTCCTCGACGCCAGATTTCTTGAGCGCCGCCTCAAGCTTCTCGCGCTTTTGCAGATCGCGCATGGTAGCGAAGACATGCCAGCCACGCTGCGTAAGAACCTCCATGGTCACGCGCCCAATACCGGTCGAGGTGCCGGTGATGAGGACCGTCGGCATTCATCCTCCATTCGCGGGCTACAGCCTATCGGCCTCGGCGCGAAATGGAAGCCGCTGCTAGCCCACGATCTCGCTTTTCTTGAAGCAGAGCGCAATTTCGCGCTTGGCGGTCTTCTCGCTGTCGGAGCCGTGCACCGAATTCCGCTGAAGGTTCACGCCGAAATCCTTGCGGATGGTGCCTGGCAAGGCATCGACGGGATTGGTCGCACCCATCACCTCGCGGTTCCTCAAGATGGCATTCTCGCCCTCGAGCACCTGGAGCACGATCGGGCCGGAGGTCATGAAGTTCACAAGGTCCTTGTAGAAAGGTTGGCCCTTGTGAACGTCGTAGAATTTCTTTGCATCCTTTTTCTTCCACCGCACGCGTTTCTGCGCGATCACCTGAAGTCCCGCGCTTTCAAGCCTCGCGATGATGAGCCCCACGATGTTGCGCTCGGTCGCGTCGGGCTTGATGATGGAAAGCGTTCGTTCAATGGCCACAATGGTCCCCTGGTCATCTACTGAATTACGCGGGCTTATAGCGACCGCGCATGACAGCGGCAAGGCGCGAGCTTCCACAAACAAGGCGGCATGATCCGGAAAATAAGGCAGCCAAAGTCGATCTGGATCGCCACGCGTCAGGCCATTTGCTGCCAGCGTCCTTCCTGAGTTTGTTGCCAGTAGCTCACGGCGTGGCCTTTGGCTTTGGCTGCTTGCCATTCGGCTCTAGCGCGGGCAACAGCCTCCTGATCGCGGCCGTCGAAGATATAGGCGACGCGGGCGTAGGGTGCGGCATCGGCGAGCATCGCACCGTCGACCAGGAAGCGGACCTGTGCCGAATTGGGATTGTCCTCGCCAGAGGTCAGATAAACGGGATGAGCCGCGGCATGCCCGTCGCGCGCCGTTCCGTGCGGCAGGAAGCTCTCCTCGCGATAGGTCCACAGCAAAGTATTGAGCGCTTCCACCCGCTCCTCGCTTGCAGCTTGCACGGCTGCCCGCCAGCCGCGTTTGAGCGACATCTCGAGCAGAGTCGGCAGGACCTCTTCGAGCGTGCGGCGTTCGAGATGATAGAAGTAGATTTCGGTCACGCCCTCTTCGCTCATGCCGATCCTCGCGCGTAGGGATTTGCGCCTTTGCGCAAGTTGAGCCTGATCGGCACGCCAGGCATATCGAAGCTGTCGCGCAAGGAGTTCACGAGATAGCGGGAATAAGAGTCGGGGAGCGCCTTGGGCCGCGAGCAGAACAGCACGAAGGTCGGCGGCCGCGCATTCGCCTGCGTTATGTATCTGAGCTTGATGCGCCGGCCTGACACCGCAGGCGGCGAATGGGCATCGACCGCATCTTGCAGCCATTGATTAAGCGCGTGCGTCGGCAGCCTCCGGTTCCACAATTTATCTGCGGCAAGGATCGCCTGCATCAGCTTGTCGAGACCCGTGCCGCTGAGCGCCGAGACCGGCACGAGAGAGACGCCTTTGACTTGCGGCAGCAATCTTTGACATTCCTCGCGAAGCTCGCGCAATCGCTTCTGCGGGTCACGCACGAGGTCCCATTTGTTGATGGCGATAACGAGTGCGCGTCCCTCTTCGGCGATGAGATCGGCAATCTGCAAGTCCTGCTTTTCGAACGGATGCTCGGCATCGAGCAGCAGGACCACGACCTCGGCGAAACGGACGGCCTTCAGCGCATCGCCAACGGAGAGTTCTTCGGCGCGTCCTTCAATCCTCATCTTGCGCCTTAGGCCCGCGGTGTCGAACAGACGCAACGAGCGTCCGTTCCATTCAAGCTCCGACGCGATCGCATCGCGTGTGATGCCAGCCTCGGGCCCGGTGATCATGCGCTCCTCGCCGAGCAACGCGTTGACGAGAGTCGATTTGCCGACATTGGGCCGTCCGACGATGGCGATTCGCAAAGGGTGCTCGGCGCCTTCATCTTCGTCTTCAGCCATTACGGGTGCGACGATGCCCTGCCCTTTGCAAGCTTGCTCGATCGCCTCGGTCAGCTCGCCAATGCCCAAGCCGTGCTCGGCCGAAATCGGCAACGGCTCGCCGAGCCCGAGCGAATAGGCCTCGTACAGGCCTGGCTCGGCGGCACGGCCTTCGCTTTTGTTTGCGGCGACAACGACCTTCTTGCCTGAGTGGCGGACGAGATCGGCAAAGATTTCGTCCGCCGCAACCACCCCTGCTCGCGCGTCGATGAGAAAGATCACGAGATCGGCCTGTTCGATGGCCGCCGCGGTTTGCTGCCGCATACGCGGCGTAAGTCCTTCGTCACCAGGCTCGAGTCCGGCTGTATCTATCAGCGTCACATCGCAAGAGCCGACTGTCGCTTCGGCTTCGCGCCGGTCGCGGGTCAACCCCGGCTGGTCGTCGACGAGAGCGAGCCGCTTGCCGGCAAGCCGGTTGAACAAGGTGGACTTGCCGACATTCGGCCTTCCAACGATGGCAACAGTGAAAGACATCTCTCTCTTGGAGAACGAAGCCCTAATTGAGGGCGATCAACGTAGCGTTGTCAGCCAAGATATACATGCGGCCGCCGGCTATAACCGGAGAGATGAAGACTGGCTCACCGAGGTCAAGATTGCTCATGATTTGTCCGGTTCGTGCATCGGCACCGATAAGAACGCCCTCGCCAGACACGAGCCAGAGCTTGCCGCCGGCCAGCACCGGTCCGCTCCAGCGCGTGCTGTTGGGAAGATCGGTCGCCCAGCGCACTTCGCCGTCGCCGCGCGCGAGTGCGATCAGCTTGCCGCCGAGATCGACGGTATAAACCGCATCGCCGGCGACCCACGGCATTTGCGTGCTGGCAAGATTGCGGCTCCATAGCCGCTCACCGGTTGTTTCCGAGGCGGCGATCATCTTGCCGCCATGGCTCACAGCAAAGACGACGCCGTGATCGACGACCGGCCGCGCCGGATCGCCGAGGATGCCGGAAGCTGTGGTTTCGGAGGAGCGCGTGAGGGAATCGCTCCACGCCGCCTTGCCGCTCGCAGCCTCATAGGCGGCGATATCGCCCGCGGGGAACGACGCTATGACAATGCCGCTCGAGACCGCAGGGCTCACATTGCTGAGCAGGGTTGCCGGTTGCGGCAGCCCGCGCGCGGTCCACAGCTGCTGGCCGTCAGCCGCGGACAGCGCATAGAGCATGTTGTCGGTCGACACGAAATAGATCTTTCCGCCCGCCGCGGTCGGCGAGCTCCTGATCGGCCTGCCGACAAGTTTCGTCCACGCGATGGCGCCGTTGCCGGGATCGATGCTGACTACGGTGCCGTAGCCGGTCGTCACGTAGAGACGCCCGGCGTCGAGAGCCAGGCCGCCGCCGAAGCCCTCCCGGCTCCTCTCGTTCTCGGGCCTGACGCTTGCCGACCAGACCTTGGCGCCATTAGCGGCAGAGAAGGCCGAGACTGTGCCGCCGGCGTCGAGGGTGAATACTTTGCCGTCGGCGACGAGAGGAACCGCGCTCAAACGCCCACTGGACGAGGAGCCGGTACCTGCGTCGGCCGACCACACCTTCTGCACTTGGTCCGGGAGAGCGAGGTGGCCGAGATTGTTGGACGCCGTGCCGCCCGGCTCGGTCCATGCGGCGTTCGTCTGGGGCGACGGGAGCTGGACTGGTTTCGCTGCCGCTTTTGGTTGGAT
>JBKOWI010000142.1:0-2564 GCA_046724315.1 Pseudomonadota bacterium | reverse complement strand
CTCGGCATGAGCAAGGCGGTCGCGGAGGTGTATGGCGTGAAGCTGTCAGGCACGCTTGCCTGGTTGCTGTGGCGCGGCTTCTATCTATCGTTCTTCCCGGGCTTCGCCGGCAAGCTCCGCGTACTCGTGAACTGGCTTTTGAACGTAGTCACGCCACCGAACATCGTGCAGGTGCAGTCCACCTCGCCGGCGACGCGCTACATCCATTACCGCCAGGGCGATAGGGTGCTCGAGCCGGGCATGCTGATCGACGGCTTTTATACGGTAGTCAAAGGATCACTCAAGCTCACCATCGACAATCCCGAGACGGGTGAGCATTTCGAAAAGCTGTTCGGCCCGGGCGACCATTTCGGCGAGCGCGTGCTCCTCAGATCTGCGCTCCGCACCGGGCTCGTCATCGCGCTCGAAGATACGACCGTGTTATGGATCTCACAAAAGGATTTCACCAGGTTTGTCCGGGCCTTCCCCTTCCTTGAGAACTATTTCAAGGAGTATATCGACCAGACCTTCGGTGGCACCGAGGAGTCGTTCGCGCCGGGCAGCGCCAACCACAAGCACGAGCTCGAGACTTCGCCTTAGCGCACGCGGCAGCGCGTTATTTGAGACCATAGTTTTCACCTCCGCGCCTTCGGTCGCGGCCTCAGCTTTCGCCGGAAACATTTTACAGCCGCGCTATTGGAGTTCAGTCTGGATCGTCACCCATTCCGTTTTCAAAAGGCTTCTGGCCAGCTGAACCATATCGCGGGCGTTGTTATCGCGTTCTGCAGCTGTCTTGCTTAGGCGCGCGGCATCCGCCAGCCTGAGCAAGGACGCCGCGGCGGCCTCATCTGGCTTCAATAATAGCTCCAGGCGTGTCCACAACGCCGTCAGCTTCATATGGTCGTCCGGCGACAGCGAATGATCGTCGTCGACCGACATCAAGATTGCGTGGTAATCGGAGAGCGCATCGATGACTTTGTCCATCCAACTCTGCCGAAACTCCGCCACCGTGTGCCGACCTGCGCTTTGCGCGTTCATCAGGGCAGCGTCGGCGGCTTTCAGAGCCGCTTCCGACTGCCTGTGTCCGACATAGAGCTGGACGCCAGCCACGCTAAATGCACCAATAGCGGCAGCGGTGGCAGCTAAAGCGGAAATTGTTGCGACATCCATTCCTGACCACGCGCATCAATTCTTGCGCGCGCCTCCTTATCTAAGTCTGCGATTTTACGATCCAGATGCCAGCGCGCCTTTTATGCAGCGGTCGCATGCTCCATCACAACCTCGGCCTCCAGGTTTTCAAGGTCGCGGAAGATCGAAGCAACAGCACTCACTCGGCCATTGCGCTTGAAGCGGAGGACACAATCTTTGCTCATGATATTGCCTTCAGTCACGATCTCGTCCCATGCCTCCGCATGACCCACATAGTTGATAGGGACATCGTAGTGCTGGCTCCAGAAAAACGGCACAGCGGTGAAGGGTATGGCGTGGCCCAGCATATTGAGAGCCGCGGCTTGGCCCTGGCGCTCGGCGACGACCCAGTGCTCAACGCGGATGTTTTCGCCTGAATGTGGGTCGGGCCACCGCGCGATGTCCCCTGCCGCGTAGACGCCTGGGGCACTCGTCTCGAGATACTGGCCGACAACGACCCCTCGATCGAGCTTCAGGCCTGCGTTCTCGGCAAGCTCCACACGTGGTCGAACGCCGATGCCTACAACAACCAGATCGGCCTCGATCGTGCCACCTTTCTCCAAGCGGACGGTTTTTTTGTCGATGGCAGCGACTTTGTCTTCGAGGTGAAAGGCAACGCCATGTTCCTCATGGAGGGCGCGGATAAAGTTACCCATATCGGGGCCGAGAATGCGCTCCATCGGCCGCTTATCCGGCGCTACGACTTGAACCTCCAAGTTCCGCGTGCGGAGCGCGGCAGCGACCTCGAGCCCGATAAAGCTTGCCCCGATGACAACTACTCGCCGTGCCGCCTTGGCGCGCTCAATGATGGCATGGCAGTCAGCGAGCGAGCGTAGTGTGCGTACATGGGGCTGCTCGGCGCCGGGGATGGTGAGGCGGACGGGCTCGGCTCCTGTCGCCAGTAGCAGCCGGTCATAGGGAATTTTATCGCCGCCGGCGATGATGACTTCGCGAGCACGAATATCGACCTGTACGGCTAGCTGCCCCATCCGTGTATCGATGCCGTTGTCAGCATAAAAACGCTCATCTCGCAGAGGCACGTAGTCGAAAGGAATGGTGCCAGCGAGGTAGTCCTTGGACAGGTTGGGCCGGTCGTACGGCAGCTCATTCTCGCTGCTGAGCATGACGATGCTGTTGTGGTAACCATTCCGGCGCAGCATTTGGGCTGCGGCGAATCCGGCCGCGCCGCCGCCGATGATGACGATCTTTCCCGGTTCGGCGGTCGCATTGTCACGGGGCTTCGGTCTTGGCCGTTTGCGCTTGCTGCGCACCGAGATCATCCCATCGCGCTGCTCGACGTCCCAACACGCTATTGGGCTAAGCGCCGGAGCCCGGAGGGCCTCTCCGGTGCGTAAATCGAAACAGGCGTGGTGCCACGGGCAACGCACCGTGCCGCC
>JBKOWI010000111.1:0-3129 GCA_046724315.1 Pseudomonadota bacterium | reverse complement strand
CGCGACGCGGCCGGAGCTGTCGACGCCGACGCGGGAATAGGGATTGCCGTAACGGCCGAGATAGCGCCGCGCAGAAGCCTGATCGTCCTTATAGTCAATGCCGTAGAGCCTGATCGCCTGATCCTTGGCGAGAGCCACGAGCAAAGGATGCTCGATCTGACATTCGACGCACCACGAGGCAAACACATTGACGATGGTCGGCTCGCCTTGCGCAAGGTCGGAGGACGCGAAGCCCGGTACTTCCTTCCCGCCGTCGGCAGTCAACCCTTGCAACGGCGGAAGCGTGAACTCCGGCACCGGCTTGCCGATCAGCGCCGAGGGAAGCCGCGAGGGATCGCCGCCCTGGAGCGCGTACCAGAACAGGCCCGCGAGCGCGGCGAAGATGACGAACGGAAGTGCGAGGCCGAAGCGCCTTCGCATGTTTGGTTGACTGGCCGCGTCGGTCATGAGCCGCGCTGCCTGCCCGTGCTTGCTTTGGGCTTTGCTGATGGACCAGCCGAGCGGCGCCTGATCCCGCGCCGTTCGAGATCGGCGAGAAGGCGGCGCTGCTTCCTGTCATCCTCGACGATGAAGAACGCGAGCGCCGCAACCGCGACGAAGGTCGCGCCATAAGCGGCGAGAATGAAAACTGCATGCTGACCGAGATCGGGCATCGGAAACTTCGCCTAGACTTCCACTAGAGCCGCGCGCTCGACTTGCGTTTGCTGCAACGCGCGCACGCGCCGCCGCAAAATCTCTGCGCGCATGGAAATCAGATGAAGCAGGATGAAGAGGAGCGTGAAAGCAAGGGCCATGACGAGAAGCGGCGCGAGCAGGGACGGATCGATGGACGGACCTCCAACACGGAACACGCTCGCCGGCTGATGCAGCGTGTTCCACCACACGACCGAGTAATGGATGATCGGCACGTTGACCGCGCCGACCAGCGCTAGGATCGCCGCGGCGCGTCCGGCGCGGCCGGGCTCCTCGATCGCCTGCCATAGCGCGAGCAGCCCGAGATAGAGCAGGAACAGCACGAGCACCGAGGTGAGCCGCGCGTCCCACACCCAATAGGTGCCCCACATCGGCTTGCCCCACAGCGAGCCGGTGACGAGCGCGACGAAGGTGAATGTGGCGCCGATCGGAGCGGCGGTCTTGGCCGCAACGTCGGCCAGCGGATGGCGCCAGATCAGCGTGCCGAGCGCCGCGACCGCGATCAGCACATAGCCGAACATGCCAAGCCAGGCGGCCGGCACATGGATGAACATGATCTTGACCGTCTCGCCCTGCTGATAGTCGGGCGGGGCTACGAAGAACGCGAGGTACAGCCCAATTCCGAGCAGGATAAGCGTCACTGCCGCGAGCCACGGGACGATGCGGTCGACGAGGCTCAGGAAACGCGTCGGATTGGCAAGGCTGACCATGGCGGTTGGTCTAGTTGGTTTGCACGATTGCCGCAATAACGCGCGAACCTGAGCAATGGGGGGCGAGTTTCTTCGGGAAACGTGCTGCCTGTTATGGGAAATCACAAGCGGAGGAAGCCATGTCCCAACCGGAACAATTCGAAGTCCTGGTGCTTGGCAGCGGAACGGCAGGCAAGCTCATCGCTTGGCATATGGCGGGGGCGGGGCGACGAACCGCCGTGGTGGAGCGCAAATGGGTCGGGGGCTCCTGTCCGAACATCGCCTGCATGCCCAGCAAGAACGAGATCTGGAGCGCGACGGCTGCGCATTTCGTGCGCCACGCCGCCGAGTTCGGCATGACCACCGGTCCGGTCGTGATCGACATGGCTGTCGTCCGCGAGCGCAAGCGCAAGATGGTCGAGGCCCAGGTGGCCGCGCATCTGCGTAACTACAAGGAGAGCGGCGCCGAGTTGATCATGGGGGCTGCGCGTTTCGTGGCGCCGAAGACTCTCGAAGTCACCCTCAATGATGGCGGCACCCGCCTTCTTTCCGGCGACAAGGTGTTCATCAATGTCGGCACGCACGCGGCAATTCCGGACGTTCCCGGGCTAACAGCCGCCAAGCCGCTCACGCATATCGAGGCTCTCGAGCTCGATGACTTGCCGCGGCATCTGATCGTGCTTGGCGGCGGCTATGTCGGTCTTGAGCTCGCGCAAGCCTATCGCCGCTTCGGCAGCCGGGTGACCATCATCGAACACGGCTCCCAGCTCATGAGTCGCGAAGACCGTGACGTTGCTGAAGAGATACAGCAAATTCTCAGTGAGGAACGAATCGACATTCTGCTGAATACCGAGGTCCTCAGGGTGAGTGGCCGATCCGGAGAGGAGGCGAGCCTGGTCGTGCGCACGCCCTCGGGCGAACGCACTCTCGATGGTAGCCACATCCTGGTCGCGACGGGACGCATCCCGAACACCGCAGGCATCGGCCTCGAAGTGGCCGGCGTCGAGTTGAACGAGCGTGGCTATGTTCGCGTCAACGAGCGGCTCGAGACAAGCGCCCCGAGCGTCTGGGCGCTCGGCGAATGCGCCGGCAGCCCGCAATTCACGCATATCTCCGAGGACGACTTCCGCATCGTCAGGGACAATCTTGCCGGCGGAAAGCGCAGCGCGAACGACCGGCTGATCCCCTACTGCATGTTCACTGAGCCGCCGCTTGCCCATGTGGGCTTGAGTGAGCGCGACGCTGAGCGCCAGAACGTTAAGGCGCGCGTCGCCAAGCTGCCGATGAACGGCGTGCTGCGGGCGCAGGCGATCATGGAGATGCAAGGCTTCATGAAGGTCCTGGTGGACGAGGCCGACGATAGCATTCTCGGCTTCACCATGATCGGGCCAGAGGCCGGCGAGGTCATGGCGGTGATGGAGACGGCGATGCTCGCCGACCTGCCCTATACGCGGCTGCGCGACGCCGTCTTGACCCACCCGACCATGGCCGAAGGCCTCGGCCCGCTGCTCGCGCAAGTCCCGGCCCGCGCCGCTGAGCAGGCCGCCGCGTGATGGGCGGCGATGGAGAGGCCACGCCATGACTTCCCCCTTTCTTATCAGATCAAGACCTCGGTCCGCTTACATACGGATTGCCGCTCTCGAAAAACCGACGCTTGCGATGGATTTCCCGCGTTAAACCGATGCGCGTGCTGCTACAGATTGGACCCGTGCGCCGCGCTGCAGTGCCGAGCCAAAGTGATCCCGCA
>JBKOWI010000202.1:0-4029 GCA_046724315.1 Pseudomonadota bacterium | reverse complement strand
TCGGGCTGCATCGGCAAAATCGGTAGAGCCTAAAGCAGACGCAGCGTCTCAATCGAGCTTCTGATAGGTGTTGTCGAAATCGTCCTGAATGACGGTCGCCTCGCCTTGCGCACCGAGCACGAGGTCCTGGTCAGGAGTGGTTGTCGTGTAACGCCAGCCCGAAGGCAGTTTCAGTTTGCTGCCGAGAGCATCCAACTGGTCGTATGTGAGTGTCGTATCCACGATTTGTAAATAAGCTTGCATCGCGTAGCGGCTGCCGTCCGACGCTTCCAGCATATGCACAGGCAATCCGGCCTTGAAGCGATACACCGTGTCGCGATTGATGGTCTGCTCGCGATAGGGCCGGTGCAACAGATCGAGAAGCCCGACATCGATGGTGGCGGTCAATTCGAGTCCGCCAGCTTCGATTTTTTCGCCGGCCTTGGTCGAACCTGATGCCGTGATCGAGTCCATCAGGAACTAGCGCGGGCCTTGAGCAGGACGGTGACGGCGCCGAAGCGCTGCTTTATGGTGTCCTCGGTGATGCTGTCCCAAATCTGCGCCGGGCAGTCGTTGAGGCCGAGCATGTTGTACACTGTGGCGGTGAGGTGCAGTCCGTCGCGGACGATCGGGATGATCTCGCAATAGCGCGCGTTGCGCACGCCCTCGATCGTGTTGCCTTCGATTTTCGGCGTCGCCTTGGGCGCCTCGGCCGCCGCGCTCGCATATACGCCTGCGAAAACAAGGCAGACGGTTGTCCGAATGCAATCCGTGAGCCTGAGCATCGTCTCACCTCCGCAAAGCGCGGGGCAGCGCTAATCAGTTTTGGCGTCTCGGTCAAGAACAGCGGCGTCTCGGCCATTCAACCGAATGCCCCCAGCCAATAAATCCCGCGCCACGTCGCGTGGCCTGAATGCCTCGCGCCGAGGAAAGGAGACTGTCATGCCGCTTATCAACGTGAAGCTCATCGAGGGCGTGTTCAACGAGAGTCAGAAGAAGCAGATGGTGACAAAGCTCACCGACGCCATGGTCGCGATCGAGGGCGAGGCCATGCGTCAGGTCACTTGGGTGGTGATCGACGAGGTGAAGAGCGGCCACTGGGCGCTCGGCGGCAAGCCGCTGACCACGGCCGACGTGCGGGCGATGCAAGCCAGCAAAGCCGCCTGATCGGGCAGATCGTCTTAGGTTGAAGCGGGGCGGCCGGCGGAAGTTCCCGCCGCGCCGCTCTCTTCTTTCTTGCGCCACACGCTCGGCGGCACGCCAAATTCGCGCTTGAATGCGCGGGTGAAGGCGGCCTCGGAGTCATAGCCGCTGCTCTCGGCGATGCGCGCAATGCCGTCGCTACCGGAGCGCAGCGCCTGCGCCGCAAGCGTAAGCCTCCACTGGGTCAAATACTGTATCGGCGGCGAACCGATCATCTCGGTGAAGCGCTCGGCAAGCGCCGAGCGTGACAATGCCACCGCGCGGGCAAGCTCATCAACCGTCCAGGCGCGCTTCGGATCGCCATGCAGTAGAGCGAGTGCGCGGCCGACATGTGGATCCTGCAATCCCGCAAGCCAGCCTTTGAGATCGGGCGGCCTCGACTGCGCATAGCGGCGCAACGCTTCGATGAAAGCAAGTTCCGAAAGCTTTGCGAGCAACGACTGGGAGCCCGGCCGCTTGGCGAGCGATTCCTGCACGCCAATGTGAAGCAGATCGCCGAGCCAGCCGCTTTTCGAGATGTCGCCGAGTGGTATGCGTAGCATCGCCGGCAGAGGTCCGAGCAGCGCCCGGCAGGCGCGACGATCGCAGGCCAGATAGCCGCAGATGAACCGCGTCGCTTCGCCGTCGCCGCCCCAGCGCATCTCGATCAGGCCTTCAATCGCCTCTGAGCCGACCGGTGCAGGCGACAGCATAAGATCGCTGCCGAGCAGATGGCGGTTATCACAGGAGCAGATCGCCGGCTGCGACCTCGACCTCCTCGTTGCCGTCCACGAGCCGGGCTTTGCACGAGCCGTCAGTGAGAAGATGGAAGAATACGATGTGGTCCGCGCGCGGCAGGCGGGTCGCCGCCGTATGCAGGCCGTATTGCGTCTCGACACACCACGGCGCCTTGAACTCGGCTTTGATATAGACCGCGCCATCCAGCCTGATGGCGGCAAGAACGTCGGACAGGGCGTCCACCAGAAAAACCTCCCTCTATCCGGTCCCGTTCTATGCCTTGCGCAGGCGCTCCGCCAGCCAGCTCGCGATACGGCGGCGTGTCTTCCCGTGCGCGCGGCGCAGCACGCGGCCCATATTCATGAACCCGTGGACGGTTCCCTCACAGCATTCGTAATCGACGGGAACGCCAGCGGCCGCGAGCGTCTCGGCATATTCGGCGCCCTCGTCGCGCAGGGGATCGTAGCCAGCAGTAATGACGAGGGCCGGCGGCAATCCTGTGTAATCCTCATAAAGCGACGGGATAGCGCGCGGGTCCGTGAATGGCCAGGCGTTGCCGAAATAGTGATCGAAGAACCAGTCGATCATATCACGCGGGATGGGAAACTGGTCGGCGAGCTCTTTCCGCGAGGGCAGCCGGCCGCGCAAGTCGAGCGCGGGATAGATCAGAGCCTGGCCGCGCACAGGGGCGGCAAGCTTGCCCTTGGTCTCATGCAGCGCGACGGCCGCCAAGCCGCCTCCCGCGCTGTCGCCGGCAACGGCAATACGCGCAGGATCGAGGCCAAGCGCGCGCGCTTCGTGCGACAGCCATTCGAGCGCGGCGACGGTGTCCTCCACTGCCGCGGGGAACGGATGCTCTGGCGCAAGCCGGTAATCGAGCGAGAGTACCGTCGCGCGCGTGTCGTGGCAGAGCGCGCGGCAGAACACGTCATGCGTCTCGAGATCGCCGATCACGCAACCGCCGCCATGCACGAACAGGATTGCTGCTTCGGCATCGATATTGGGATCAGCGGGAATGTATTTCCGTAGCCTCAATGCTCCGGCATCACTCGGTACATCGAAATCGCTTGTCTCTCCGACTTCCGGCGGCACGATTTCGGTTTTAGCGAGGCCGCGGCGATAGTCGTTACGCGCGGCCTCGGGGCTGAGATGCCAGAGCGGCGTCGAAGTCGAGGACGACGCCCAATAAAGCAGCGCTTCCGTCTCGCGGTCGAGCTTGAGACCCCCGTTCGCCAAATCCTCGCCGGGAGATTTAATCGGCTGGTGCATATTGGCACTCGGCGCCGCCGCCCGCTCTCTGCTTCACTTCGTTCGGATCAATGGTGCATTTCAGGTTCGAGACGGCCTCGAAGATCGAGCCTGCCGCGCCGCCGGGCTCGACGCCGTTCTCTTCAAGAGTAGCGAACAGCTCGTGCGCGCTTCGTCCGGTCAAAGAAACAACCTGACCGCCGAAGGAGAGGTCGCAAGAGTGCGACGCGATGTCCACGTTGCCTGCTCGGCAGGTAACCTTTTCCGCCACGACGGTAATGGTCTTCCCGGCCGGAAAGCTGAAGTCGATCTTGCCGTCGAGAAGCTTCATGAGCCCGCTCTTTTCCACCGCGCTAAGACTAGGGGAGACGTTGCCGACCAGCGCCGCGAGCGCCAATGCGCCGCTCCCACTCGCGGTTCCCGCCAAAGCGGGGTTGCTCACGAACAGCAAACCAAGGAGAAGAAGCCGGGCTGCCCTCATCTCTCCTTCTCCCTGCCATCGATTGTCGGGAATGGTGCCCCAGGCCGGACTCGAACCAGCACGCTCTTGCGAGCAACAGATTTTGAGTCTGCCGCGTCTACCAATTCCGCCACTGGGGCTTTGCGCCGGAAACATGGGATAAGCCTGCAGTCAGGTCAACCGGGCGTTGGCCTACGAGATGGACAATGGCGCGGTCGCCCGGTAAGCAAAAGCCCATGCTGAAGCGGCTCTATGACAAGGTGATCGCTCTTTCAGAGAGCCCTCAGGCGCTCCCCACGCTTGCCGCCGTTTCTTTTGCCGAAAGCTCGTTTTTCCCCATTCCGCCCGACGTGGTGCTCGTGCCCATGGCCCTCGCGCAGCCGCACAAGGCGCGGCTCTACGCGCTCGTTTGCACCATCGCA
>JBKOWI010000204.1:0-10187 GCA_046724315.1 Pseudomonadota bacterium | reverse complement strand
GAAACGACCGAACTCAAGGCATGGGCGAGGCAGCGCTTGGGCAAGGGCGGAGCGCGCGCCGCACGCCGCGAGGGCCGCATTCCGGGGAGCCTCTACGGCGACAAAAAGGAGCCCGAGAGCATCTCGGTGGAGTACCTCGCGATCTCTCAGCAGCTCCTTACCGGCCATTTCCAGAGCACCATCTTCACCCTCGATGTCGAGGGCACCAAGACGCGGGTGATCCCGCGCGGCGTGCAGCTCGACCCGGTGCGCGACTTTCCCATCCATGTCGACTTCCTGCGGGTCAGCAAGGATGCCCTGGTCACGGTCGATGTGCCGGTGCGCTTTCTCAACGAGGCGGCATCTCCCGGCCTGAAGCGCGGCGGCGTGCTCAACATCGTACGCCATGAGATTCCCGTGCGCTGCCCGGCCGATGCCATCCCCGACCACTTCGATGTCGACCTGACCGGACTCGAGATCGGCAACTCGATCCACATCTCGGCGATCAATTTGCCGCCCAACGTGCGCCCGACTGTCACGGAGCGCGACTTCACCGTGGCCACCATCGTCGGGCGCGCGGCTGAAGAGCCCGTTCCTGGCGCTGCCGCCGCTGCTGAGGCTGCTGTACCCGGCGCCGAGGGCACGGAGGCTGCCGCTCCCGCCGAGGCCGCCGCCGAAGAGAAGCCCAAGGAAGAAAAGAAGAAGGACGAGAAGAAGAAATAACTTCTTCACGTCGCGGGCGATATCTTCCAGGGCGGCGCGCCCCGCACGTTTCGATCAGGATGATGCGATGAAGCTCTTTGTCGGCCTCGGCAATCCGGGGGCGCAATATGCGCTCAACCGCCACAATGTGGGCTTCATGGCGGTCGACGCGATTGCCGCAGCGCACGACTTCCCGGCCTGGCGCAAGCGCTTCTCGGGCCTCGCTTCCGAAGGCAAGCTCGGCGGGGAGCAGGTGCTTCTGTTCAAGCCGCAGACTTTCATGAACGAGTCGGGTCGCGCGGTCGGCGAGGCGGTGCGCTTCTACAAGCTCGACCTCAGCGACGTTATCGCCTTTCACGACGAGCTCGACCTTGCGCAGGGCAAAGTGCGCGTGAAGGTGGGCGGCGGCGTTGCCGGCCATAATGGGCTGAAGTCGCTCACCGCCCATATCGGCAACGACTATGTGCGCGTGCGCTTCGGTATCGGCCATCCCGGCAACAAGGCGCTGGTCACCAACCATGTGCTTCAGAACTTTACCAAGGCCGAGCTCGACTGGCTCGAGCCGCTGCTCGGCGCCATCGCCGAGGAGGCTCCTTACCTTGGGCAAGGCGCCAACGATAAGTTCCAGTCGCGGGTCGCCTATGCGATGCAGGGCGAAGCTGAGGCAGAGACCGAGCAGGAAGAGTCTCCGAAGAAGCCCGCGCCACGACGCAAGGAAACTTCCGAGAAGAAGGATGAGCAGCCAGTGGCCGAGGGCACGCTTGCCGGCAAGCTCCGCCGCTGGTTCGGCTCGTGACAACAACATTGTCATGCCCGCGCAAGCAGGCATCCAGTAAACCACGATCCTCGCAAAATGAAGTCAGGCGGTGGTTCCTGGATCGCCCAGTCAAGCCGGGCGATGACAAGCAAGATGACGGACTGAGATAATGGGATTCAAATGCGGCATCGTCGGGCTGCCCAATGTCGGCAAGTCCACACTGTTCAATGCGCTGACCGAGAGCGCAGCGGCGCAGGCCGCCAACTATCCCTTCTGCACCATCGAGCCAAATGTCGGCGAGGTGCCGGTGCCGGATCCGCGCCTCGACAGGCTCGCGACCATCGCCAAGTCGGCGCAGATCGTGCCGACCCGACTCACTTTCGTCGACATCGCGGGGCTGGTGCGCGGCGCCTCGCAAGGCGAAGGGCTCGGCAACCAGTTCCTCGCCCATATTCGCGAAGTCGACGCCATCGCCTATGTGCTGCGCTGCTTCGAGGACAACGATGTGGTGCATGTCGAAGGCCGCGTCGATCCGATCGCCGACGCCGAGACCATCGAGACCGAGCTGATGCTCGCAGACCTCGACAGTCTCGAACGGCGTGTGCCGATTCAGGAGAAGAAGATCCGCGGTCAGGACAAGGAGGCGAAAAAGACGCTAGCACTGCTCGAGCGCGCCCTTGTCCTCTTGCGCGAGGGCAAGCCCGCCCGCCTCGCCGCGATCGAGGAAGACGAGCGGGCCGAGTTCAGGACTCTTGGCCTGCTCACCGCCAAGCCCGTGCTCTATGTCTGCAATGTCGATGAAGCTTCGGCCGCGACCGGCAACGTCCATTCCGCGCGCGTGGAGGCGCTGGCCAAGGCCGAAGGCGCGGGCTGCGTCATCATCTCGGCCAAGATCGAGGCGGAGCTTGCCGAGCTGCCGCCAGACGAGCGGCAAGCTTATTTGGCTGATCTCGGCTTGCAGGAGCCCGGCCTCAACCGCCTCATCAATGAAGGCTATAGGCTGTTGGGACTGATCACCTATTTCACGGCAGGTCCCAAGGAAGCCCGCGCCTGGACAGTGCCCGAGGGGACCCGCGCGCCGCAGGCCGCCGGCGTGATCCACACCGATTTCGAGAAGGGCTTCATTCGCGCCGAGACCATCGCCTATGACGACTATGTGGCACTCTCAGGGGAGGCCGGCGCGCGCGACGCCGGAAAGCTCAGGCTCGAGGGGAAGGATTACGTGGTGAAGGACGGCGACGTCCTGCATTTCCGCTTCGCGACTTGAGCCTAGCGTAATGAAAAGGGGGCCGCGAACGGCCCCCTTCGCTCAATCAAATCGAATGTCAATTACTTGCACTCAGCCATCTTGGCCATGGCCGCCTTGGCGTCGGCCTCTGAGCTGTACTTACCCATCATCTTGTATTTTTTCGTATCCGTGGGTTGGCTGGTCATGACCTCACATCCGCCACCGCCTACCCGCAATGCGACGTAATAGTCCGCAGCAAGTGCAGGCGTGACGACAGCAACGGCGAGAGCGGCCACAACGAGATACTTTTTCATGAGGTTCCTCCTTATCCAATCGTCGACGATTGGCGTGCGATGAACGCACCCGGAGTGCACCCGTTCCAAGCGTTGCCGATCAAATATGCACACTTGGAGAACTCGAAACTCAATAGAGCGGCGACGAGAGCGGCTAGCCTCCGCCCTCGCCCGGCTTCGCCGCCTTGGGTTTTCGCTGCGAGGCACGCGCGGGCTTCAGGGAAGCCCCAGTGCGGGCATCCCCAAGCGCCGGCATGGATATTGGCGGGGTGACGCCCATCGACACATAGACGTTCATCAGCCGCTCGACGCCGCCGTCGGCAGGCTTCACCCAGTCGGCCGGCACGTAGATCAGAGCGCCGCCGAACGGGACCGGCGCCGAAGGGACCAGCAATCCAACATAGTCGTGCTCGCCGATCTTGACCGGGTCCGGCGACGGCATCAGGCCGAGCACCGCGGCGCCACCCTCCCCGCCGAAGAAGCACCACACCGGGCGCATGCTTTGCAGGCTATCCTTGTTGCCGCCGCGGTCGACGATGGCGACGAAGCGCTTCGACAGATCATAGACGTTGGAAACGAGCGGGATGCGGCTGATCAGCGTATCTAGTCCGGTCTGCACTAGAGGCCACAGCTTGGTCTCGACCACGAGCCCAAGCAGGAAGATGCAGCCGAGAATGATGAGGAAGCCGAGAAAGTAGGCGCCAACCTCCGACGAGACGAGATTGAGCCCAAGCAGCACGATAAGCCTGCCGATCAGGCTGTTGGGTCCTGCATAGGCTTTCAGGAGCTGCGCGAGCCATACCGTCACGGTCAAGGTGACGAGGATGGGCAAGAGCACGAGAAGCCCGGCCAGGAAGATGCGTGCGATGCGCCCCAAGCGAGAACCCTTCCTCCTATCATCACGTCCGAGCAGCGGACGACCTTATCGCAAATGCGGGATTGATAGGGAGCCCGCCGTGTTGTTCATGCATCGAACACAAAACGCGTTCCCGTGTCGGCGCGCAGGAGCTTGTCCGGCAACTCGGCTTTGGCGATGTCGTAGAAGGACTCCCCGGTGCAATGCATCGGGATCACGCAGTCGGGGTCGATTTCCTTAAGCGAGATCACGGTTTGGCGCACATAGTCCTCGCCATAAGGCGCGAGGTGAAATCCTCCGATGACCGCGTGGACTTTTTGCACGCCTGAAACCGCTTGTGCCTGCTTTACCGTATTGACCACGCCGCGATGGCTGCACGACGTCAAGATGACCAGTCCGCGCCCCTTCAGATTGAAGGAGGTCGCGATCTCATGGCGGAATTGATCGGGCACTACGACCTTGGCGCGCTCCTCCGCGACGAACTGATCGGGAAAGCAGCCGATTCCGTCCTCCACGCCGATTTTCATGGTCGTTGGCGAAAGCACTTTCTCAAAACTCGTCAGCCCAATTTGACCGCTGGCAAAACCGTGGTCGGCAACAAGCGCCGGTCCTTCGGCAAACGTCACTTCGAGATCGGCGTCCCTCAAAGCTTTGCGGTCCAGTGCACCAAAGTTCCCCGGCATGGGCGGTCCGATCCACTCACGGGAACAGAAGCACTCCTCGCCGCCGACATAGAACGGAAGCTTTGCTTTCAAGTTGGAGTTGTTCTGGCGCAAGAAACCGACCAAACCGCCGAAATGGTCGTAATGGCCATGGCTCAGAACGAGTGCGTCGAGCGCACCAGGATCGATCTCCAACAAATCAAGGTTGTTGACCAAAGCCTCGGGCGTGAAACCGAAATCCACGAGAACGCGTCTCCGTTCCTCTCGGCGTTGCGACTCGACGTGCAGCGAGAGGCCGAACTCGCTGATCAGGGTCTTGCTCGGCGGTTTATCGCTGAGCCCCCAGCCGAAGCGCCGGATGTCGACGCTGCCCACCTTCGCGTTTGGTGCGACGGCGAACTGATAGTTGTCGACAATCACGCTGACGGTGACGCGGTCGACCTCAGGTACGGGACCGAAGATCGGGGCGGCTCGCGCCGGCTTTGCATCGCCAAGCAGCGCCGCGAGCATGGTGTTCAAGACAGCGCCGCCGCCCCCACAGACGAAATCGCGCCGGTCCACTGAGACCTGTTTGGTTGCGGTCATGGCAGCGCCTCCGAGCTTGCGCCCGGACTAGCCATGTGTGCCGAGCAGAGACAGTCTAGCGCAGCGCAGCGGCGATGTTGCCCCCGTCGACCGTCTCGATATGGCCGGTGGTCTTGCGCGCCTTGGCGAGCGCGACGAAGGCTTGGGCCACGTCCTCGGCGAGCACCTCGCGATTGAGCAGATTGCCGCTCATATATTCCGCCTCGGTCACGCCACGCGCCTTCGCCCGCGCCGCGATCATCGCGTCGGTCAAGAGCCCGCTCCTGATGCGATCGGCATTGACGCCGTTCGAGCGGATGCCGTCGGCGCCGTAGTCGAGAGCGTATTGGCGCATGAGCAGCATGGTCGCGGCCTTGGGCAAACCGTAAGGACCGAAATTCGCGCCGGGGTTCACCGCCTGCTTTGAGAGATTGAACAGGAGCGCGCCGCCGGTGCCTTGCTTCAGCATGATCGTCACGGCTTCCTGCGCCACGGTCTGATGGGCGAAGAAGTTGAGCTCGAAGCTCTTGCGGAGCAGCTCGTCGGAGACGTCGCCGATGCGGCCCTGCCACGCCGCGCCGGCATTGGATACTACGATGTCGACGCCGCCGAAGCGCTCCAAGGTAGCGGTAAACGCAGCCCGCACCTGCTCGGGCTTGGTCACGTCGCACTGCATGCCAAGGCCCTTGACGTCCGCCGCGGCCTTCTTGGCAGCTTCGCCATCGATGTCGAGGATCGCCACGGCGGCGCCCTCCGCGGCGAGAGCGCGTGCCGTAGTGGCGCCGATTGCGCCGGCGCCGGTGACGAACGCGACCTGTCCGGTGAGAGGCTTGACCACGGCGCCCTTAAGCTTGGCCTGTTCGAGGCTCCAATATTCAAGCGCGAACAGGTCGCTCTCGGGCAGGGGCTCGTAGCGCCCGATCGCCTCGGCGTCCGTGACCACTTTGACGGTGTTCTTGGCGAGGTCAGCGGCAATCGCTGCGTCCTTGGCGGTGCGGCCGAGCCCGAATAGGCCGACGCCCGGCACCAGCACGACGCGCGGACTTGCATCGAGCTTGCTCTTGGTGTTGCCGGCGGCTTCGTTCTCTCTCGTGAAATAGGCATCGTACTCGGCGGTGAACTGCGCCACGCCTTCCTGCACAGCATGGGCAAACTCATCGAGCCTGCCGGCTTCAGGCTGCGGCACAACCAGGGGCTTGTTTTTGGTGCGAATGATGTGGTCGGGTGTCACCACCCCGCGCTGACTATAGGACGCAAGCTCCTCGCCATTCACGTAAGCGAGGATCTCCGGACCGGTGCGGAAGTCGGCGATGAAGCGTATTGGCTCTTTTCCGTGCTGCTTAATCGCACAGGCTCCGCGGATGATCGGCGCAATCTCGGAAGCCTTCGCCGTAGCACTCGCGAGCTTCCGCACCGGGAACACGATGGGCCGGCCTTGGCGCAGGCGGCTCTCGGCGAGCGACACCATCTCGATCATGCGCTCATAGGCCTCGCGGGCCGTCTCGCCGAAGGTGAAGATGCCGTGCTTGTGCAGGATCAGGCCTTCGACGTCGGGCCTCTCCTCGAACACCTGGGCCGCCTCCTTGGCGAGCCCGAAGCCCGGCGCGATATAGGGCACGATCCCCATGCGGCCGTCATAAACCTCGCGCGCCAAAGCCTCCCCGTCAGGCTGATCGACAAGCGAGAGCACGGAAGCGGCGTGCGTGTGATCCACGAATTTGTGCGGCAGGAAGGCGTGCAGCAGGGTCTCAACTGAAGGGTTCGGCGCCGAGGAATCGAGCAGGTTGAGCCGCTGCACGTTAACCATAGCCTCGTCCGACAGCTCATCGAGCGCGCGGAGCTCGCGCAACGGCCCTAGCTTCACCGCAGGCAAACCCCAAGGCTCGATGTCGGCCATGTCGGCGCCGGAGCCTTTAACCGCGATCACCTCGTGCTCGACGCCGAGATCGTCGCTGGCGCGCGTCTTGACCGAGGTGTTGCCCCCGCCATGCAGCACGAGCAGAGGATCGCGGCCGAGCAGGCGCGTGGTGTAGACCCTAAGCGCAATGTCGGGGCCGACGCCCTTGGCAGCATAGGCGGCGACCAGCTCCTGGGCCGCGGCGTCGTTCCATTGGCTTTTCATGGCGCGCGTTCTTGCAGGAATGGACTTTTGCTGCAAGCCCGGAATCCCCATCTCCCGATCATCAGCAAACGCAATTTCTGCCGACCCGAGAGATGATCTCCTTCCCGCCACGCTTCCTTACGGATTTGCAACATATTTGCCTGCATTCTCTCGCGGTTACGGGGCTTCTTTCGGTGAGGGAGTAAGGTGGGAACCTTCCGCAAGTCATACCATCCCGAGCGCCACTATATGCGCGGGCCCGGCCCGAAATGGCACGAGAAGCACACGACGGCACTGCATCAGGCCGCGAGCGCACAGCCCAAGGACGCCGAAGAGAGAGCAGAAGCAGCGCCGGGCGTCTGGACGCGGCTTGCCACTCGCCGCGTCAGCGCCCGGCATGATCTCCGCTACGCGCTCTGGCTCGTGCCTTTGACCATCGCCGCGCTGTCTGGCTTCGTGGTGGTTGCCGCGCTGGCCGGCTAGTCTTTCGCCTGCTTGTCGCCCGTGCGGATCACCACGAGGCGGTCAGTGCCGGACTCGGCGCCCCACACTTCGCCTGGGCGTCCGTTGAGCTGGCGCACCGCGGCATCCGGCTTGTCGCTCGGAAAGCTCGCGAAGCTCTTGGTCTCAGGATCGAACTTGAGGACGGCGTTGGCGCCAAAGTCGCTGACCCACACCTTGTCCTTGCCGTCGACATAGACCGCGTAAGCGTGCGGCGCTTCGCCCGGCAGCTTGTAAACCTCCCAGCTCGAGGCCGCCGGGTCGTAGACGCTGAGATTGCCGGCGTTCCACTCGCTCACCCACAGCCGACCCTTCGAGTCTGACCACACCCGCCGCGTGCCGACGCCCGGCGACTTCGGCTCGATCACGGTAGTCTTGCCGGTATCGAGATCGGGCTTGCCGAGGAAGCTTCCGGCCAGAGAGACATAATAGATTGCGCCGTCAGGGGTGGCAGTGATGCCGTAGGGGCCGACGCCTTTCGGCGCATCCCACACCTGCATCTCGCCGGTCTTGGGATCGAGCCGGCCATAAATACCGGACTGCCCGGTGAACCAGATGCGGCCGCTTCCGTCGAATGCGGGGGTGTTGAGATTGGCGTTGGCGCGGTCCTTGGGAAGCTTCCAGGTCTTCACCTCGTGCGTGGCGGGATCGACCCTAACTATCGCGTTGAGCCCGCAGTCGGTGATCCACGCCGCGCCGTCCGGGCCGATGATCACGCCGTGCGGCGCCGATCCCTCCCCTAGCGGAATGCGATCGACCTGTCCGGTATCTGGATTGAGGCGGCCGAGCACGCCGGCGCGCTGGCCCGTGTACCAAACCGTCCCGTCCGGAGCGGGCGCCACATCGTGGGGATGATCGCCCTGCGGCACATTGAAATACTTGACCTCGGCCGCGGCCGCCGGGGACGCTGGCAGCACAACCGCGAGGACCAAAGCAGCGAGGGCAAAGACTTCGACCTGCATGGTGTTTACCTAGTGTCCCGCTAGGACGACGTGAAGGGCTGGAAGAAGAAAGCCGCGGCGAGCCCGGCGATGAGGGTCGCGGCTGTCGCGACCGCAAGCGGCTTGCCGAGCGCAGGGCCAGCCAGCACGAAGGCCATGCCGCATTTCACCAGGGTATTCGAAAGCGCCGCGATCACGATGGCGATGACCGCCACCTGTGCGTCTCCGCTTTGGGCGAACTCCGACATCGACAGCGTGATGGCATCGACATCGGTCAGGCCGGCAAGCGCGGCGACCGCGTAGAGGCCGCTCGGCGGAAAATGCGCCTGCACGAACTTGGTCACGAGGAGAACCACCGCGAACAGGGCGCCGAATTTCGCTGCGGCGATCAGGCTGAACGGATTCTCGACTTTGAAATTCCTTTTGGCAGGCTTGCCTTTGGGCGATCCGCCGCGAAAATAAAGAAACGCTGCGCAGCCGCCGACGATGACAGCCATCACCGCAAACGGAACCAGCACATGGGTCATCAGCGCACGATTGACGATCGCCACCAGCACGATGACCCGCGCGAACATCACCATCCAGGAAAGCAGGATGCCGCAGGCGAGCGCGGTCGCCTCTTGCGGCTTTTCGCGCGCTTCTTTCGAGAATGAAAGTGTGACCGCCGTGGATGAGACGAGTCCCCCGGTCAAACCGGTGAGGGCCGCTCCCCGCGTCGGTCCGAGCCAGCGCGTCAGCACATAGCCGACCAGCGACAGGCTCGAGATCAGGATCACGAGCAGCCAGAGCTTGTAGGGGTTGAGCGCGCCCCATGGGTCGATGGCCCGGTCCGGCAGAAGCGGCAGCGCGATGAAAGTCGCGATCAGCAGCCGCACGCCGGCATAGACGTCGTCCCAACCCAGCTTCTCGACGAAGCCATGCAGCGGCTGCTTGTAGGCGAGCACCGCCGCGGTGATCACGCCGAGACCAATGGCAAGCGCCTGGTCGCCGAGCATCACCATGGGGCCGAGCAGGAACACAACCATCGCGGCAATCTCGGTGGTCAGCCCTTTGTCACCAGGTCCCGGCTTGGCATTGATGAAGTAGCCGACGATAACCAGGGCCCCGACAATCAGGATGGCCGCAGCCAGGATCCAGGGCGCCGAGGTCTCGCGCTCGAGCCAGCCGGCCACGGCGCCCAAAAGAGCAAGCAATGTGAAGGTGCGTAAGCCAGCGACGTGGCCGGTGTCGTCATCCTCGCTCTTGCGCTTCTCGCGCTCGATGCCAATCAGCGCGCCGAGCAGGATGGCGATGGCGAAATCGCCCGCCGTGGCAAGAAGCTCCTGGTCGGTCATGGCCTCCGCCCAATTTCCAAGTCATCGCCCGTCTTGACCCGCCTGCGGGCCGAAGCCACGAACTTGCTTCGGCACCTTAAAGCCCTTCGGCGGGGCGAAGGCCAGGGCGATCCAGTAATACCTGCGGTGAATATCACGAAGACCGGTGGTTACTGGATGCCCGCTTTCGCGGGCATGACAAGGTCATTCTCGTTAAGCGGCGGAGCGTTTCGCGTGCTCGGGGTAAAGCGTGGCGAGGCCGTCGCGGGTGGCTGGGGTGACGCCGCGCT
>JBKOWI010000037.1:0-3629 GCA_046724315.1 Pseudomonadota bacterium | reverse complement strand
TCGTCGTGCCGGGCAAGCCGCGAACGGCCTAGTGCAGCTTCAGCGCACCACCTTTCGATAGAGGTGCCACGTGGCGTGGCCAAGCACGGGCAGGACGACGATCAAACCAAGAAAAGCGGGTAGCATCCCGATGGCGAGTCCACCGGCCACGAACAGGCCCCAAAGCGCCATCGGGCCTGGGTTGGTCGCCACTGCGCGAACCGAGGTCGATACCGCGCTGTAAAGACCGACGTCGCGGTCAAGCAGCAGCGGAAACGACACCACGCTGATCGCGAGCACCAACAAGGCGAAAAGGAATCCAACTACCACTCCCACTACGATCATCGTCCAGCCTGCGCTCGTGGTGAATACGTCGCGGACAAACGAGGCGATCGAGACGGGTGGCTCAGGGCCGAGGGTGAGCCCGTAGATCACACTGGCCGCAAGCAACCACAGCAGGAAGATCGCCACCAGCACCAATCCCAGCACGAGGATCGCGCCGAATCCGGGCGAGCGGACCACACCGAAGGCATCGATCCAGCTGATGCGATGGCCTTGCTCGCGGCGCCGGCTCATTTCATAGAGGCCGACCGCTGCGATTGGACCTACAAGCGCAAACCCAGAGGCAAGCGGAAACAGGAGCGGCAGAAGCTGATAGCCGAAGGTCAGCCAGGCCAGCGCGAGCCCGACAAGCGGGTAGATCAGACAGATGAAAATAACGTCCGACCGATAGGCGCCAAAATCCTCAAGCCCCTTCGTCAAGACGTCTTTGAGATCAGCGGCATTGATCCGGCGGACGGCGGGCAACGGGATATCCCGGCTCCCTCGTATCGAGTGACCCAGCGAACCGACGGTCTGGGACGCAAGCCATAGCTGGTCTGCCGTCCACTCGACGGGGTTTCGGATGTGCTCTCGGCTTGTCATGCTCGCTCCTCCCGAACTGTCGGTTCGAGGGCCCGGGGCCGATCAGGCCGGGCTTGACGCCAATCGGCCGAGGGCGAGCGCGTTCAACGCTTATTATACACTATCCTGGCTCTTAAGTCCCACTTCTCCCACCGGCGGAGATCCCGAGCTAGGTCAGTCGAAGCGAAGTAGGTGCAGACTGAAGAGATTGTCGGAGTCGGTCCAAGCCTTCACCGGCTGCCAGCCTGAAGTACGAGCAAGCGCGTGGAACTCCGGCACGGTGTATTTATGCGAGTTCTCGGTGTGGATGCGCTCGCCATCGGCAAACGTGAAGGTGCGCCCGAGAATGTGAACAGCCTGCCGCGCGAGGCTGACGAGATACATCTCGATGCGGCCCTGGGCCTCGTTGTAGACGGCGTCATGCGCGAAGCGGCTAAGGTCGAACTCGCCGTCGAGCTCGCGGTTGATCCGGGCGAGCAGATTGAGGTTGAACGCCCCGGTCACGCCGCGCGCATCGTTATAGGCGGGAAGCAGAATCGACGTCGGCTTCTTGAGGTCGACACCGATCAGAAAGACGCTGCCCGGGCCGAGCAGCTTCGCGGCATTGGCCAGGAAGGCTTGCGCTTCGATAGGGGTCAGATTGCCGATGGTCGAACCTGAGAAGAAGCCAAGCTTGCGATAGCCTTGCGCGGCCTTGGGCAATGCGCGCGTCTTGGTGAAGTCGGCAATGAGCGGCAGGATCGTGAGCTCTTCATGCCGGGCTAAAAGCCACTCGGCGGCCTCCCTCAGGCTCTCGCCCGCGATGTCGATGGGGATGTAAGCGGGAAGGTTTCCGAGAGCGCCAATCAGGAGGCTCGTCTTCCGGCTCGACCCAGATCCAAACTCGACCAGCACACGGCCCTCGCCGGCAAGCTTCGCGATTTCGGCGCCATGAACTTCGAGCAGAGCGGCTTCGACCCGCGTCGGGTAATATTCCTCGAGCTTGACGATCTCCTCGAACAGCTCGCATCCCGCCGCATCGTAGAAGAAGCGGCAGGGGATGCTCCGCGGCGTCCGCGCAAGGCCTGCGAGCACGGCCGCGGCGAAATCCGCCTGAATGTGGAGCCCGAGCGCATGCGCCGGGATATCGGAGGGGACGTGAAGGGAGATGTCGCTCTCCATCACGCGGAGGAGGCGAGACGCAGGCCCATGAACTGCCAGCGCTGATGCGGATAGAAGAAATTGCGGTAGGTCGCCCGCACGTGGCCCTCTGGCGTCACGCAGGAGCCGCCCCTGAGCACGAACTGATTCACCATGAACTTGCCGTTGTACTCGCCAACGGCGCCTGCCGCCGCCTTGAAGCCCGGATAGGGGAGATAAGCGCTTGCCGTCCATTCCCACACGTCGCCGAACATCTGCTGAAGCGTGGCGCCAGCCTTGGCTGGCATGGCGCGCAAATGATTTTGGCCGAGCGTGCGGCCCTGGGGGGGCACACTCGCCGCGGCAATTTCCCACTCGAATTCCGTCGGCAGCCGATGACCGGCCCAGCGGGCGAAGGCGTCAGCCTCGTAATAGCTCACATGCGTGACAGGCGCGGCGAGATCCACAGGGCGGAAACCGAGCAGGCTCATCTGCATATAGCCGCCTTCGGCCTTCTCGAAATAAAGCGGCCCCTGCCAATCCTGACTGTTCACCGTATTCCAGCCGTCGGCGAGCCAAAGCGTTGGGGTCACATAGCCGCCACCCTCGATGAATTCGATCCATTCCCCGTTGGTCACGCACCGCGTTGCGAGCTTGAATGGGCGGATCAGCTCCTCGTGACGGGGACTCTCATTGTCATAAGCAAAGCCATTGCCGTCATGCCCGACTTCGAAGATGCCACCGTCGAAGGAAAGGAAGCTCAAAGGCGTCGCTTCGCTTGTGGCGACACCGGCAGGAGCTGAACGATAGGCAGGCTTGAGCGGCTCTGTCGCGAACAGGCTCAAGATGTCGGTGAGCAGCAGCTCCTGGTGTTGCTGCTCGTGATTGATGCCGAGCTCAATAAGCTCTGCCGCCTCGGGCTGAAGCGCCTGGTCAAGCAAGCGCTCGAGCGCCTCATCGATCGCAGCGCGATAGGCACGCACCTCTTCCGCCGAGGGACGCGTGAGCAGACCGCGCTTAGGCCGCGGCTGCCGCGGCCCCACGCTCTCGTAGTAGGAGTTGAAGCAATATTCGAAGCGCTCGTCGAACACCTGGTAGCCGGGAAGGAAGCGCTTCAGCAGGAAGGCCTCGAAGAACCAGGTGGTGTGCGCAAGATGCCACTTGGTAGGGCTCGCGTCGTCCATCACCTGGACGACCTGGTCCTCATCGCTCAGGGGCCGCGCAATTTCCGTCGACAGCGTTCTCGTCCGAAACAGACGATCGCGTAAGATGGACGTATTCGATTGGGTGCTTGGCGTTGGCTCGGCGAGGACGGCGTTCCACGCACTCATCACTGGCTCCCTTCCGGCAATCGCACCCAACGCGAGATTTAGCAGCTTGTTCCGACAGGCGAAATGAATAACCATGCACGACTCCGTGAGCGCGATTTGATTTTCTTAGGAGTCTTGATGCTGGAATATGGTGCCAAGGCCGAGGATCCCATCGTCTCCTTCGACGGGAGGCAATCGGAGGTCGCAGCCGAACTGCAACGAGGCGTGTGCCGGGCACTTCGCGCGCTCGGCCACTGTGTTGTCACGGAGCTGCCTCTCGCCAATGGCCGCCGCGCCGACGTTGTGGCGATGTCAGGA
>JBKOWI010000098.1:0-14694 GCA_046724315.1 Pseudomonadota bacterium | reverse complement strand
TCGCAATAGGTCAGTTCGGCCTTGGACGAAGTCCGCCAATAAAGACTTATGGCCACGCCCGCAACGAGGCCGAGAGCAATGCCGGCCAGGCTCGCGACGGGAGTGGTGGGCATGGTCTGTCCGGCGGCGAAGCCGCCGCCCAAAACGACTTCAACGACCATGACGCCGAATCCCATACCCATTGCGGCGAGCGCTCCGGCAACCGTGCAGCGCGGCCACCATATTGCGAGCAGCAGGGCGGGGAAGAAGGTCGAGGCAGCAAAGGCAAACGCGGTCAGAGCCGCGCGGAGTGGATCGACGTCGGCGATCACTAGGAACATGGCTGCGGCAAGGGCCGCGGCCGCAATGGCAGCCCAAGCCGCGCCGAGCCGCGGCAGCGTCTGCCGCCGGTCGAGCACACGGTAAACGTCCTCGGCAAGGCTAGCGCCTAGGGTGAAGAGGTGTGAGGTTGCTGCGGACAGTGCAATCGCGATAGCGGCTGCGGCCATCACCACACTCAGCACGTAGGGAAGCTCGGCCGCGGCCGGGAGCGCAAGAGCGATGCCGTCGCGCGGGACGAGCAGCTCTTGCGCGCCGATCGCGCCATCGCCGTTGGCGTCGCCAGCCTGGATGAGATGCTGCTGGCTAAGTGCGGTGAACCAAGAAGGCAGGTCCGAAGCAGGAGCGAGGGTAATGCCCTTGAAGAGGATAAGCTTGGCGAACGCGGCCATCGCCGGCGCGGTCATTACGAACAGCGCCACGAGCAGCACTCCCCACGCCGTCGATCGCCGCTGGTCGGAAATCGAACGTGTCACGCCGCTTCGGGTGAGCAGGCTCGGCAAAGAGGCGGTACCTAGAGCAAGGCAAAGGAACAACGTTGCGAAATCCAACTCCCCTAGGGAACCGAAGGACTGTTGGAACGGCTTGCTGCTCGCCGTGGGGGCGGGCGCGGGTAAGGGAGATGCGGCCCCATCAGGCTGCACTGGCGTGAGGCCTGCGGTGATCTCAGCATCGTGCAACGGCGAGAGCATCTCGGCGTAGGTGAGCTGCGGCGCCGGAATATTAGTGAGCATGATCGACACAGTTGTCACCACCACGACAAGGCCGATGGCGCCGACGATGAACTCCGCGCTTCCTGTCCAGGTAACGGAACGCATGCCGCCGAGGATCGCCGTTATGGCGATGAACACCGCGATCATGATGACACTGAGCGAGAACGAGACCGGGAGGAAGAGAACGGCAATGAGAGCGGCGACCTTCATCTCGGCGGCAAGCAGCAGTGCAGCCGGCGGCAGCAGCATCACGCCGACCGTCATGCGGACCGTGCGCGAACGGAAGCGATGGCCGAAGAAAGTCGGCAGCGTGTAGGAACCTGCCTTGCGCAGATAGGGCACGAACAGAACGCCGCCGATGAGCATGCCGGCGGTCCAGCCGAGCCCGATCGCCAGGGCATCGAAGCCGAGGAAGAATACGGTGCCGGTATAGGCGAGCACGCCCACGCCCCCGACAGCAGTCGCGGCGAGAACGAAGCCGTTGAACAGCGGCGGCACTCTACGGCCGGAGCAGAAGAAGTCCTCGACGTTTAGCGTACGCGAGCCGACGGCGATGAGAAGATAGAGCGCAAGCGGTGCGAGCAGCATAATTTCAGCGAGCAGCGTCTGGCGAACCCCGAGCTGCTCGAACATGGCGAGCATGAGTATGAGCGACACGAACGCGCTGGTGATGATCCCGTAATAGGCGCCGAGATGCGGGTTCGACGTGCGCGGCCGCGAGTGAACGCTCATCGCCTAGCCGAGCTCCTCGTTTTCGCTACGCGTCTGGTCGAGCCGATCCTGTAGGCGGATGAACCAGAATGTCGCCACCACGATGAAGATGAGCAGCCCTTGCGCGAGCAGATAGAAGCCAAGCGGGAAGTGCAGAAATCCATACTGGTTGAGCCATGTCGCGGCGCCGATGGCGAGAAAGGCGGCGAGGAGAACCGTCGACAGGATCGCGATGGCGAGAAGGAGGGTGCGGAGCTGATGCCGGTCGCGCGCCGGACGGTCGCTCAAGGGAGCCTCTGACGCCACTTCGCTTCCCCCTGCCTTAGAGGCTTGCCAAGGAGTTATCAGGTCGCGGCTTTGTTGCAAACTCGGTAGCACCATAGGCGTTCAAAGGTGGCATGGTAGTGACTGGCTTCGCAGGCAGCTCACAGGAGGGCGCCGATGCTGAAGGAATTCAAAGAATTCGCGCTCAGGGGCAACGTCGTCGATATGGCGGTCGGCATCATCATCGGCGCGGCCTTCTCGACCATCGTAAAATCGCTCGTCGACGACATCATCATGCCGCCGATTGGGGTCATCACCGGCGGCATGGATTTCTCCAACATGTTCGTCGCCCTGAACGGGGAGCATTACGACTCGCTTGCCCAGGCGAGGCAAGCCGGGGCCCCGACCATGAATTTCGGCCTGTTCATCAATAGCGTGATCAGCTTCACCATCGTCGCCTTCGTCCTGTTCATGGTGGTCAAGGCCATGAACCAGCTCCGCCGCAAGCAGGAGGAACAGCCAGCGACCGAGCCGCCGCCTTCGCGCGAGGTGGAATTGCTTCAGGAGATCAGGGACGCGCTGGTCAAGAACGACTCTAGCCGCCCCCGGGCGGGCAAAGCAGCGCACCCCGCACCATAGGCTGAGCAACGATTTTCCGTTTTCCAGGAGCTGCCTAACCGCGGCATTCCGCATGGTGCCCGAAGCAGAAAAAAATTCTACTGTTTTGGCTCCACAGGAACCATTTTTCTTCTTTTCCGGGCCATTGCCTTCCTCGGAGAATGGATTTTCATTACACTCCCCATATTAAGTGGACCATTTTTCGGCGGGCGAGCGATGCAGGCCAACGAGGCTTCCACCGACGTAGTGATTATTGGCGCAGGCCCCGTGGGTCTGTTTGCCGTGTTTCAGCTTGGGCTGGCAAGGCTCAAGGCTCACGTCATCGACATTCTCGACAAGCCCGGCGGCCAATGCGCGGAGCTTTATCCCGAGAAGCCTATCTATGACATCCCCGGCATTCCGGTCTGCACCGGGCAGGAGCTGACGGACCGGCTGCTCGAGCAAATCAAGCCCTTCGAGCCCGTGTTCCACCTTGGCGAGATGGTTACGGCATTGACGCGGACCAGCGACGGCAAGTGGCGCGTCGACACCGACGCTGGTCGTGTGCTGATTGCGCCGGTCATCGTCATCGCCGCGGGCGGGGGCAGCTTCGTGCCAAAGCGCCCGCCCATTCCAGGCATTGAGGCTTACGAAGGCACCGGTGTGTTCTATGCCGTGCGCAAAATCGAAGCGTTTCGCGGTAAGCGCGTCGTCATCGCCGGGGGCGGTGACTCGGCCCTCGACTGGACGGTGAACCTCGCGCCCATTGCGCAGAAACTGACGCTGGTGCATCGCCGGCCTGAATTCCGCGCCGCGCCGGACACCGTAAACAAGATGCGCGCGCTCGAGGCAAAGGGGCTCGTCAAATTCGAGCTCGGCCAGCCGTCTGATCTCAAAGGAAGCGACGGCAAGCTCGACGCGGTCGTGGTCAAGCGCCCCGACGGCACAACCTTCGACATCGCAACCGATGCGCTTCTTCCCTTCTTCGGTCTCACCATGAAGCTTGGGCCGATCGCCGATTTCGGCATCAACCTGCATGAGAACCTGATTCCGGTGGACACCGCGAAGTTCGAGACGAGCATGCCCGGGATTTTCGCCATCGGCGACATCAATTCGTATCCCGGCAAGCTCAAGCTGATCCTCTCCGGATTCCACGAGGCGGCGCTGATGGCGCAAGCCGCGCACCGCTATGTGCACCCCGACAAAGTCCTGCGTTTCCAGTACACGACCTCGTCGTCGGAGCTGCAACGCCTGCTCAAGGTCGCCTGATCATGTTCGTCACCGTGCGTATGCCAGACGGCGCGACACACCGGCTCGAAGCCCTGGAGGGCTGGCGAATCATGGAGGTGATCCGAGACTGGGGCATTCCCATCAAGGCCGAGTGCGGCGGCGCCTGCGCCTGCGCTACGTGCCATGTGTGGGTCGGTGAGGAGTGGGTCGGCAAGCTCGTGCCGCCCTCTGCCGAAGAGCTCGAGATGCTCGATGGCGCATTTCAGGTCGACGAGCGCTCGCGGCTCTGCTGCCAGATCATCATGACGCCTGAGCTCGACGGGCTTGAGGTCGAGCTTGCGCCTGAGAGTCTTGCCGATGCGCCGCCCGAGCGGATGGTGGTCGGAGGATAACGCTATGCGGACCTTCCCCATCCTTGTGAGCTTCGACGGCAAGCCGCCTCTTGTGGTCGGCGGTGGCGAGCTTGCCGCGGTGAAGGCGCGGCTTCTGTTGAAGCGCGCGGCAAGCGTCGACGTCGCTGCAGGCGGAGTGGTGCCCGAGCTTGCTGCCCTCGCCGAGCAGAAGCTGGTATCGCTTCTCCCGGCGCGGCCGGGCATCGATCAACTGCGCGGCCGGCCTCTCGTGATTGCTGCCAACGAGGACAAAGAGGAAGATACGCGTGTCTCGGCCATCGCCCGTGCGCTCGGCGTTCCGGTCAATGTCCCAGACCGGCCGGAGCTTTGCACCTTCGCGCTTCCGGCGATCGTCGATCGCGGCGAGGTCACGGTTGCCATCGGCACCTCAGGTGCCGCACCAGTGCTCGCTCAGCGCCTGCGCGCCTGGCTCGAGCAGGAGCTTCACCCGCGTCTTGATGCGCTCGCCAAACTCGCAGCGGAGTTCCGCGGGCCCGTGGCCGACAGGCTGCCATCAGGTCCGCCGCGCCGGAAATTCTGGGAGGCCGTGTTCGAAGGCGCCGCCGCAGAGGCGATGCTCGAAGGCGATGAGGACAAGGCGAGAGCGCTCATCGCAGATGCGATCGACGAGGCAGCCGGCAAGCCACGCGCGCGCGGCCGCGTGCTTCTCGTCGGCGCTGGCCCCGGCGACCCCGAGCTTCTCACCATGAAGGCGGTGCGTGCGCTCAAAGCCGCCGACATCATTCTCTATGATCGCCTTGTCGGCGAGGGCGTGCTCGATCATGCACGCCGCGAGGCCGAGCTGATTCCGGTCGGCAAGGCCAAGAGCGCGCACAGTGTGCCGCAGGAAGAGATCAATAAACTCCTCATCGAGCGGGCGCGCGCCGGACAGACGGTGGTGCGGCTCAAGGGCGGCGATCCTTTCATCTTCGGCCGGGGCGGCGAGGAGCTCGACGCCCTACGCGCTGCCGGCATCGCCATCGAGATTGTACCCGGTGTGACCGCAGGCATTGCCGCAGCGGCGAGCCTGCAAATCCCGCTCACCCATCGCGACGTGTCCCACACCGTGACCTTCCTGTCGGGCCATGAGGCCGGTGGCGAGGAGCCTTCCTTCAAGCATCTCGATCTTGCCGCGCTCTCTGGCGGCAAGAACACGCTGCTCGTCTATATGGGCGTCTCGACCGCAGGCGCGATCGCCAAGAAGTTGCTCGAGGCGGGCTTCAGCCCCTCGCTTCCCGTGATCGCCATTGAGAACGCAAGCCGCGATGATGAGCGCCGGGTACTCGCGACCGTCGCCGACCTTGCCGCCAACCCCGACCGCCTCGGCCTCAAGAGTCCCGCCGTCCTCATCTTCGGCGAGGTGGCGGGTCTTCCGGCCCACGGCCTGGTCGAAGACATCCTGGCGCTGGAGGAGGTCAAGCGTCTCTATGCCTAGCGTCGTCACAGCCAACCGTCTCACAGACGGCATCGTCGTCTATCTCGCCACCGACGGCAGCTGGACCGAGGACATTGCGCATGCGCGCCGCGCCGAGACCGAAGATGAGGTCAAGGCGCTCGAGGCCGACGCCGCGCAGGCCGTGAAGGAGCGAAAGGTCGTCGCCGTTTATCCCATGGAAGTCGCCGTCGACGACAGCGGCGTCCATGCCCTCTCCGTGCGTGAGCGCATCCGCGCCTCGCACCGCACCACGCTCACCGAGGACTGGTACGATGTACCGCTATGACGAGTTCGACCACGCTTTCGTGCGCGAACGCGTGGTCCAGTTCAGAGATCAGGTCGATCGCAGGCTCGCGGGCCAACTGACCGAGGACGAGTTCCGTCCCTTGCGCCTACGCAACGGGCTCTATCTGCAGCTACACGCTTACATGCTCCGCATCGCCATTCCCTATGGCGTGCTCAGCCCAAGGCAACTTCGCCAGCTCGCCATGATCGGGCGCAAATGGGATCGCGGCTACGGCCATTTCACTACGCGCACCAATCTCCAGTATCATTGGATCAAGCTGGTCGACGTGCCGGATATCTTGGACGCGCTCGCCGATGTCGAGATGCATTGCATTCAGACCAGCGGCAATTCATTCCGCAACGTCACGGCCGATCCCTTCGCTGGTGCCGCCGTCGACGAGCTCGAGGACCCGCGTCCTTGGTGCGAGGTGATCCGTCAGTGGTCGACCGTGCATCCGGAGTTCAGCTGGCTGCCGCGCAAATTCAAATTCGCCATCACCGGTGCCGCCGAAGATCGTGCCGCCGTCTTGTTCCACGACATCGGGCTGAAAATCGTGAAGGGGCCAAACAGCGAGAATGGCTTCCGCGTGTTTGTCGGCGGCGGCATGGGTCGCACGCCCTATGTCGGTCTTGAGATTCGCCCCTTCCTGGAGAAGCGGCACTTGCTCTCCTACATCGAGTCGATCCTGCGCGTGTACAATCTCTATGGGCGCCGCGACAATCTCAACAAGGCGCGCATCAAGATCCTCGTCAATCAGCTCGGCATCGATAAATTCCGCGAGGAAGTCGAAGCGGATTGGGCCGCGTCGCCACGCAAAAACGAGATCGATTTACCGGAATCGGAGCTTCTCCGGATTCAGTCTTACTTTGCGCCGCCCGATCTCGTTCCGGGGCCGATCGTGGACGAGAAGGTGGAGCAGCGGCGGATCACCGATCCCGCGTTCGCCAATTGGCTCAAGAACAATGTCCGTCCCCACCGCGTGCCCGGCTACTGCATCGCCGTGATCGCGCTGAAGCAGCCCGGCCGCACGCCCGGCGATGCGACGTCCGAGGAGATGGAACTGGTCGCCGATTTGGCGGAGCGCTACAGCCACAACGAGCTTCGCGTCAACTACACCCAGAATCTCGTGCTGCCGCATGTCGCGCGGGCCGATCTCGTTGCGGTGTATGACGCGCTCGTGAGAGTTGGGCTCGCCGTTGGTAACAACGATCTCTTAGGCGACATGATCTGCTGCCCTGGGCTCGACTACTGCAATCTCGCCAATGCGCGCTCGATCCCGATTGCCAAGGAGATCGCCAAGCGGTTCGAGGATCCGAAGCGACAGGAGCTGATCGGTCCGCTCAGGCTCAACATGTCGGGCTGCATCAATGCCTGCGGCCATCACCATGCAGGCAATATCGGCATCCTCGGCGTCGACAAGAAAGGTACTGAGCTTTACCAGATCTCGCTCGGCGGCAGTCCCAAGGATGACGCCGCGATCGGCACCATCATAGGCCCCGGCTTCCGGGCCGAGGCCGTGCCTCAGGCGATCGACACCATCATCGAGACCTATCTCGCCAATCGCACCGGCGGCGAGGACTTCCTCGCCACGTGGCGAAGGATCGGGCCGGCGCCCTTCAAGGAGGCACTCTATGGCGCTGTTTGATCTTCATACCGGCTCCGTCATCGCCAATGTCAGCGAGCCGACAACGGTGCTCGAGCCGACCGCCGACGCCGCCGCGCTTGAGGCAGCCGCCGCGGCAGGCGGAGTTGTCGCGCTTCGCTTTCATGCCTTCGGAGACGGGCGAGGCTACTCTCTTGCCGTCTTGTTACGTGAGCGGCATGGCTTCAAAGGCGAGATCAGAGCCATCGGCTACACGATCCCGGATTTGGCCCCGTTCCTGTTGCGCTCCGGCTTCGATACCGCCGAGGTCGCCGACGAAGAGACGATCGAGACCTGGAAGGCGGCGCTCACGCGGCTGCGTCATGCCTATCAGCCCGGCTTGCGTAACCCTCAGCCGCTCCGCTGGAATGCCTCCAAGAATGAAGCCGATGAACTCAACCTCCGTCTCGTGAGAGTGAAGAACCTGCCCGACCGCCTCCGGGAGATGCGCCGGAGAATCGAGGGACGCATCGCCTTCTCCACCAATCTCGGCCTCGAGGACCAGGCGATCCTGCACGCCATCGCCGAATCCGGCGCCGACATCGACGTGTTCACGCTCGATACTGGGCGTCTCTTTCCCGAGGTGCTCGAGACCGTCGAGATTTCCGAAATCCGCTACGGCATCCGCATCCGCCTGGTCGCGCCTGAGGCGAGCGAAGTCGAGGCTCTCGTCTCACGCGATGGTGTGTTCGGCTTCAAGAATTCGGTCGCGAACCGCAAGGCCTGCTGTGAGGTGCGCAAAGTGCGGCCTCTGACCCGCGAGCTTAAGGGCGCGCAAGGCTGGATCACCGGCATCCGGCGCGAGCATTCCGACGAGAGGGCAGCCGCGCCTCTCGCCGCCTGGGACGAGGAACGCGCGCTCATGAAGGTCAATCCCGTCGTCGACTGGTCCACGCAGGATCTCACCGCCTACATCGCCGCCAACAACATCCCCGTCAATCCACTGCATGCTCGCGGCTTCATCTCAATCGGATGCGCGCCGTGCACGCGCGCCGTGCAGCCGGGCGAGAACCCGCGCGCCGGGCGCTGGTGGTGGGAACACGAGGAAAAGAAGGAGTGTGGCTTGCACATGAACCCGAACCGGGAAGGCAAGGCCGCATGACCGCGCTTACCTCCCATCTCAAGCTGCTGGAAGCGGAGAGCATCCACATCTTCCGTGAGGCCGCAGCGCAGTTCCGCGCGCCGGTGCTGCTTTACTCCATCGGGAAGGACTCGACGGTCCTGCTGCATCTTGCGCGCAAGGCCTTCTGGCCGGCCAAGCCACCTTTCCCGCTTCTGCACGTCGATACGACTTGGAAGTTTCCGGAGATGATCGCTTTCCGCGACAAGACGGCGCGCGATTTTGGCCTCGATCTGATCGTGCACACCAACCACGACGGCTTGGCGCGCAACATCAACCCGTTCGACCATCCGCCTTCGGTTTATACCGACGTGATGAAGACTGTTGCGCTGCGTCAGGCCCTTGACACCGGCGGCTTCGATGCGGCCTTCGGCGGGGCACGCCGCGACGAGGAAGGCTCGCGCGCCAAGGAGCGGGTGTTCTCGTTTCGCTCCGCAGGTCACCGCTGGGAGCCGCGCCGCCAGCGTCCGGAGATGTGGCAACTCCTGAATGGCCGCCTCGGCAAGGGCGAGACGGTGCGCGTCTTTCCCCTGTCGAATTGGACCGAAGGCGACGTGTGGCGCTACATCCAGCTGGAGAAGCTCGACGTGGTTCCCCTCTATTTCGCCGCCGAGCGGCCGGTGGTGTCGCGCAACGGTCAGCTGCTCGTCGTGGCCGACGAGCGCATGCGCTTCGAGCCCGGCAAGCGGCCGGTGCTCCGCAAGGTGCGGTTCCGCACGCTGGGCTGCTGGCCGCTGACCGCAGCAATGGAATCCGACGCCGACGACATCGAATCTGTCGTGGAGGAAACGCTCGCTGCGCGGGTTTCTGAGCGGGCAGGGCGTCTGATCGATCATGACACGGCGGGCGCCATGGAGATGAAAAAGCGCGAGGGCTATTTCTGATGCATGTGGCAGCGCTCAGGGATGAGGTTTCGGTCGGACCGAGGACGGTCAGGGCTACGCAAGCCGGGGCGCTGGTCAAGCTGCTCACCTGCGGCTCGGTCGATGATGGCAAGTCGACTCTGATTGGCCGCCTCTTGTGGGATGCCGCCGGCGTCACCGACGATCAGCGCGCGGCAGTCGCGCTTGCCTCGCAGAACCGTGCCGTCAACGGCGAGAAGATCGATTTCAGTCTGCTGCTCGACGGCCTCCAGGCCGAGCGCGAGCAGGGCATCACCATCGACATCGCTTGGCGCTATTTCGAGACGCCTGGCCGGCGCTTCATCATCATCGATTCCCCAGGGCACGAGCAATACACGCGCAACATGGCGACCGGCGCCTCGCACGCCGACATCGCCATTCTCCTGGTCGATGCGCGCCATGGCGCCAAGCGCCAGACCCGGCGTCACGCCGCGATCTGCGATCTGGTCGGCATCAAGAAGGTCGTGCTCGCGGTCAACAAGATGGATGCGGTCGGCTGGTCCGAGGCGCGCTATCGCGATATCGAGCGCGATTTCCTCGCCATGGCCGGAAGCTTCAATTTTGCGCAAGTCATGACCTTCCCCGTTGCTGCGCTCACGGGAGATAATGTCGTTTATCGCTCTACTGCAATGCCTTGGTATGCGGGGCCGACGCTGCTCGATTATCTCGAAGCCGTCGATCCCGTGGCTGAGCTTGTCGACGCGCCGTTCCGCCTTCCGGTTCAGCTCGTGCTGCGCGCCGCCGGCGACTTCCGCGGCTATGCCGGCACGGTCACCTCCGGCCGCATCAAGGTCGGCGACCGTATCGTCGATGCCCGCAGCGGTCTTGGCGCTACCTTGCGCCGTATCGCCAGCATGGACGGCGACATGCCGGTTGCATCGAAGGGCGATGCCGTCACGCTCGTACTCGACACCGACCTCGATATTTCCCGCGGTGCGGTTCTGTCCGAAACCGCACGGCGCCCTGTCAATGCCGACGTCATCGAGGCGCGGCTGGTGTGGCTCTCCGAGACGCCGTTCGATCCCGAGGCAGGCTATCTGCTTCGGACCGCGACCGACCTCACGCCCGTCACCAGCATGAGCGTCTCGGCGCTGGTCGATTTCGAGACGCTTGCCTCCACTCCAGCGCATGCTTGTGGCGTCAATGACATCGCCGATTGCCGCGTTCTGCTCGGCCGCGCAACCGCTCTCGACCTATTCCGCGACCTTCCGGGTACCGGCAATTTCGTTCTGGTCAGCGCCATCGACGGTGCCACCGTGGCCGGCGGCGTCATAACATGGGCGCAAGCAGGCGCGCCTGCGGTCGGCGACAACGTGCTCGTGCTGAACCGCGCGCTTCTCGCCCGCGGCGTTTGCGCCGATCTCGGTGATAGCCCGGCCGATGAAGCCGAATTCAATCGGCGCGCGCAGGAGGTTGCCGTTCTGCTCCGCTCGGCAGGAGTGCCGGTTCTGATCGAGCTCTAGGCCGTCTATAATCGAAGCGACCTAACCAAGGCTCTTCAAAGGGGGCGAGACTCGCCGCAAGGGGAGGCTTTCCAAGCATGGGTGACTTGAGCTCGGCAGTCGCCTTGCTGCCGCTCGTTGCGGCTGGCGCAGGCGTCGGCTTTCTCGTCGGCCTGACCGGCGTCGGCGGCGGCTCGCTGATGACACCTCTACTGATCTCGAGTTTTGGGATCAGCCCGCAAGTCGCGGTCGGTACCGACCTGCTCTATGCTTCGATCACCAAGACGGCGGGGAGCTGGCGCCACCATCTTTCCGATCACGTCGACTGGCCGATCGTGTTCCGGCTCGCGACGGGAAGTCTTCCGGCCGCTGCGCTGCTGCTTGCGGCCATCGCTTTTTCAACATCGATACTGCGGTACTCGGGCGCTGGATCAGGATGGGCCTCGTCGTTGCACTTCCCCTGAGCGCGATTGCCATCGTTGTCTACCCCTTCGTCACGCGCACGGCGCCCCAGGAAGACCTTGGCGACGTCCCGCCACGCACGATTGAGACCGTGCTATTTGGCGTGGCGCTGGGGCTGCTCGTCACTCTGACCTCTGTTGGCGCGGGCGCGATCGGTGTCACTGTGCTCGCCGCGCTTTATCCAGCGCTTCCGGGCAAGCGCCTCGTTGGCTCCGATATTACTCCTCACGCTTCTCGGGGCCTCGGCCATCTCGGTCTTGGCAATGTCGACGGAAGCCTGCTGCTTGCGCTGTTGTGCGGGTCGATCCCCGGCATCCTCATCGGCGCGCGACTTGCGGGCGTTGTGCCTGAACGCGTGCTACGGCCGATCCTCGCCGTTACGCTGTGCTACGCGGCGTACGCGCTCTACAAGTATGAGGGTTCAACAACCAGTTCTCACAACCGCGGAGTCTGGTCATGCTCTACGCCGTCATCAAGGCTTTGCTATCCGGCGTCGTGATCGCCGCGGCGTCGGAGGCCGCCAAGCGCAGCCCCGCCATTGGCGCCGTGATCTTGTCGCTGCCGCTCATCTCTATCCTCGCCTTCATTTGGCTGTGGCGGGACACCTCCGATACGGGAGCGGTTGCGGCACTGTCGCAATCGACCTTCTGGTTCGTGCTGCCGACGCTGCCGATGTTCCTTGTCCTGCCGGCGCTGTTGCGCAATGGGGCTGGCTTCTGGCCTGCACTCGGCTTGTCCTGCCTTGTGACGCTTTTGCTCTATGCCGCGATGGCGTGGACGCTCGGGAAACTCGGCATCTCCCTGTGACCGGCGACCGGGACTTCGCCGGCACTGGAACGGGGGCCGGAACCAAGCCGGATATGCGGGCGTTCATTCGGCGGTTCGCATTCGGGGGATTTCCGCAAAAATGGACAGCAATCAGCACTTCTATACGGTGTGGACGCACCGTAGCGCTCAAAGCATCTTTGGCGCAGCCTCTCATCCCGTCGTCCGGAACGGCGAGCTTCTTTGCTTCGCAACCGAGGACCGCGCGCAGGCGGAGTGCGACCGGCTAAATGCCGGCGCTGGCGGCTCCCATGTGCATTACACGGTGAAACCGGCGTACGTGCAGCCGGCACCGGCGAACAGCTTGGCCTCGCCGGAAGACGGTCTGGCGCTACTCTCCGAAGCTTTCCGTCGGGCCTCTCAGCGCAGGATGGGTGAATCGGCTATCGGCGCTGCCAAGTCGTGACATCGGCCCCCAGTAGGGGGAGTGCCGCTAGGCCTAAGTGCGTTGGTCATCTATTTGCCATTCCCCGGCGCCGGCTCGTAGAAAGTACGTCCATTCGCATTTCTCTGTCTTAGTACGCTCTCAGCTGCAGCGGCGCATATCGCGGCCGTCTCTATCATGGCGTCGTAGAAGTCGTCGGTGTCTTCTCGCGTCCATTTATGTGGGTCACGCATCCATCGGATAGCGCAATGAGAGATGTAGGTGCTCCAGCGCCACGGGTCGTTCTTGGTGTCATCTACCTCGCGGCCCCACATCCTGTCCTGAACGGCTCGAGCCCGCATGATTTGGTCAAATACACTCGGGTCCCCGCGCAATGGGTACTCTTCGAGGTTCTTGCGCGACTCCAACAAGTCACCGCTCGCCATATCTTTGGCGAGGTTCAGCATATGACGCATGATCTGGGCTTGCAGGGTGAGTGGATACATCTCTGTCCTCCCAAGGCGTGCGAGCCATCTGACGTTGGAGGCCAATTCAAGTAGTCGATCGGTATCGTACACGAGGCTGCGCAACGCGCTAGTCTTTCCAGACGAAAAAGCCCCACCTGTGCGCCGGACTTTTTCCCAGGCAAGTCCTTGAGGAATGGTGCCGGGGGGTCGCCGGCGTCTACAATCGGGCGAAGCACGAAGCCGCTAAACGCTACGCGCTCGAGGTATGGGGCGCTCACGTCATGGCGCTGGTCGAGGGGCAGAAGCCCGGCAAGGTGCTGCTGATGCGGGGCAAGCGGTGACCGAAGATCATCCCCTCGACACTGATAACAAGCACGCCCCTGCGTTTTTGCAGTTGGCCCAATCAATAGTTCGTGCTTAAAAGAAACTGCCCCAGGCGGGTCTGCCTGAGGCGGTTCCAACCAACACGAAAGGCCGTCCCTGGGATAGGAAGACGGCCGAGCCGCAGCTTCAGCTAAATCTCTTGCTGGAGGTTTACCGCGCAACCGGACAATCAATAATTGCGGTACCGCCTCGGCTCGTAATTGCCGTCGTCGTAGTCTCGATAGCGTCTGGGACCGTAATACCCGTCGCCATAGTCCCGGTAACGCCTCGGCTCGTAGTACTCATCATGGTCATCGCGGTATCTCGATCCGTATTTTTGGTTGTCACACGGCACACAGGACCAGCTACCGCCACCATGGCGCTTTATGGCAAAGCCATACGGACAATTATCGCCAGACCTTGTGCAGCCAATCGTTTCCAGCAGTGAATGGTTTTGAGAAGTTGCGGGCGGAAGTCCGCTAAGCGGAGTGGCTTTGACAACCCAAACCGCCGAGCCAAAAATCAGCCCGACCGTCAATGGAACCAGCGACTTTCTCATAGCGTCTCTCCTTTTGACAGAAAAACGCCGAACAGAGAGGTTTCGCTGCAATTATTAGCGAGAATCGCCGGCCCAAGCCGCCAGCCTTATTCTCCGCATATTCGATGATAGCGCCCTGTTCTGGCTTAACCCTGCCTAATTGCAGGAGCAGCCTCACTATGCCTCTCCCCTGAAGAGGCTCCGATTCACCCACATAGAGGCCGCTCTTTTCTTCTCGAAAGGGCGGCCTCAAACTATCCAGCCAACCTTGCGCGTTTTGTCGTTGGTGATGGCGCTAGTATGGGGGATTAGTCGGGGAGTGGGTCTGCATGAAGCTGCAAAGGATCCTTTTGACCTAATAGTGGGGATACCGCTCGTGGCTTACGCTATTGGGGTTCCTGATAAGTACATCCAGGGTCTCTTCCTACTGCTCCTGCTCATTTACCTCGTTCCGCTGGCATTGAATACGTACCCGAAGCGCAGTCGCCAAGACCGCGATGAGTAGCACATTAGTTAGCAGAGGCTGGGAAAATTGGGAGTCGGCGACTTATGTCGTCAAATCACGAATGTCTACAATGCGGTAGCCGCCTCGTGGAAATCGACCACTACGGCGAGCGCCTCGG
>JBKOWI010000137.1:0-5974 GCA_046724315.1 Pseudomonadota bacterium | reverse complement strand
CCCCTGCGACACCATCAAGGTCGACCGCTCGCTCGTGCGCGACAGCGGACTAAACGGCTCGACACCGCTCATTCTTCGTTCGGTGATTGCGCTCGCGCATGAGCTCGGCAAGGAAGTGGTGGCCGAAGGGGTGGAGACGCAAGCCGACGCCGCCTATCTCCGCTCGATCGGCTGCGAATATGGTCAGGGCTACTATTACGGCGAGCCGATGCCGGCCAAGGATGTGGCCGGCTTGCTCGCGGCGCTCGCGAGCCATCGCCGGCGCAAAGAGCGCGAGCGCGCCCACTCATCGGCCGGGCCCCACGGGCTAGAAGTGAAGGTCGGAGGCGGCTCGCCGGTTCCGGCCCTGCCGCGGCCAGGCACCGCTTAGTACTCACGCCAGAATCAGGCGTGACCGGAATCGTTAACGAGGCGGATCGGGTCAATGCCGATCTTACCGAGTGCGCGCGTGTATTTCCGGTCGACCTCAGGATCGAAAATGATCTCCGGGTCTGCCGGGCAATTGAGCCAGCCATTGTTCTGAATCTCATTCTCGAGCTGACCCGGTGCCCAGCCGGCATAGCCGAGCGCAAGCAGGGCCTTGTCCGGACCGGTGCCCTTGGCAATGTCGCGCAAGATGTCGATGGTCGCGGTAAGGCAGACGCTCTCGTCGATGGGCAACGTGCTCTCGGCCTTGAAGTAGTCGGCGCTGTGCAGCACGAAGCCGCGCCCGGTCTCGACCGGGCCGCCGAGATGCACAGCCATTGCCGTCAGGCCCGAGGGCAGCCTGATCCGGTCCTTGGGCGGCACGATGTTGAGCTGCTCGAGCAGTTCGGTGAAGCTGATATTTGGCGCGCGTTGATTGATGATGATGCCCATGGCGCCATCGGCAGAGTGCGCGCAGAGATAGATCACTGAACGCGCAAAGCGCGGGTCGCCCATCGCCGGCATGGCAACGAGGAGCTGGCCGTCGAGATAGAGATCGCGTTGGCGACGGTCGGATGCGCTACTAGCTGACATGAGACAAGACTACTCCAGTTCTGCTCCGAGGGAAGAGGCAACACGGAAATAAGGCTAAGCGAGGCATTTTCGCCGCATGGCTCACGAAAGAGTGAGGCTCCGCGCCGTCGCCTGAGTCGCGCGCTCTCGCCTTCGAAGCTAAATTGCGCCCGAAGAACACCCCCGACTGGTCATGATCATGGCATCTGCCTCATTTCAGCGCATCGCCGCACCACCCGAACTTCGTCTCGCTCTTGGCGCGATGTTGGCCGCCGGGCTGCTCGGTGTGGCACCGGCCGCGCTTTCGAGCCAATCGCCGTGGGTCAGCTCTACCGAATCCAAGGTGCGGCTCGTCTCAGGCGCGGTCGAGCTCGACGGCAAGCCCAACCTTCTTGCCGGCGTGCAGCTTCGAATGGACGGCGGTTGGAAAACCTATTGGCGGAATCCCGGAGACTCCGGCGTGCCGCCGAGCTTCGACTTCAGGGGCTCGAAGAATTTGAAACACGCTGAGGTGCTTTTTCCCGCGCCGCATCGCTTCGCCGACGCTGGCGGCACGGCGATCGGTTATGACGACGAGGTCGTATTCCCGGTCAGGGTCACGCCGGAGCGCGAGGGCGAGCCGATCGAGCTGAGGCTCGCCTTGAGCTATGGGCTGTGCAAGACCCTGTGCGTGCCGAACGACGTGAGCCTCGGGCTCGCGCTTCCGCCGGATGCCGCATCTGATCCCGGCGATGCCGCGCTGCTCGAAACTTCGCTGGCTCGCGTGCCCAAGGTTTCCGCTCCAGGCTCGTTGCCGCGTATCGAAACCGTCACTGCCGATCTCGACGGCTCCCAACCCGAGCTTCTGATCGATGCCTTGTTCCCATCCAATGCTACGGGAACAGACCTTTTCATCGACGCCGGCGAGACCTTCGTCCCTGTACCGAAGTCGCTCGGTCCTCCATCGTCCGGCAAGCAGCGCTTCGCCGTCACCTTCGCCTCGGCCAAAGAGGCTGCCGCCATCAAGGGCAAGCCGCTTACTTTCGTCCTGGTCTCGGATGAGGGCTCAAGTCAGACCGACTGGACGGCGCAATAGTTGCCTTGGCCGGGCTTTGGCGAGCCGGTAAGGTGCCCGCGCGGGACGAGCGAGCGCTCAGGAGTGCTACATGGCGATTAAAGTTGGAGACCGCCTTCCGGAGGCGACCTTGAGAGTGGCGGGCCCCGATGGTCTCGAGACTTTGACCACCAAAGATGTGTTCGCCGGCAAACGTGTCGTGCTGTTTGCCGTTCCGGGCGCGTTCACCCCGACCTGCCATCTCAAGCATCTCCCAAGCTTCATCGACAGCGCGGACGACTTCAAAAAGCAGGGCGTCGACCGGGTGGTATGCATCGCCGTGAACGATCCTTTCGTGCTTGCGGCCTGGGAGGAGAAGTCGGGCGGCAAGGAGAAGGTGTTGTTCCTGTCCGACGGCAATGCCGAGTTCACCAAGAAGATCGGGATGGATTTCGACGGCTCGGGCTTCGGACTCGGCACCCGTTCGAAGCGCTATTCCGCGCTCGTCGAGGATGGCGTGGTGAAGATCCTCAATGTCGAGGAGTCTCCCGGCATCGCCGAAGCGAGCACAGCTTCCAAGATCTTGAAAAGCCTCTAGTCCCCAGCAGGCTTGCGGGAGAGGAGGAAGGGAGCCATGCCCTGGCGTGCGAGCTCGTCGGCACGCTCGTTCTCGTCATGACCGTGATGGCCCCTGACCCAGTGCCAGTGCACCTTATGCCGCGCGGAAGCCTTCTCCAGCTGCTCCCATAGCTCGGCGTTCTTCACTGGCTTCTTATCCGCGGTACGCCAGCCGTTTCGCTTCCAGCTTCTGATCCAGCTCGTGATGCCGCCCCTAAGATAATTCGAGTCGGTATAAAGCTCGACCTCGGAGGGCGACTTCAGCGCCTCGAGCGCCTTGATCGCAGCAGTGAGCTCCATGCGGTTGTTGGTGGTGAGATGCTCTCCGCCCGAGAGCTCCTTGCGATGCGGCCCCGATTGGAGGATCACGCCCCACCCTCCGGGCCCGGGATTGCCTGAGCAGGCGCCGTCGGTATGGATCACCACCCTCGGCCTCTCTGCCATGTTCACTGCTCCTTGAGCCCGTAGTCGCGGTAGGATTGCACGCGTTGGTGGAACCTAAGCTTGCGCAAGTATTCGGTGGGGTCCTTGGTCTTGACCAGCGCGTTTTCGTCGGTGTTGAGCCAGTCATAGGTGCGGGTCAAGAGGAAGCGGAGTGCTGCGCCGCGCGCGAGCGTGGGCAGGTGCTTGAGCTCTGGCGTGGTCAACGGCCTTACTTTCTCGTAGGCCTGCAACAAGGCTCGCGCCTTGGTGACGTTGAAGCTCGCGTCCTTCTCGAAGCACCAGGCGTTAAGACAGACGGCGACGTCATAGGCGAGCGTGTCGTTGCAAGCGAAATAGAAATCGATCAGCCCCGAGACCTTGTCGCCGAGGAAGAACACGTTGTCGGGGAAAAGATCGGCATGGATCACTCCTTGCGGCAGCTCGGAGGGCCAGGCCCGCTCGAGATGATGCAGCTCCTTCGCGATCTCGGTGGAAAGCCCCGGCGTAACCTCGTCGGCGCTCCTGCCGATCTCGCCGAATAGCGTGCGCCATCCTGGCAGCGACAAACTGTTTGCCCGGTGTAAGGGGAAATCTGCGCCGGCGACATGAAAACGCGCGAGTGCCCCGCCGAGACCTGTGCAATGCTCGAGGCTCGGCCTTCGCACCCATAGTCCCTCGAGGAACGTAATGAGCGCCGCCGGACGCCCGGCGAGCTCTTTCAGATTGCGTCCCGCGCGATCGTGGACCGGAAGCGGGCAGGTAATGCCACGCGAGGCGAGATGCTCCATCAGCGCGAGGAAGTAGGGCAGGTCCTCGCGGGCGACGCGCTTCTCGTAGAGCGTGAGGATGTAAGGGCCACTCTCGGTGTGGACGAGGTAGTTCGAGTTCTCGACGCCCTCGGCGATGCCCTTGAATGAGGTCAGCGCGCCGATGTCATAGCTTGTGATGAAGGATTCGAGCTCCTCGTCGGAGACGTCGGTATAGACGGCCATCTAGAGCGCCGGCATCTCTCTAAGCTCGCGCGGCAATTTGAAGGCGATGCTTTCCTTTGCCGTGGTGACGGTATCGATTCTGATGTCGAATCGCGCTTTGAAGGCGTCGATGATCTCATCGATTAGAACCTCGGGTGCTGAGGCGCCGGCGGTGACGCCGAGGTGCTTGATGCCGCCGAAGAGCGACCAGTCGATCTCCTTGGCACACTGGATGAGCATCGCCTGGGGACAGCCGGCCCTCTCGGCCACCTCAACGAGGCGGACCGAGTTCGAGCTGTTCGGCGAGCCCACCACGATCATGCGCTCGCAGCGCGGCGCGATCTGCTTAACTGCGTCCTGGCGATTGGTCGTGGCGTAGCAGATATCGTCCTTGCGCGGGATCACCATGCGCGGGAAACGCTGCCTCAGCACGTCAACGATCTCCTTGGTGTCGTCCACCGAGAGCGTAGTCTGGGTGATCACCGCGAGCTTTGCGGGATTCTTGGGGGTGAAGGAAAGCGCGTCGTCAATTGTCTGGATGAGATGCACCGAACCTTTAGGCAACTGGCCCATGGTGCCGATCACCTCTGGGTGGCCGGCGTGCCCGATCAGAAGGATCTCTCGCTCATCCTGGAAATGACGCCCAGCCTCGACATGCACCTTCGACACCAGCGGACAGGTAGCGTCGAGCACGAACATGCGCCGCGAGCGTGCGGCCTCCGGCACCGCCTTCGGCACGCCATGGGCCGAGAACACCACCGGCGCGTCAGTCTCCGGGATTTCGTCCAATTCCTCGACGAAGATCGCGCCCTTGGCCTTGAGGCTCTCGACGACGTGGCGGTTATGGACGATTGCATGGCGCACATAGACGGGCGCGCCATATTTGGCGAGGGCAAGCTCCACGATCTGGATGGCGCGCTCGACGCCGGCGCAGAAGCCTCTTGGGGCGGCGAGGTAGATGGTCAACGGAGGACCGCTGCAATGCCTCCCATTGGCCTTAATCGTGCCGTTCATCATCGCCTCGGTGAGATGCTCGAGCGGGCTGCAAATGGCCTGGCAGCAAGGGATTCAGGTCCGGCCTTGTCGCGCCTAGGGACTGCGGATAGTTTGCGCCCATTGGGGAAATTGGCAGCTCGCGACATCAAACAATCGGATTCTTGGTCGAGCCCGGCATATCAGGCGGGGAGGCCTGACATGTCAAGCCGAGTACGGACTAAGTTGAAGCGTGCCGACGCAGTTTTGTTGCTGCGCCGATGCGGCCTTTCGGGGCTGCTTTTCGCGCCTCTTCTTCTTTCCGCTTGCGCGGTATCAACGCTCTCCAATCCCTTTCGCTCCGGAAGCGAGGATACCTCTGCTTCGGCGGTCACCCCGGACAAGCTGCTCGAGACGGCGAAAGCCGACAACGGGACCGACCTCCCAGGCGGCAATAGCGCCCATTGCCCGCAAGTCGTGGCGTGGCCGCGCGACCGGCTGCTCACCATCTACCAGCCCGGCCACGTTGGCGATCAGCTTGCCGTCGTGCATCGCGGCGAGATCACCAAGATGGCGCGCGAATGCCAGCTCTATTCCGATCGCGTGGTGGTGAAATACGGCTTCGCCGGCCGGGTGCTGCTCGGGCCCAAGGGCGCGGCTGGGGCGGTCACACTTCCCGTGAGTATTCGGGTCGCAGGCTCGGATCAGAAGACGCTTGCGACCGACAAGATGACCATCACCACTACCGTCCCGCCAGGCGATCCGGCCGGCTACTTCTCGATGGTGCGCGAAATCGCCTTCCCAATCCAAATGGGCACCAGACCTGAGGACTATAAAGTGTTCGTCGCCTTCGATCGCACCCAGGCTAACGCCGGTTAGCAGGCGAAATTCGTAATTCCGAGCGACGCGTTTCTCTGCGGGCCCAGCAACAACCGCCCCGCTCTTTCCACTTTGATGCCAAAAAACCGGTCCAGCCCTC
>JBKOWI010000110.1:0-2762 GCA_046724315.1 Pseudomonadota bacterium | reverse complement strand
AATGCTTGGACCCTTCCGCCCCACTCTGTGTATCTCGCTCGCACTGCTGCTCGCGCTTCCCGCAACGGGCTTGGCTGCTCGGCAACGATCCCCGAGTCTAAGCCTTGAGAGCGTTAATGACGCGGCGTGGCAAGCACAGGGGAAGCCGTCCACACCCTTGCTCGTAAAGCTGCAAGTCTTGGTTGATCGGGCTCATGCCTCACCTGGAGAGATCGATGGTACTCTTGGTGAGAACACCCGCAAGGCGATTGCCGCCTATGCGGAGATGAAGGGTCTTGAAGCGACCGAACAGGTCACCGAGGAATTATGGCGCGCCCTCACTCAAAACGATACTGAACCAGCCCTGGTCACTTACAAGATCACTGAAAAAGACACACGCGGCCCCTTCGCCAAAAAAATTCCTGATGATTTCCGCGCAAAGGCAGCCATGGACCGTCTCAGCTATACGAGCCCGCGAGAGCTTCTGGCTGAGAAGTTCCACATGAGCGAGGCTCTCTTACGGAAGCTGAACCCCGGTGCTTCCTTTGACCAAGAAGGACAGGAGATCGTGGTTGCCAATGTCGAGCGCGACTCCTTGTCTGGCAAAATCTCACGGGTAGAGGTCGATGCAAACCGGCAGCGAGTGAAGGCTTATGAAGGAGACCAGCTCGTTGCCATCTATCCTGCCACTGTAGGAAGCGAAGACCGCCCGACTCCTAAGGGCGAGTTCAAAGTGATGAAGATCACGGAAAACCCTGTCTACCATTATGATCCCGCCCTTCATTTCCGTGGTGTTCACGTCAATGAAAAGCTGAACATACCGCCTGGACCAAACAACCCAGTAGGCGCCGTGTGGATCGATCTTTCCGCCGAGGGTTACGGCATCCATGGCACTCCTGATCCGGACAAGATCAGCAAATCGGCCTCTCATGGCTGCATTCGTCTGACGAACTGGGATGCGCTTGAGCTTGCAAAGCATCTCAGCAAGGGAACGCCAGTCGTCATCGAGGAGAGCGAGAAAACGGGTGGGTTGGAGGTGCAAGGTTCTGGGCGGTTCGCTGCGACGGAACAGAGCCCGCAAACTGAACGTAATCCGGCCCGCAGTGGGCTTGCAGAGCAGGCACCTCCTAGTCCAGGGCAGATGGCCACGATTCCCTGGACCGAGGCCGAGATCGCAGAGGCCAAAGCCCAATGCAGCGAAGCGCTTTCCTCGCTCACATTGAATTACGAATCGCTCCCACCCCTCAAGGAAGGGCTGTGCGGAGCGCCTGCTCCCATCCTGTTAAAATCGCTCGGCCGCGATCCTGAAATCGCCTTAGACCCACCGGCAACCGTGACCTGTACCCTGGCCAAGGCGCTGAGCGCTTGGCTAAGCGAAAGCGTTCAGCCCCACGCGAAAGCCTTGTTTAATTCTCCTGTTACCAAGCTGCACGTTGGCTCTTATACCTGCCGCAACCGCAATGGCGGTGCTGACCTACCCTTGAGCGAACACGCACTCGCAAACGCGCTTGATATTTCCGACTTCGTGTTGACCTCAGGCGAGAGGATCGCTGTGGTCGATAGCTGGCCTTCAGATAATCCACCGCTGCCCATGCCCAATCCCGACCGGGTGTCTTCCATCTCCTCCGTGAAGCGCGTATCGGTCAGCTTAGATGACCCCGAAAGAGTATTCCTGAAATCTGTGCGCGACGACGCCTGCGGCATCTTTGGCACGGTGCTGGGGCCTGGCGCCGATGAGGCCCACAAGAGCCATCTTCACCTCGATATGAAGGAGAGACGGGGCGGGAGCTTCTGTCAGTGAGGGTTCGAGCCAACATACCGAAGCCGCCAGGACCCGCTCCAGGTCCACCGCCACGGCCAAAGCCAGCGCCGCCATCGGCACCAAGAAAGCTGATCGGAACGATTTGGTGAAGCACGGCTCTGACTCGCGTGACGGACTGGACCAGCGGGTGGACCCGCCAAGTTCGTCTCACGGTTGCTCCTCGGTGAGTTGGATTAGGTTTAGGGGTAGGCAGCTTGCGGAGTGAGAGCTAGTGGAGAGTGTCGTCGGGAAGCAGGGGTCGCATCGCCAGCGCGAGGCAACCCGCCTTCGTGGCGACAGCTCGCAGTCGCCGGTTATTGCCACTAATGCTCACGAAGCCATGATTGGCAAGGCTCGCGAGTATCCAGTTCAGAGAGGCCAGTTGTAATCCGCCCTGCGACGCTGCCGAGTGTAAAAGGTCCAACTCCTCGGCGCCCATAACACGCACACGGTAGTTCTGTTCGGGCGTGAGGCCTTTCTCCTCGCCTGCTCTTATGCCTCGAATTGAAGGGGCAGCGCCATATGCAGTCTGAGGACGAAGGGCCATTGTACCTCCAGGCCCATAACAACAACTTCAAAGGAGAAAAGTTGCTTTAGGAAGTGAGGGGGTTACGTGTCACCTAGTAAGACGACTTAATGTGAACGCCTCGATTGCTCCGATGATCGCTTGCGCGTGCAATTGATCTAGGTAACCCTTGGACAGGCTCATCGTGGCATAGCACCATGCTTCGACAATTGCTGGTGCAGCCCATCGCGGGTCCATCGTGCCCCCCTGTCCGATTGCCTTGGCCTGCTCTTGCATAGCGCTAGAAGCGACCGTAGCCACTATCGCCTCGTTGTTCGCAGCCCTGGCTACGCTGAGGTACGTATCGACGCGCTTAGCAATATCGGTCTGCACTTCGAGGGGGAGCTTCTGAACTTTCTCCAAGTGCGAGAGCACCGATTCTGCATAGCAACTTGAGGGCGAGGACATGAGTACGCG
>JBKOWI010000087.1:0-5780 GCA_046724315.1 Pseudomonadota bacterium | reverse complement strand
CACTGCGCGCGAGACGATATTTTCGGAGGCGATCAGCTCGATCTGATTCTGCTGACGCGCAAGCTCGCCGTTGATCGACTTGAAAAGCTCAGGATCGGCCTCGGCTACGCCCCGGCTGAAGAAACCAGACATGGTGGCGAGCGGCGTTTTGGCGGAGGTCATTGGTTGCTATCTCCTGGTTGGGACCACCCCAAGTGTGATCGGGCGGACAGCGGATTGGATCCGTTATGCAAGTTTGGCGAGCCGCCTCTCATGCCGGCCCCCGGCAAAGGCGGTGTTGAGGAAAATTTGGACGCAGTCTTTCGCCGCTTCGATCCCGATCAGCCGCGCACCGAGGGCAAGCACATTGGCGTTGTTGTGCTCGCGGGCAAGGCGCGCACTGGTGCCGTCGTGGCAGAGCGCCGCGCGAATATGACGGTGACGGTTGAGTGCAATGGAGATGCCGATACCAGTACCGCACACGGCCAACCCCCATTCGGCGCGGCCCTGCGCCAGCGCATCCGCCAAGGCATCGGCGAAATCGGGATAGTCGACGGATTGCGGCCCGGACGTGCCGAGATCGAGCACGGAATATCCAAGCTTCTCCAACCCTTGTTTTAGAGCGGATTTCAGCTCGAAGCCGGCGTGATCGGCCGCCATTGCGATGCGCTTTTTCATCAGCGGACATTGACCGAAGGGCGTGCGCGGAATCAACGGCGAAAGCGGCGTGACTGCGGCAGGAAACGACGTCGGGCAGAAGGTCCGGCTTCGTACATGCAGGCTGTAGTTTGGTACGTGGCGATTTCCCCGGTTACGGTGCCAACAAAAAGACAGAACTCGATACTTCAGAGGAAGCAGCCATTACCTGCCGGGACTTACATGATTGCAGAAACGGTAAGGTTGCTGAAATCTAACGAGCCAGTATTTGCTTTAATATTGTTTCGGAATTGACTCGGCCATTAGCCTATGCAATGGATCGCTTATATAACTGGCAGCTCTGGGACTTGGCGGGGCAAATGGATACAGAATCTTCAGAACAGGTTTCGGCGGAAGACATCTTGCGAATGACTGCCGAGGTCGTCTCGGCGTATTTAAGCAATAATCTCCTGCCTGCAGGCCAAATCTCGGAGGTGATCCAGACGGTTCACTCCTCCTTGAACGCCCTTGGCGCCGGCAAGACCGACGCGCAGACGCCCTTGAAGCCTGCCGTGCCAATCAAGAAATCCGTTACCCCCGAATACATCATCTGCCTTGAGGACGGAAAGAAACTGAAGATGCTGAAGCGGCATCTTCGTTCCACCTACAAGATGTCTCCGGACGAATACAGGTCGAAGTGGGGGCTTCCTGCAGACTACCCGATGGTTGCGCCGAATTACGCCCAGCAGCGGTCAGAATTTGCCAAGCAAATCGGCTTGGGCCGCAACGCCGGACGAGGCAACCGCCGCAACCGCATCAAACAGCGCTGATCTCCGATTGGCAGGGTAGCGCTCCGCGTCCTCTCCTCCTTCAACCAGCAACGCCAAAGAAAAGCCCGGCACGAGAGTTCGTGCCGGGCTTCATTGATTAGCCGAGCGGCTTCGCGCCGCCCAACCGACCCTTCAGATCAGGAGCCGATCTCTTTGTACTGGCCCTTCGACCAGACATAGAAGACGTACTGCGGATTGACGATATCGCCCTTGTCGTCGAATTTGATCTTTCCGAGCACCGTGTCGAAGCTGTGGCCATGCAGTTGCGCTTGGAGCTTGTCGGCGTCGGTGCTTTTGGCCTTCTCTGCGGCCTGCTTGAAGATCTGCATCGCCGCATAGGTGTAGAGGGTATAGCCCTCAGGATCGAAGCCCTGGGCCTTGAACTCCGCCACCACATCTTTCGCAGTGTCGAGCTTGCGAGGATCCGGCGCAAAGGTCATCAGCATGCCTTCACCGGCATCGCCGGCGATGGCCCAGAACTGATTATCGACCATCGCATCTTCCGACACGAACTGCGCCTTCAGGCCCTGGTCTCGCGCCTGACGGACGAGCTGGCCGCCTTCGGCAACGTAGAGGCCGAGATAGACGGCGGCGATGTTGTTCGCCTTCATCTTGCTGATGAGGGCGGAGAAGTCCTTATCGCCCTGATTGATCGCCTCGTACATGGCTTCCTTGAGACCAGCGGCATTCATCGCCTTCTTGGTTTCATCGGCCACGCCTTTGCCGTAGGTCGACTTGTCGTGAATGATCGCGATCTTCTTGCCCTTGTACTTGCTCGCAAGCCACTTGCCGGCAACGCCGCCCTGGACGTCATCGCGGCCGCAAGTCCGGAACACATTCTTCCAGCCCGCCGCCTTGGCATCATCCGTCAGCTTCGGGTTGGTCGAAGCCGGCGTCATCATCAGCACGCCTTCCTCGGCATAGACCTTGGACGCCGGGATGGACGAAGACGAGCAAAAGTGCCCGGCCACGAACACAACGCCCTTAGACACAAGGTCATTCGCCACCGCGACCGCCTGCTTGGGGTCGCAGGCGTCGTCTCCGATGGACAACTCGAGCTGTTTGCCCATCACGCCGCCAGCTTTGTTGATATCCGCGACCGCCATTTCCGCACCGCGTTTGAGCTGGTCGCCGAATGCGGCATTGGACCCGGTAATTGGACCCGCCGTCGCAACTTTGATGGTCTCGGCATTGGCCACGCCAACGCCGAGCGCCGCTACCGCGACAGCGGCAGCGACTAGTTTCAGTGAACGTACCATGCAGGACACTCCCTGTTTCATGCACCTCGACACCGGCAAAGCTTCATTGCCGGTCTTCATCATGCCGAGCCCTCTGCACCCGTCGCCGGGTACCGTAGAGCCGGTACTTTACCACCGGGTGTGACGGCGGCAATCTCTAATGCTTTCGGATAGGACGGTTTTTTCGACTCAGGCCGTCAGCTGCTCCTTGGCGCGCCACGAAAAGAGACCGCTTCGCTCGTAGAGCCAAGGATATTGAGTAACCATCTTGTGGACTTTGGTGAGACGGTAGGCCAGGGCGGCTAACGCGGTCAGAATTGCCGTATCGACCAGGTATGGCACCAGCGCCCCGAATGGGCCCTGGAACAAGGCAAAGGTCAGGAACTGGTTGGCGATCCCTAGCATCAGACCGTAAGGCAGGATCTGCCATCCCGGCCGCCACGTCCCGGCGACGGCTTGGCCCAGCATGAAGGCCGCGCCGCCGAAGAGTACGACTGTGAGGCCAACGAAGATCGGCCAACTGGTGCCGAGGATATCTTCCATGAGCGGTTCAGGCCTGTTTCCGTTCTTGGTGGTGCCCACCTTCGAGATAAGCAGCGCGGACTTCAGGATTGGCCAGCAGCTCGCGGCCGGTGCCGCTGATCGTGATACGGCCGTTGGTCATCACATACCCGCGATGCGCCAGCTTCAGAGCGTGAAACGCGTTCTGCTCGACCAAGAAGATGGTGACACGCCGCTTCTCGTTGACCTCCCGAATGACATCGAAGATCTGCTTGACGATCATCGGCGCTAAGCCCAGCGACGGTTCGTCCAACAGAAGCAAACGCGGCCGGCTCATCAGCGCACGCGCGACCGCTAGCATCTGCTGCTCGCCACCGGACAGCGTGCCGCCACGCTGCGATTGACGCTGCTTCAGGATCGGAAAGAGTGCGAACGCGTCCTCGAGATCCTCCTCATAGTGGCCCGGATCGGCAATCGTCGCGCCCATCATTAGATTCTCTAGCACGGTCATGCGCGGAAATATCCGCCGTCCTTCTGGAGCATGCGAGATGCCGCGGCGCATAATCTCGTAGGTGGGCAGACGCGTGATGTCTTCCCCCTCCAGGACGACGCGCCCTGTGCGCGCCTGCGGGCTGCCGCAGATGGTCATCAGCAACGTCGATTTGCCCGCACCGTTCGCCCCAATCAGGGTGACGATTTCTCCCGCTTCTACGGAGATGTCGACACCGCGTAACGCCTCGATCTTGCCGTAGAAGGTGTGGACGCCGGAGACGGTGAGCATTTTCCCTCGACCCCTAGGAGCCTTGCGCCAGATCGGCGGCGACTTGCGGCGGCAGTTCCTCGTCCTCTTCTTCGCCGAGATAGGCGCGGATAACGTTCGGATCGTTGCGGATGCTCTCCGGATCGCCATCGGCGATCTTGCGCCCGTAGTCGAGCACGACGATGTGATCGGAAATACCCATGACCACGCTCATGTCATGCTCGATGAGAAGGATGGCGATTTTTTCCTTGTCGCGAATGTCGATAAGCAACTCGTTCAGCTCGGCTGACTCGCGGGGATTGAGACCCGCGGCAGGCTCATCGAGGCAAAGCAGCACAGGCTTTGTGCACATCGCCCGTGCGATCTCCAAGCGCCGCTGTGCGCCGTAAGGAAGATTTCCAGCTTCCCAATCGGCGCGATCGGTCAGGCGGATCCTGTCCAGCCAATAACGAGCGAGCTCCACGGCTTTCTTTTCGGCGCGGCTGTAGCGCGGCAGATTGAACAACCCGATGACTGTGTAAAGCGAGGCCCGCATCAACTCGTTATGCTGGGCGACGATCAGGTTCTCCAAGACCGACATGCGCGGGAACAGGCGGATGTTCTGGAACGTGCGCGCAACTCTTGCCCGCTGGCCGATGCGAAACCCGTCCATCTGCTCGAGCAGAAAATCGCCGTGCCGGGCATGCAGCGACATCCGCCCTACGGTCGGCTTGTAGAAACCGGTCAGGCAATTGAAGACGGTGGTCTTGCCGGCGCCGTTAGGACCGATGATCGCCGATATCTCGCGGTCGGCGGCGGCGAAAGTCACATCGTTCACCGCCACGAGGCCGCCGAACCGCATCGTCAGGTGTTCGACTTCGAGCAGCGTCTGCCTGCCGCCGTTGGCGCTCTGCATTGCATCCGTCACGGCTTGGCTGGCTCCGGCTCCGGCCCCCCTCGGGGATGCAGGCGTATGGTCGGGTCCCGCACCGCCAGCAGGCCGCGCGGACGCCAGATCATGATCAGCACCATGCCGATACCGAATGCGAGCATGCGATAGCCGGCGAGTTCGCGGAAGAATTCGGGCACGCCGATCAGCACGATTGCGGCCAAGGCCACGCCGACCTGGCTCCCCATTCCACCCAGCACCACGATCGCCAAGATCACCGCCGATTCCAGGAAGGTGAAGCTCTCGGGGCTGACGAAGCCCTGCCGAGTTGCGAAGAACGATCCGGCAAATCCGCCGAACATTGCACCGATGGCGAAAGCGGTGAGCTTCGTGTTGGTTGGGTTGATGCCGAGCGCGCGGCAGGCGGTCTCATCCTCGCGCAGCGCCTCCCAAGCGCGGCCGATCGGCAAGCGCCGGATGCGATAGCTGAACAGGCAGGTCAGCAGCGCCAAGCCGAGAATCAGGTAATAAAGAAAGACTACCCGGTGGTTAGAAGAGTATTCGATTCCAAACAGCTTGTGGAACGACCAAGTGCCCTCCGGCGGATTGCGCTCGAACGGAATGCCGAAGAAAGACGGCCGCGGCACATTGTTGATACCGTTCGGACCGCCGGTGAACCACCACCAGTTGATCAGGATAAGCCGGACCATCTCGCCGAAACCGAGCGTCACGATGGCGAGGTAATCACCGCGCAGCCTTAGCACCGGGAACCCCAAAAGGACGCCGAAGCTCGCAGCAATCATTCCTGCCAAAGGCAGGCACAGCCAGAAGCTCAACCCCAAATACGTGGCGAACATTGAGTAGGAATAGGCGCCGACCGCATAAAACGCGACATAGCCGAGATCCAGCAGCCCGGCCAGGCCGACCACAATGTTTAGGCCCCAGCCCAACATTACATAAGTCGAAAC
>JBKOWI010000014.1:0-30341 GCA_046724315.1 Pseudomonadota bacterium | reverse complement strand
CCGAGCACGGCAAGCCAGCGCAGGCGCACGATGGTCTGGAGGCGCAAGCGGCTTTCGCCCTGCCGCAGCCAATCCGGGACATGGGCGCGACGGCTGATTTGACTATTGTCGATGGCGGCCATAGCTCAAGTCTAACACGTGGGATCGAGCCATAATTCCGACAAAGCGGACGAGCAGCGCAGGTTATGGACGAGAGAGTTGAAGGTTTCGGCAAAGGGGCCGGCGCTGGGCCTGCTGACGATAGTGTAGCGGCAGCGGGGGTCCCAGTGGCGGTACGCGACCTCACCAAGGTCTATGGCCCTGTTACCGCTGTCGATCATATCAGCTTCGAGCTGGCGCAGGGAACGACAGTGGCGCTGCTCGGCGGCAATGGCGCTGGCAAGACCACGACTATCGCCATGCTGCTCGGCCTTGTCATGCCGACCTCCGGCGAGGTCAGGGTGTTCGGCGCCGATATCAGCCGGAACCGCGGGACCGTGGCGCACAAGCTCAATTTCCAGAGTCCTTATGTCGATCTGCCGGCGCGGCTGACTGTCAGGCAGAATCTGACCGTGTATGCGGGGCTTTACGGCATCGCCAATATTCCCGAGCGCATCGCCTATATCGCTGAGGATTTTCAGATCGAGCCTCTGCTCGACCGCGAGACCGGCAAGCTGTCGGCGGGCCAGAAAACCCGCGTGGGTCTCGCCAAGGCCCTTCTTAATGCCCCTGAGCTCCTCCTGCTGGATGAGCCCACGGCTTCGCTTGATCCCGACACCGCGGATTGGATCAGGCGGAAGCTCCGAGATTATGCGCGGTCGCGCGGCGCGACGTTGCTGCTCGCCTCCCACAATATGACCGAGGTCGAGCGGCTCGCCGATCGCGTCATCCTGCTCGACGCAGGCCGCATCATCGAGGATGAGACGCCCAAAACGCTGATCGCGACTTTCGGCCGGAAGACTTTGGAAGAGGTGTTTCTCGACGTGGTGCGCCGGCGCGCGAAGCGAACTCGCGAGGAAGCCGACGAATCCTCGGCACGCAAAGCATCATGAGCGACGCTCGTACATTGCCGCTGGGTGTAGAGCCCATCCTGTTGCCGCCCACAGGGTTGAGCGCCTCGATCCGGCGCATCAGGTCACTGGTGCAGCGCTACATCTATCTCTTGCGAAGCTCTGGCGTGCGGTTGGTCGAGCTCATCTATTGGCCGTTCCTCCAGATGCTGACCTGGGGCTTCCTCCAGAAATATCTCTCGGGCACCACCAACCCACTGGCGCAGGCTGCCGGCATGCTCATCGGCTCGATCCTGCTGTGGGACATTTTGTTCCGCTCGAATATCGGTTTCGCCACCACCTTCATCGAGGAGATGTGGTCGCGCAATCTCGGCAATCTGCTGACGAGCCCGCTCCGTCCTTATGAACTCATCATAGCGTTGAGCGTCTGGAGCGTGATCCGCCTCAGCGTGAGCATGATTCCGGTGGCGACGGCTGCTTATCTCCTGTTCGGCTTCAATCTGCTCGATCTCGGCCTGCCGCTCGTCGCCTTCTTCGCCGTGCTGGTTTTGACGAGCTGGTCGCTCGGCCTGATCTCGGCAGGCGTCATCCTGCGCTACGGGCTTGGCGCGGAGGAGCTCGCCTGGTCGCTTGCCTTTCTGCTGCTCCCACTCTGCTGCGTTTACTACCCTGTCTCGGTGCTGCCGAGCTGGCTGCAGGTGATCGCGCTCGCGCTGCCCCCCACGCACGTGTTCGAGGGCATGCGTTCTATCCTGCTGCATCACACATTCGATGCAAAAGAGCTGTGGTGGGCGCTCTCATTGAACGCCGTGTACCTCTTCATTGGCTATCTTACCTTCAGCCGCTTCCTCGCAAGCGCGCGGGTCAACGGCACTCTGTTGAAGTTGGGAGAATAGATGCGCCGCCGTCTCCTCATCGTGATCCTTGCCGGCTTTCTCGTTGGCGCGCTCGGAGGCGCGGCCGCGCTTATCGTCACGAGCAGCGCGCAAGGCCCCAAGGTCGAAACCACAGGCACGGCCCTGATCGGTGGACCCTTCACGCTGGTCGATCAAAATGGCAAGACCGTCACCGACCGCGACTTCCGCGGCAAATACATGCTGATCTTCTTCGGCTTCACTCATTGCCCGGACATCTGCCCGGCGGAGCTGCAGGTCATGTCGGCGGCGCTCGATGCGCTTGGCTCAAAGGCAGACGAGGTCGTTCCCGTTTTTGTGACCTTGGACCCGGAGCGCGACACGCCGGAGGCCGTGGGGACCTACGTCAAGATTTTCGGCAAGAACTTCGTTGGCTTGACTGGCTCGCCCACGGCAATTGCCAATGCAGCAAAGGCTTATCGCGTTACCTACTCAAAATTCGAATATAAGGGTAAAGATGGAAATTACGGGTATAGCATCGATCATTCTGCACTCGTCTACCTCATGGATAAGGATGGTCAGTATTTGACCCACTTCACCTACGGAACTCCTGCCTCAAAAATGACGGAGACTATGCGCAGCTACCTTTAGCCGCGCGACCGATGCGCTCCCGTGGCAAGTTGCCGTTGCGCCGCAACATAGAATCACCATCTGATTCCGCGATGCAGCATTTTAGCTATATCGTAAATCGGTAGGCGCGAGGTCCGTCCATGCTTTATCATCTATATGAGCTGAACCGGGCGGCGCTCAGCCCTGCGCGGGCCGCAGCCGACGCCTACAGGCTCCTCTTCCGCAACCCCTTGAATCCGGCTGCTTATACCCCGCTCGGCCGGAGCGCGGCGGCTGCGCTCGAGCTGTTCGAGCGGACGACGCGCCGTTATCCGAGGCCCTCTTGGAATATCGATCAGACGGAGATCAAGGGCCGACGTGTCGCTGTCCGCGAGCGGGTCGTCATCTCTAAGCCCTTCTGCAATCTCATTCATTTCGAGCGGAACGTTTCGGCATGGCGCCGCCGCCGGGACCCCAAGCTTTTGATCGTGGCGCCGCTGGCCGGCCATTTCTCCACCCTGCTTCGTGGCACGGTGCGCGACCTCCTGCCGCACCACGACATCTACGTGGCCGAGTGGCAGGACGCCCGCTTCGTTCCGCGCGCCGAAGGCTCCTTCGATCTCGACGACTATATTGATTACATCGTTGAGTTTCTGCAGTTTTTTGGCGGCGATGTGCATGTCATCGCGGTGTGCCAACCGACCGTGCCTGTGTTCGCCGCGGTGTCCTTGATGGAGACAAATGGCGACCCGGCAGTGCCGCGCTCGATGATCCTCATGGCTGGTCCGATCGATGCGCGGGAGAACCCAACCGCAGTCAACCGCTTTGCCGAGGCGCGCGCAATCGAGTGGTTCCGGCGCAACGTCATCACCCAGGTTCCGTGGCCCTATCCGGGCGTGATGCGCAACGTTTATCCCGGATTCCTGCAGCTTAGCGGATTCATGGGCATGAATTTCGATCGCCATGTTACGGCGCATCGCGACCTTTTCCATAATCTGATTAGAGGAGATGGTGATTCCGCCGATAAACACCGTGAATTTTACGATGAATTTCTGGCAGTAATGGATTTAACCGCCGAATATTACCTGCAAACCATCGAAACGGTGTTCCTAGAGCATAGCCTTCCACGCGGGGTGATGACGCACCGCAACACACTGGTAGACCCTGCTAAAATCCACAGGGTCGCCCTCATGACAGTGGAAGGGGAAAAGGACGACATCTCGGGAAGCGGCCAGACCTATGCTGCACATGTTTTGTGCAAGAATCTTCCACACAGTAAGCGTGAGCACCATTTGCAGCCCGGAGTGGGCCATTACGGCGTCTTTAACGGATCGCGCTTCCGCTATGAAATAGCACCGAAAATCCAGCATTTCGTGAGGGCTCATCAGCGTCGCGGCGGGATCCTGTCGCGGGTCTTCGGACTGACTGCCTAAAGCAGAGGCGCGCGCTCCCCGTAAACCCTGTGCTAGTGTACCGCCCGCCGAATCGGGAGGGGGACCGGGCGGTAGTAGGGAGCGTAAAAATGCTTAAGAGGCTCAATCTCGCTCGCGGCGAGACTATCGAAGTCAAAATCCGCGGTCTCAACATTCCAATGGTGCTGAAACGAAGCGCGCGAGCGCGACGCTTCAGTTTGCAGGTCAGCGAAGCGCGGCGCGGCGCCGTGCTTACCATGCCGTGCTATTCGAGTTTCGCCGACGCAGATGAGTTCCTGTCGCGGCATCTTGGGTGGCTGAAAGAACGCGTTGCGGGATTGTCGGAGCCAGTTCCTTTCACGCATGGCGCCATCGTGCCATTGCGCGGTTTCGCTCACGTACTTCGCTTTACGGGGTCAGTGCGGAAGCGAGGCGTCGTGTGGCTCGAGGAAGCGGAAGATGCGAAGGCGGCGCCGGCCTGGCCCGAGGGCGCGCGCGTTTCATTGCGGAGATTGCCGCGGCTGTACGTGGCAGGCGAAGATGGGCACGCTCCGCGTCGTTTGCTCGATTGGCTGAAGCGGCAGGCTCATCTCGATCTCAAGACGCGCGTCGCGGTGCACGCGAAACGCCTCGATCTCATGCCGAAACGGATTTTCGTGCGCGATCAGACCACGCGATGGGGATCGTGCTCGACCAGCGGCGCGCTCTCCTTCTCATGGCGCCTCGTGCTCGCGCCCCCTTTTGTGCTCGATTACCTCGCTGCGCATGAGGTCGCGCATCTGGGCCACATGAATCATGGGCCGCGTTTCTGGGCGCTGGTCGAGCGCACCATGCCGCGCCATGAAGAAGCGAGGAGCTGGCTCAGGAAACAGGGCGCGAGCCTGCACTGCTATGGCGCCGAGGGTGGCTTCCCTTCGTCGCGCACCTCGCCGAAACGCAGCATCGAATAGCTACTGGCCGGAGAAGACTCCGAGCACGCGCTGGAAGAGTGGCGTGCCGCTCTTCGCCGGCCAGGGCAGTCCGGCAATTGCCTCTTGGAGACGCGGGCCGCGTATGTTCGGCAACGGCAGCGGCGTCTTGTCGGTGTGCGCGTAAAGCATGATCTCATGCCAGAGCTTGGCTGGAAGCGTGCCGCCGGTGACCTTCTTCATGCGCGTGCCGTCGTCATTGCCGATCCAGACGCCACCCACATAGTGTCCGGTGTAGCCGATGAACCACGCATCGCGGAAGCTCTGGGTGGTTCCGGTCTTGCCGGCGGCCATATGTCCCTCGATCGCTGCCTGTTTTCCGGTGCCGCTTGTGATTGTCGCGGTCAGCATGTCGTTCATGGCCCCAACATCGGCGGCCGACACCACTTGGCCGAAGGTCGAGTGCTGCCGCTGGTAAAGCACCTTGCCGTCGCCATTCTTCACGCGGGTGATGACATGGGGCAGCACACCCTGGCCGCCATTGGCAAAGGGCGCATAGGCGCTGGTGAGCTCGAGCAGCGTCACCTCTGATGTGCCGAGCGCGATCGAAGGATTGTCTTGCAGCTTGGAGTGAATGCCGAGCCTCTGCGCCGTCCGTACCACGGCCGAAGGTCCGACTTCCGTGGCGAGCCTGACCGCCACCGTGTTGATGGAGTGAGCCAGGCTGTCACGCAAGCTCACCTCGCCCTGATATGAGCCGCTGTAGTTCTTGGGCGACCACCCGGCAATGTTGGTCGGACCGTCATAGGCGAGCGAGTCGGGCGTGTAGCCGCTTTCGAGCGCCGTGAGATAGACGAAGGGCTTGAAGGCTGAGCCTGGCTGGCGCAGCGCCTTCACCGCGCGGTCGAACGGGCTCGTTGAGTAGGAGCGGCCACCGACCAGTGACTTCACGCCACCGGAAGGATCGAGCACCACCACCGCGCCTTCGCTCGCGTGGCGCGCTGATCCTTCCTCGTCGAGCATTTGGCGTAGCGCTTGCTGCGAGACCCGTTGCAGGCCGGCATCGATGGTCGTCTCGACGATGAGGTCGCTGTTCTTCTCGTCGACATATTCCGGGAGCAGCTCGGCGACCCAATCCACGGCATAGGGATATCCGGTCTCGTCGCCCTTGGCGGACAGGTTAAGCGGTTGCTCGTTAGCGCTGCGCGCCGCGTCGGCAGAGAGGAACCCCGCCTCCACCATGTTGTCGAGCACCTCGTCGACGCGCGAAGCGGCCAGCTTCACGCTCCGCGTGGGCGTATATTTTGACGGCGCCTTGAGCAGGCCAGCGAGAAGGGCGGCTTGCGGCAGCGTCACATCCCGCGCCGGCTTGCCGAAATAATGCTGCGAGGCGGCTTCCACGCCGTATGTGCCCCCGCCGAAATACACTCGGTTGATGTAGAGCTCGAGGATCTCGTCCTTGGTGAAGCGTTGCTCGAGCCAAATCGCGTAGATCACCTCCTCGAGCTTGCGCGCCATGGTGCGCTTCGGCGAGAGGAAGAGATTCTTGGCGAGCTGCTGAGTGATGGTCGAGCCGCCTTCCACCACCGTACCGGCTGTTGCATTGCGGAAGCTCGCGCGTACGAGTCCGAGCGGGTCAATGCCGAAATGGCGGTAGAAGCGCCGGTCCTCGGTCGCAAGAACCGCCTGGACGAGGTAAGGCGGCAACGAATCGAGACGAACATGGCCACGGCGCAAGCCGCGCTCGGCGAGCACGGTGCCGTCGGCGGCAAGCACGGTGACGTTGGGTGGTCGGTCGTCGAGCGCGGCGATGATCGGGTCCGGCACCTGCGAGATGAAATAGACGATCGCGGCGCCGAGCACGATGGTGCCCCAGATAAGGCTGAGCAGACAGAGCCTGATGCCCTTGTAGAGCAGCGGATGATTTGCGAGCGCGAGCTTCAGCCGCGAGGGTTTGCGTCTCTTGCGTGGGCGGCGCCGCGGCGCATGCGCGTTGCCGCGGCGCGGGCCGATCTTGGGCTCGCTCCGGCGACCGACCTTAGCGCCGGGTTTTGCGCTCCGCCGCGCACCTTGCATGGATTTTCCGCCCCGATCGAACGCGCGAAATCAAGCCTCGCGGGAGCTCGTTTCGCGCCCCGCGCGCCTGTTGGACGGAAGCCTAGATGTTACGCCTTGACGCAGCGTTAAGGGATCGAGGCGACAGGCACGAAGTCACAGAGCAAGGGCCTTGCCTCGGTTCTGGATCAGCGAACGAAATCCGCCTCGTCTAGCTGGGGGCTGCGGGCTCGATGCGGACGCAGAGCTCTTCATGACTTCGAGGCCTTATACAGTTGCGGCCTTTACCACATCCACTGACACTCACACGTCGAGATTGGCGACTTGCAGCGCGTTGGCCTGGATGAACTCGCGGCGCGGCTCGACCACGTCGCCCATCAGCCGCGAGAAGATGTCGTCGGCATCCTCGCCTTCCTTGATCTTCACCTGCAGCATGGTGCGCGTGTCGAGGTCCAGCGTCGTTTCCCAAAGCTGCTCGGGATTCATCTCGCCTAGTCCTTTATAGCGCTGAAGCGTGAGTCCCTTGCGGCCTGCGACCATAACCGCGTCGAGCAGCTCGCTCGGCCCATGCACGACCAGGCTCGCGTCCTTGCGCTTGAGCGTGGCGGGTTTGGCATAAACTTCCTGCAGATGCGGGGCGAAGCCGTCGAGCTTGAGCGCGTCTGCCGAGGCAATGAACGGCCCATCGATCAGATGAGACTCCATCACGCCTCTGAGCTCGCGCCAAAAGCGCAAACCGCCCTCCCGCAGAGCCTCTCCATGCCAGCCGCGCTCGGTCTCCTCGGAAAGTGAATCGAGACGCTTGGCGATATAGCCCGCGGCAGCTTGTGCCTGCTTCGGATCCTTCAGAACCTTGGGACTGAGCGCGCCGGCAATCGCGGCTTGCTCAACGATAAAGCGCGGATATCGGCTGTGCATGCCCTTTAGGATTGCGCCGATCCTGCGCGCGGTCTCGACGATATCGCGCAGATCTCCGCCGCCCCGGCTCGCATTCTCGCCGGTCACCAGGATCGCGTCCTCGAGCCCTTCACCGATGAGATAATCCTCGAGAGAGCGCTCGTCCTTGAGATAGCGCTCGGACTTGCCGCGCGACACTTTGTAGAGGGGCGGCTGGGCGATGAAGAGATAGCCGCCCTCAACTAGCTTAGGCATCTGCCGGTAGAAGAAGGTGAGAAGTAGCGTGCGGATATGCGCGCCGTCGACGTCGGCGTCAGTCATAATGATGATCTTGTGGTAGCGAAGCTTCGACAGGTCAAACTCGTCATGGCCGATGCCAGTGCCGAGCGCCGTGATGAGCGTGCCGATCTCCGCGCTCGACAGCATTTTGTCGAAGCGCGCGCGCTCCACGTTGAGGATCTTGCCGCGCAAGGGAAGTACCGCCTGGAAGGCGCGATCGCGCGCCTGCTTTGCGCTGCCGCCGGCTGAATCGCCCTCGACCAGGAACAGCTCGGACTTGGCCGGGTCTCGTTCCTGACAGTCCGCGAGCTTGCCGGGAAGCGAGGAAACGTCGAGTGCGCCTTTGCGCCGGGTGAGCTCGCGCGCTTTCCGGGCAGCCTCCCGCGCCGCGGCAGCCTCAACGATCTTCTGCACGATGTTGCGCGCTTCCCCGGGGTTCTCCTCGAACCACGCCGAGAGCGCATCGGCCATGACGCTCTCGACCATGGGGCGCACCTCCGAGGAGACGAGTTTGTCCTTGGTCTGGCTCGAAAATTTGGGATCCGGGACCTTGACCGAGAGTACGCAAGTGAGCCCCTCGCGCGCGTCGTCTCCGGTGAGCGCGACTTTCTCCTTCTTGGCAATGCCGGACTCGGCCGCATAGGTGTTGACGGTGCGCGTCAGCGCCGCGCGGAAGCCCGCGAGATGCGTGCCGCCGTCCCGCTGCGGGATGTTATTGGTAAAGGTGAGCACGTTCTCGTGGTAGCTGTCGTTCCACCACAGAGCGGCTTCGACCGAGACCTTATCCTGCTGCTTCTCGACCACAATCGGTTCCGCGATCAGCGGGTGCTTGGTGCGGTCAAGATAGCGGACGAAAGCCCTCAAGCCGCCCTCGTAGCGCATCTCCTCGATCTTGGGCTCGACGCCGCGAAGGTCGGACAGCACGACGCGCACGCCAGAGTTCAAGAAAGCGAGCTCGCGCAAACGATGCTCTAGCGTCGTGTAGTCGAACTCCACCATGGTGAAAGTCTTGGGTGAAGGTACGAAGGTGATGCGCGTGCCGGTCTTCGCGCCGGCGTCGGCAACGACCTTGAGCGGCGCCTCTGGCACGCCGTCGTGAAACCGCATGAAATGCTCGTTGCCGCCGCGCCAGATGGTCATCTCGAGTTTGGAAGAGAGCGCGTTCACCACCGACACGCCGACACCATGCAGGCCGCCAGAGACCTTGTAGGAGTTCTGGTCGAATTTCCCGCCGGCGTGGAGCTGCGTCATGATCACTTCTGCGGCAGACACACCTTCGCCTTTGTGGATCTCAGTCGGAATCCCGCGGCCGTTATCCTCGATGGTGGCAGAGCCGTCAGCGTTAAGCGTGACGAGAATCTCGTCGGCGAATCCGGCGAGCGCCTCGTCGATGGCGTTGTCCACCACCTCATAGACCATGTGATGGAGGCCAGAGCCGTCGTCGGTGTCGCCGATATACATGCCCGGCCGCTTGCGCACGGCATCGAGGCCTTTCAGCACTTTGATCGACTCCGCGCCGTACTCTGCAGCGGCAGCGGCTTTGCGTTTTGAAGCTGGTGTCATCGTTCCCTGAAAGTCGTTTCTCGGTTTATGAGGCGGGCTTTCCGCCACTTGTGAATCAATCCCTGATAATACCCCGATTCACCGCCAAGATTTGGGCCTCTTGTGCAATCGGAGCGAACAAGTCGCGGTCGGTCCCGGTCATCCAGGCCTGAGCGCAAAGCCTTGAAATTTCGTCAAAAAGTGCCTCCCGGCGGGATTGGTCGAGATGTGCTGCGACCTCATCCAGGAGGACCAGCGGGGAGATGCCTTCGAGTTCCTTGATGAGCTCTGCTTTGGCGAGGATCAGCCCGATCAAAAGCGCCTTCTGCTCGCCTGAAGAGCAGGTGGACGCCGGGGCATTTTTGGGGCCGTGACTCACAATTAGGTCACTCAAATGCGGACCTTCAAGGGCCCTGGAAGCGACTCTGTCGCGCTCCCGCCCGGCCTTCAGGATGTTTCGAAAATCGTCCTCGACTTCGGTGGCCGGCATGTGCGCCAGAGCTCCTTCGAGCGTCCCTTCGAGAGCAAGCGCAGCCCACGGGAAGGGTGTGCCGGCGGCCCGTGACGCCCGCGTGCGCTCGATCAGCGCCGCGAGCCGGTCGACGGCATGGAGACGCGCGGCAGCTATTGCCGCGCCGGCCTCCGCCATCTGCTCTTCCAGCGCGGCAAATAGTGCGGGACTTCCTTCGCGCATCTGGAACAGGCGGTTACGCTGCCGCATCGCCCGGTCATAGCGGCCAAGCGGAGTTCGCATCTTTGGGTCTATCGCGAGAACGAGCCGGTCGAGGAAGCGCCGCCGCTCGGAAGCGGGCCCCGTAAACAGGCCATCCATGGCGGGGATGAGCCAGATGATCTTAACAATGTCGCCGAGAGCGCTAGGGCTCTCGTCCTTGCCGGCGATGCGCACTGTGCGCCCCGTGCTCTCGTCCCGCGCGCCAACAGGAAGGCCGGTGCCGATCTCCACCTCGTCATGCCGCGACACGACGCGCGCGGCGATGGCGAATCCGCCTCCGCCATCTCTCCGGCACAGCTCTTGATAAGGTCGCCCGCGCAAGCCGTGACCGGGTCCAAGCAGAGACACGGCCTCGAGCAGGTTCGTCTTGCCAGAGCCGTTATCGCCGACCAGCACGACGGGACGCGCGTCGAGCTCGAGCTGCGCCTTGGCGTAGTTGCGGAAGTCAGCAAGCTTCAGCTCGCGGACGAACAGCCTGTCGGCGTGAGGGCCTGTTTCCTTGCCCGCCACTGCCAATGACTGATCCTTTTCGCTTCGGTAGGCCCTCATACCCGCATCGGCATGAGCACATAGAGCGCGGAGGCATCCTTGCCGTCTCGCACCATGGTCGGCGAGCCCGGATCGGCAAGCTGGAACTCTGCCGTGCCGCTTTCGAGCTGGCCGGAGATGTCGAGGAGGTAGCGGGCGTTGAAGCCGATCTCCAGCGGATCGAAGCCGTATTCGACCGGAAGCTCCTCGGTCGCGCTGCCGCTGTCGGGATTGTTGACCGAGAGCGTGAGCTTGCCGTCGGTGATGGTGAGCTTCACCGCACGGCCTTTGTCGCTTGACAGCGTCGAGACACGGTCGACGGCTTGGGCAAAGGCGGTGTTATCCACCTCCATCTTCTTGTCGTTCGCCTGCGGGATCACGCGCTCGTAGTCGGGGAAGGTGCCATCGATCAACTTCGAGGTCAGCACCACACGCGCGGTCGAGACGCGAATCTTGGAGGGCGATAGCTCGATACGCACCTCGCCGTCGGCATCCTCGACCAACTTGGCAAGCTCGAGCACGGTCTTGCGCGGCACGATCACGCCAGGCATGCCCTTGGCGCCGGAGGGAAGCGGCAGCTCGACCTGGGCGAGACGATGCCCGTCGGTCGCGACGGCCCGGAGGGCGGGCTTGCCGCCGCTCTCGGTGGCGTGGAGATAGATGCCGTTGAGATAGTAGCGGGTTTCCTCGGTCGAAATGGCAAACCGCGTCTTCTCGATGAGCCTCTTCAGGTCTCCGGCAGACATCGAAAAGCTATGGCCGAGATCCTCGACACTCAGCGCCGGGAAATCGTCTGCCGGAAGCGTCTGCAGCGAGAACTGAGCAGGTCCTGCCGTGATGGTGAGGCGCCCTTGGTCTCCGTCGCGAACGAGCTCGATCTCCGATCCTTCCGGCAGCTTGCGCACGATGTCGTAGAACATATGCGCCGGCACCGTTGTCGCTCCTTCGCCCTTGGCTCGGGTAGGCACCGTCTCGACCAACTCCATGTCGAGGTCGGTCGCGGTCAGCTTCAACTCGTTATTGCTCGCCGATAGGAGTACGTTCGAGAGGATCGGGATAGTGTTCCGCCGCTCAACTACGCTCGCCACGTGGCCGAGCGCCTTGGATAGGGCTGGTTTCTCGATGGTAAGCCGCATGGTCGACCGCTATCCCCAATATGCGCCTTTTCCACTGTGCGTGGCGTCCGGCCGGAGCGCTTTCTGGCTCCGATCCGGCCCTGGGAAAAGCGTAAGGCGCGAGGAACTCCCGGTCGAACTTGACCCGATAGAAGCCATTTTGCAAGAGCGGCCGGGGAGACGCTTTGGCTTGGGACCCAAACCCCCCGTTCCGCCTTCCCCCTAATCGCGCAGCAAGCGCTTCAAAAGCTCGATCTCCTCGCGGAGCTGATTGTCGTCGTTCATCAACTGCTCGATCTTGCGGATCGCGTGCAGCACCGTCGTGTGGTCGCGATTGCCGAACCTCCGTCCAATTTCGGGCAACGAACGCGAGGTGAGCAGTTTCGCAAGATACATGCCGATCTGGCGCGGCCGAACGATCGAGCGGTTGCGCCGCCCGGACAGGAGATCGCCCCGGTTCACACCGTAGTGCTTGGAGACCGTGCGCAGGATGTCGTCGATGCGCACGCGCCGCGGCTCAGCACCGCGCATGAGATCGCGCACGATCTGCTCGGCGGTCTCTATCGTGACCGGCTCATCGGTGAGCTGGTAGCTCGCACGCAGCCGATGCACCGCACCTTCGAGTTCGCGCCCGCTCTCGGTAAGACGTTCGGAAAGGAAGGCGACCACGGTCTCGGAAATCTCAAGCCCCTTGGTCTCGCCGCAGGCCTCTTGCGCGCGCTTCTTCAGAATCGCATGGCGAAGGTCATAGTCCATCGCCCCGATTTCTGCGACGAGCCCGCCGCCAAGCCTGGAACGCATACGCATATCGAGCTTGTCGAGCTGGGTCGGCGCCCTATCTGCAGCCACCACCACCTGCCGGCCGCCGTCGATCAACGAGTTCAGCGTGTGGCAGAACTCCTGCTGGATGGTCGGTCCTTGCAGGAACTCCATATCGTCGATCAGGAGAATGTCGATCTTGCGAAGCTTCTCCTTGAAGGCGAGCGCATCGCGGGCGCGCAAGGCTTGCACGAAGCCTGACATAAAGCGCTCGGCGGTCAGGTAGAGCACCTGGGCTTCTGGCTTTCGCTGTTTTACGTCCCACGAGATAGCGTGCAGGAGGTGGGTTTTGCCGAGTCCCACATTGCCGTGCACGAACAAGGGATTAAACAAAGGCTGTGGGGTCGAGAAGGCGCTTGCTACTTCTTGCGCGGCGGCGTAAGCGAGGCGGTTCGAGGCGCCGACCACGAAGCTTGTAAAGCTCAAACGCGGGTCGAGCGGAGAGCCCTCAAACCCGCCATAGCCTGTGCGAAGCGGCAGTGGAAGGGGAGGCGCCTCGGCGACAACCGGCGCTAGCGGCAACCGCTGGTGCCGCGGCTCCTTCGGCACGTCGTTGCCGAAATGGGGCTGCCTGACTTTGAATTCGACCCGCTGGACCGTCGGCCACTCGGCGCGCGACAGCCTCAGCACGAAGTCGTAGTAATGGGAGCGGAGCCAGTTCCTGAGGAAGCGGGTCGCCACCGTGAGGTGTACGACCTCGTCGTCCACCTCCTCGACCTCCACCCCCCTAAACCAACTGGCGAAGACGTCTTCTCCCAGCTCAGCGCGTAGTCGGCTCTTGACCCTCGCCCAAGCGTCGCTTGGTGCGCACTGCTCTTGTTGTGCCACGGTTCTTGCTCTTTCCCATTCTTTTCGTTCGCGCCGCTACGCACCGCACGCCTGACACAAGAGCAGTCAACAAAATCGACGCGGACAGTCATGACCCGTTCCCACGGCTTGGCGCTTCCCTAGCTTTGCTGCCAGGGCAGGCCGGCCGCCTTCCACCCACCAACGGAGCCGCGATGCCTCTCGTCGTCAAGCGGTCCTTCGAAACCGCCAGCGACATTGTGGCAGGCGCGATACCCCGCCGTCGCCATCGCCTTGGCTGCAGCCAGGCTCCGGCTTCCCGAACGGCAAATGAAGAAAAGGTCGTCCTCCAGCCCGACGCCAAGCGCCTTTAGTTCACCAGCGAGGCGCTCGGCAAAGCGCGGGTCCACCGCCTGATCGGGAAAGGTCTGCCATTCAACGAGCACAGGCCGTTTGCCAACAGGCGCTAGATCTGGAATGCCTACATAGGTCCATTCCGCGCGGGTGCGCACATCGACAAGCTGCGAGCGAGGAGCTGATGTGAGGGTCTTCCAGGCCGCCTCGACATCAACATCATCGACCGCCTTTAGGCCGGTCTGTGCGCTCAAAGGAGAGTTCCTCCCTTCAATTCTACAGTGCGACCTAAGAACAAATCTGGGGCTGACCACAATAGGTGGTGCCTACGCGCCGAATTACGACATGAGCACCCACAACTTACGCATAAGCGGTCCACAAGATTTCCACCATCCTTGCAGCGAAGACACAGAAAACCTTTCCCGGCAACAGCCAGGTTCAAGGTACTCAATTGTGAAGGAGGGGAAAGCCCCGTTCGGATAATTGGACTATACACACGGCACACCGGCTGATCAAGCTTGGGGACTATGACAGTTTCCCCAGAATACCCAGCAAGCGGAGCGATCTTCCGCCTTCGGCAAGCCTCTGTCCGGCAAGCCTGATTCGTCGATCGAGGCGCTTTCCTCAGGGTGTCGCCCGAGCCTCGATCGTCACGAGTGTTACACGAATTTTTTTTGTGACAGTTACGCCTGACCGCAGCAGTCCGCGAGACCGGCATTCCGCCCAAGGTCAAGCGGTTGAAATATTCGTCGAATTGACATGATGCAAAGCGCGCGCTTCCGCGCGTGCTTTGTTGCTCGAAGGCAACAGTTTTGCTTTTTTTGGTGTTAGGGGGTGCCCATGGCGCCTACGCGCTTCGCAAGGCGCGAGACTTTGCGCGATGCGGTTTTGCGATGGACCATGCCTTTCTGCGCGGTACGCACGATGATCGGCTCGGCTTCCTTCAAGGCCGCCCGAGCAGCCTCCTTGTTACCGGAGGCAATCGCCTCCTCGACCTTGCGTACCGAACTCCGCATGCGGCTCCGCCGTGTCTTGTTGGCAGTCGTGCGGCGGGACGTTTGGCGAACGGCTTTCTTTGCCGATTTCGTATTGGCCATGATGTGATCCTTGGATAGCGGCTTTGCGCTCGGGAACCGAGCGGCATCGCGCGAAAAATCAAGCGGATGAAGCCGTGCTCTATAACGAGCGCTTCCAGGGGCGTCAACCGCAGCACCGACTCTGCCGGGCGCAGGCGCAATTGACAAGCAGGGAATGTCGATGGCTCTTTGCAGCTGGGCTTTCCGCCCGAAGAGTGAAGAACCGACCCAATGCGCATTCTGGTTACCGGCGCCGCCGGCTTTATTGGCTATCACACGGCGGCGCGCCTGCTCGACCGCGGGTACGAGGTGACCGGGCTCGATAACCTCAATCCCTATTATGATGTGTCACTGAAAGAAGCGCGGCTTGCACGGCTAAAAGAACGGGAGCGCTTCCGCTTCCTTAAGGCCGACCTCGCCGACCAAAGCACCATCGAGGCGACCTTCGCGGAGGAGAAGCCCGAGAGAGTGATCCACCTCGCAGCGCAAGCTGGGGTTCGCTACTCGCTGGACCATCCCCACCCCTATATCAGCTCGAACATCGTGGGTTTCCTGCACATCCTGGAGGGCTGCCGGCATCACGGCGTGGAGCATCTTGTCTACGCCTCATCAAGCTCCGTCTACGGAGCGAACCGCAAGCTGCCCTTCGACGTGAAAGACCCTGTTGATCACCCCGTGAGCCTTTACGGCGCGACCAAGAAGGCAAACGAACTGCTGGCGCACTCCTATGCCCATCTGTTTCGCCTGCCGGTCAGCGGGCTCAGATTTTTCACGGTGTACGGTCCATGGGGGCGGCCTGACATGTCGCTCTTCGTCTTCACCCGCAAGCTCCTTGCCGGCGAGCCGATTCAGGTCTTCAATTTCGGCCACCATGCCCGCGATTTCACCTATATCGATGATGCGGTCGAAGGCGTGTTGCGCGTTCTCGATGTGGTCGCGACACCTGATCCCAATTGGCGCCCCCAGGCACCCGACCCTGCCACGTCTTCAGCGCCTTACCGGCTCTACAATATCGGCAATCACTCACCCGTAGGGCTGCTCGACTATATCGTGGCGATCGAAAAGGCCGTGGGCCGCAAGGCGAAGCTCGAGCTCTCGCCGCCGCAGCCTGGCGATGTCGAGGAGACGTATGCCGCGGTAGAGGCACTCAAAGAGGCGACCGGATTTCAGCCACATACTCCGCTGGAGGAGGGCATTGCGCGCTTCGTCGCCTGGTACCGCGACTATTACCGGGTCTAACAGCGCTTTCACGCCCCCTGCCCTAGCGGTTCGAGAAATGGGGTTTGCGCTTCTCGATGAAGGCCAGCATTCCCTCCTTCTGGTCCTCGGTCGCGAACAGGGAATAAAACTGACCGCGCTCGAAGCGCGTGCCTTCCGCGAGCGTGGTTGCGAAACCGCGGTTGATCGCCTCCTTGATCATCATCACCGCGTGCTGCGACAGGTTGGCGATTTTCTCGGCAACCTTCATCGCCTCGTCCATGAGCTCGCCTGCCGGCACGACACGGCTCACGAGACCCGAGCGCTCGGCCTCCTCGGCGTGCATGTGCCGCCCGGTGAGACAAAGCTCCATGGCCTTGGCCTTGCCGACGGCCCGCGTGAGCCGCTGCGTCCCCCCATTGCCCGGCATGATGCCGAGATTGATCTCGGGCTGGCCGAACACGGCATTGTCGGCGGCTAGGATAATATCGCAAGCCATCGCGAGCTCGCAGCCGCCGCCAAGCGCATAGCCGGCGACCCCGGCAATGATCGGCTTGCGGCAGCTCGAAATTCGATCGAAGGGCGCGAGGAAGTCGCTGCCATAGGCCTCGACGAAGGTCTTTTTGTGCATCTCCTTGATGTCGACGCCGGCAGCAAACGCCTTCTCGTTACCGGTGATGACGATGCAGCCAATGGAAGGGTCTGCCTCGAAGGCGTCAAGCGCGCGGTTGACCTCGCTGATGAGTTGGGTGTTGAGCGCGTTCAGCGAATGCGGGCGGTTCAGCGTGATGAGGCCAACTTTGCCTTCGGTCGAGACGATGATCGTCTCGAAGGCACCGTTTGCTTTCCTTTGTTCCTCTGGTTCCCTCAGAGCGAAGACATTCAAGAACATGTGGTTTTCGTCCCCTAGCGTTGACAGGTTGGGCAATAGAAGGTGGAGCGTCCTCCCTGGACGATGCGCCGCACCGTGCCGCTGCAGCCTACGGTCTGGCATTTCTTTCCTTCGCGGCCATAGACCTTAAAACTATGTTGGAAATCGCCGAGCGAGCCGTCCGTGCGCTTGTAATCGCGGAGCGATGAGCCTCCGGCCTTGATCGCGTCTTCGAGCACCGCCTTGATGGCGGTGACAAGCCCGGCAGTCTTCGGCGTCGGCTTTCCTGATCTTGTCGCGAGCGAGCGGGCGAGTCTAAGCGGCGACACGCGCGCTTTGAACAGGGCCTCGCAGGCATAGATGTTGCCGAGTCCGGCGATTAGTCTTTGATCGACTAGGGCGGCCTTTATCGAAGTCGCCTTGCCCTTGAGCTTCTGCGCGAGCCAATCCGCCGTGAAGGCCTTGCTCAGCGGCTCGATGCCGAGGCCTTTGAACAGCGCGTGGCTCTCGAGCTTGTCGGCGGGAACAAGATCCATGAGGCCGAAGCGGCGTGTGTCGGTGTAGCGGACCGCAGTGCCATTACCGAGATGGAACACGACATGCTCATGCTTCGGAGCATCACCGATCTGGTGAGCGAAGTGGCCGGGCGCGTTCGGCTCTCCATTGGCGGGGTCGATCGAGAAGCGGCCGGTCATGCCGAGATGCATCACCAGCACCTCGCCGTCATCCAGACGCGCAAGCAGATATTTGGCGCGGCGGTCCAGCGCCTCGACCCGCCGTCCTGACAGCCTCTCGCCGAAACGATTGGGCAGCGGAAAGCGCAAATCGGGGCGGCGCTGTTCGACGCGCGCAAAGGCGTTGCCGACAAGAATCGGCTCAAGCCCCCGGCGCACCGTCTCCACCTCAGGAAGCTCCGGCATCTAACTTTCTATACTGCAATGCGGAAGAAGTTCCGTTGCGGCGCAACAATAGCCTGATCTTTGGCCTTGCGCTATTGTCCGCGCGCCATGCCCGAGGACCTTGATTCATCCCGTACAGCGAAGTGTGAGGCGAGCTTTGGCTACGGTCGGGTTCCCGAGGACGCAAAGCAAGGCCTTGTGAATGAGGTCTTCGCCAAGGTCGCTCGCCGCTACGACCTGATGAACGACCTCATGTCCGGCGGCCTGCACCGCTTGTGGAAAAGCGAGCTTCTTACGTGGCTTGGCCCACCGAAGAGCGCCGTTCCCTACGCTCTCCTAGATGTCGCCGGAGGCACTGGCGACGTTGCATACCGCTTTCTGGAGGAAGCCGGCAAAGGCGCTTCGGCCGTGATTTGCGACATCAGCGCCGAGATGATCGAGGTCGGGCGCGAGCGGCTTCCTGAAGGAGAGGACCGCGCACGCTTCGTGCGCGCCAATGCCGAGGCTCTGCCCTTCGCGCGAGCAAGCTTCGATGCCTATACGATCGCCTTCGGCATTCGCAACGTCACGCATATCGATGCGGCTATTGCCGAGGCGTTCCGCGTGCTTAAGCCCGGCGGGAGATTTCTCTGCCTCGAATTCTCGAGCGTCGAGGTTCCGATGCTCGACAAGCTTTACAACGCCTATTCCTTCAATGCGATCCCGGCGCTCGGCGCCCTTGTCGCGGGCGACAGCGCCTCTTATCGCTATCTTGTGGAGAGCATCCGACGCTTCCCCGATCAGAAAACGTTCATGCGCCTGATCGAGAATGCGGGCTTCGAGCGGGTGCGCTACCGCAATCTCACCGGCGGGATCGCGGCGATCCACTCCGCCTGGCGACTTTAGATGAGGCCGTAAATTGAGTGCGATTGGCAACATGGCGCGGCTGACTAAGGCCGGGGCCGTCATCGCCTGGTCAGGCGCCCGCGTGCTGCCCGAGGATGCGCAGTTGCCGGCGCCGCTCGCACTGTTCGCCCGCGCAACTGCGCCGCTCCGAAAGAATGGCGCAGCAGTGGAAGCCGGGAACGAGACCAAGCTGTCGGAGGCGCTGACGTCGCTTGGCCCCTCCTACATCAAGCTTGGTCAGTTCCTCGCCACGCGCGACGACATTATTGGGCGCGACCTTGCCCGCGACCTTTCGACCCTGCAGGACCGCCTGCCGCCATTCTCGCAGGCCGAGGCAAAGCAAGCCGTCGAGGCGGCACTCGGCGCGCCGATCGACAAGCTGTTCGCCGAGTTCGGTACGCCCATTGCCGCCGCCTCGATTGCGCAAGTTCACAAGGCTAAGGTGCGCGAGCCCGACGGCACGCTGAAGCCCGTGGCGGTCAAGGTGCTCCGCCCCGGCATCGAGACGCGCTTCAAGCGCGACCTCGACAGCTATTTCTTCGCCGCGCGCATGGTCGAGCGCCTGCATCCTCCCTCGCGCCGGCTTCGGCCAATCGCCGTCGTCGACACGCTCGCGAAGTCGGTCGCCATCGAGATGGACCTGCGTATGGAAGCCGCGGCCCTCTCCGAGATGGCGCAGAACTCAAAGGACGACGCGGACTTTCGCGTGCCGCAAGTCGACTGGACGCGGAGCGCACGACGCGTCCTCACGCTCGAATGGATCGACGGCATTCCGATCTCAGACCGCGCCGCCTTACGCGCAGCAGGACACGACCTGAAGGCGCTTGGCGCCAGGCTGATGCGGACTTTCCTGCGCCACGCCATGCGCGATGGCTTCTTCCACGCCGATATGCACCCAGGGAACTTGTTCATCGACAAGGAGGGCCGCATCGTCGCCGTCGATTTCGGCATCATGGGGCGGCTCGGAATGAAGGAACGGCGCTTTCTCGCCGAGATTCTCTATGGCTTCCTAACGCGGAATTACACCCGCGTGGCAGAGGTGCATTTCGAAGCGGGCTATGTGCCGCGCAAGCACTCCGTCGCGCAGTTCGCGCAAGCCTTGCGCGCCATTGGCGAGCCGATCCTGGACCGGCCCGCGAACGAAATCTCGATGGCGCAGCTGCTTGGGCAGCTCTTCCAATATACCGAAGTGTTCGACATGCAGACGCGGCCTGAGCTCTTGCTCCTGCAAAAGACCATGGTCGTGGTTGAGGGCGTTGGCAGGAGCCTGGATCCCGAGCTCAACATCTGGGTGGTTTCCGAGCCAGTGGTGAAGGACTGGATGGAGCAACAGCTCGGCACTGGCGCGCGCATCGAGGCGGCGGTCGAAGGCGCGGCCACCGTGACTCGCTTCGTCGGCGAGATCCCGAAGTTTCTTGGCCAGGCCGAGCGTACCGCCGACGCCCTTGTCGCCATGATCGAGGAGGGAGTCCGTCTCGACGATCATACCGTGGAACGTCTTGCCGAAGCGCAGGCCGACCGCAACCGCATGAGCCGCGTCGGCATCTGGATTTGCGCCGTTGCCCTCGTCCTGATCGCGCTGGCGCTCCTGTTTTGACTTGTTGACCGCTAACCCTATTTCTTAGTCATTGCCCGGCTTGGCCCAGCCTCCGGTAACGCCGGCAGAAGGTTACTGCTAAACTCGGCGTTTACTGGATGCCCGCTTTCGCGGGCATGACGCGGAGAGTTGAAGTGCAAGGAAAGCGTATTCTCCTGATCGTGGGCGGCGGGATTGCCGCCTATAAGAGCCTCGAGCTCGTGCGGCGCTTGAAGGAGCGGGGTGCTTCCGTGCGCGCGATCCTGACCAAAGGCGGCGCAGAATTCGTGACGCCACTCTCGCTCTCGGTGCTCACCGAGGAGAAGACCTTTACCAATCTGTTCGATCTCAAAGATGAAGCTGAGATCGGGCATATCCGCCTCTCGCGCGAGGCAGACCTCGTCGTGGTCGCGCCGGCCACCGCTGACCTACTCGCCAAGATGGCGCACGGCCTTGCAGACGATCTCGCCACTGCCGTCCTGCTTGCCACCGATAAGCAAGTGTTGGCCGCGCCTGCCATGAATGTGCGCATGTGGGAGCATCCCTCCACCCGGCGCAACATGGCAGCGGTTCGTGCCGACGGCATCGCCTTTGTCGGGCCAGAGGAGGGGGAGATGGCTTGCGGCGAATACGGACTTGGCCGCATGGCGGAGCCTGAAGCGATCCTTGCCGCGATTGAGCGGTTTTTTAGCGAGAAGTCTGCAGCTACGCCGCTACGCCCGCGGGGCACGCCGCTGCATGGGCGTAAAGTGCTCATCACGTCAGGCCCGACGCAGGAGCCGATCGACCCTGTGCGCTACATCGCCAACCGCTCGTCCGGCAAGCAGGGACATGCTCTGGCCCGCGCGGCTGCAGCGCTTGGGGCGGAGGTAACGCTCGTGAGCGGCCCCGTAACGCTGCCTGATCCTGAGGGCGTGAAGGTGGTCAAGGTCGACACGGCGCATGAAATGCTGGCCGCTACTCTCGCTGCACTCCCCGCCGATATCGCGATTTGCGCCGCGGCCGTCGCGGATTGGCGCGCCGCCGACGAAGCGCCGCAAAAATTGAAGAAGCAGCCCGACGGTAGCGGACCTGCGCTGAAGCTTGCGGCAAATCCCGACATCCTCGCCACCGTCGCGCAGCCGGGCGCAAACCGCCCGCGGCTTGTCATCGGCTTCGCTGCAGAGACCGAGAATCTGATCGAGAACGCAAAGGGAAAGCGTGTACGGAAAGGCGCCGATTGGATCGTCGCAAACGACGTATGGCCGGGAACCGGGGCCATGGGCGGCGACCGCACGCAAGTTCATCTCATCACGGCGGCTGGCGTCGAGGATTGGCCTCCGATGAGCAAAGACGAGATGGCCGCGCGGCTGCTTGCCCGCGCAGCCGACGCGCTATCCACCCTTCGCTCGGCCGCTGAATGAGCGAGACGAGGGCGCGAAGCATTACGGTCCGCGTTCTGCGCCTGCCTCACGGGCAAGGTCTGCCGCTTCCCACTTACCACTCGCAGCACGCCGCAGGTCTCGATCTGGTCGCTGCCGTAAGCGAGCCGGTGGAGCTTGCTTCGGGCGCTCGCGCTCTGGTGCCGACCGGCTTCGCACTTGAGCTGCCGGACGGTTACGAGGCGCAAGTCCGTCCGCGTTCGGGACTTGCGCTCAAGCATGGCGTGACGCTGCTCAACAGCCCCGGCACGATCGACGCCGATTATCGCGGCGAGGTCATGGTGCTGCTCATCAACCACGGGAGCGATCGATTCACCATCCGCCGCGGAGACCGCATCGCGCAGCTCGTGGTCTCGCCGGTGAGCCACGTGGAGATCGTTGCCGTCGAGGCCCTTGACGTAACTGAGCGCGGTCCTGGCGGCTTCGGCTCCACCGGTTCCTGACCCTCCCAGGACGCTCGGCGATGGCATACATTCGGCACCATGCTAACGCCTGAGGAGATCCTGCGTTACAAGCGCCAGCTCGTGCTGAAGGAGATCGGCGGAGAGGGCCAGCAGAAGCTGAAAGCCGCGCGCGTGCTTGTGGTGGGCGTTGGCGGCATCGGCTCTCCGCTGATCCTTTATCTCACCGCGGCCGGTATAGGCACAATCGGCCTCATCGATGACGACCGCGTCAGCCTGGACAATCTCCAGCGGCAAATCGTCCACGACACGAAGAGCGTGGGCAAGGCCAAGACGAGGAGCGCAGCAGCGACCATCGAGCGGGTGAACCCCCATGTTGAGACGCGCCTCTACACCACGAGGCTCGTGGCCGAGAACGCCATCGATATCGTGCGCTGTTTCGACATCGTCGTTGACGGCTCGGACAATTTCGCCACGCGCTATCTCGTCAACGACGCTTGCTATTTCGCGAAGGTGCCGCTGATCTTTGCTGCGGTCGGGCCGTTCGACGGGCACCTGACGACCTTCCGTGCCTTTGAGAAGGATAGCGAGGGCAGTCCGCGTCCCTCTTACCGCTGCCTTTTTCCCGAGCCTCCGCCGGAAGGCACCGTGCCGCCTTGCTCAGAGACCGGCATTCTGGGCGCGGTCGCTGGCGTGATCGGCACGCTTGCCGCGGTCGAGGTAGTGAAGGAGCTACTCGGTCTCGGCGAGAGTCTGGTCGGGAAGCTGCTCCTCTACGACGCCCTGCAGGCGCGCTTCACAACAGTCGCGTATAGCTGGGATCCGCAAAATCCCCTGAATGGCAAAAACCCGCGCTTCCATGACCTTTCGCATCTCCGCAAAGTGCCGGCTGAGGCGAGCGGATAACACGGCCCGGCACAAGTCCAAACATGATGCGTTGAAGCAACATGGCCACTGAGACCATCACCACGCGTTGCGCGATCGCCGGTGGCGGACCTGCGGGCATGATGCTCGGCTTCCTGCTCGCCCGTGCCGGCGTTGGTGTCGTGGTGCTCGAGAAGCACGGCGACTTCTTGCGCGACTTCCGCGGCGACACGATTCATCCCTCCACGCTCGATGTGATGTACGAACTCGGACTGCTCGAGGAGTTCCTCAAGCGGCCGCATCAAGAAGTGAACGAATTGAGGGGACTGATCGGAGACGATCTCGTCGTCCTTGCCGACGTCAAGCATTTGCCGACTCACTGCAAGTTCATCGCGCTCATGCCGCAATGGGACTTCCTCGACTTCCTCGCCGATCACGCCAAGCGCTATCCGGGGTTCAGTTTACGCATGAAAGCTGACGTCGATGAGTTGCTGTTCGAAGGGGACAAGGTCGTGGGTTTGCGGGCGAAGACTCCGGACGGTGATCTTGAAGTTCGCGCCGATCTCGTCGTGGGGGCCGATGGCCGGCATTCGACGGTGCGCAACCGCGCCGGGCTTCAGGTCGAGGATATCGGGGCGCCGATGGACGTGCTGTGGATGAGGCTGTCCAAGCGGCCAGAGGACGGCACGCAGCTCTTGGGCCGCATCCTTCCCGGTCGCCTTTTCGTGATGATCGATCGCGGCGACTATTGGCAATGCGCCTATGTGATTCCAAAGGGCGGCTTCGATGCGATCCGCAGCAAGGGGCTGGACGCGTTCCGCAAATCGCTGGTCGAGATTAATCCTGCATTAGCCGACCGGGTTCAGGAGCTCGCCTCATGGGACGATATCAAGCTCCTTACGGTGGTCATCGACCGATTGAAGCGCTGGTATCGCGACGGGCTCTTGTGCATCGGTGATGCAGCGCATGCCATGTCTCCGGTTGGCGGCATCGGCATCAATGTCGCCATCCAAGATGCCGTGGCTGCGGGCAATATCCTTGGGCCCGCGCTGCGCGCTGGCCCCGTACCGGAGTCGGTCTTGGCGGCGGTGCAAAGGCGCAGGGAATGGCCGATGCGGATGACGCAAGGGCTGCAAGTGGTCGTTCAGAACCTCGTCATCCGGAATGTCCTGCAGCTGCAAAAGCAGCCGCGCGCGCCTTTCCTCGTCAAACTGTTGAACTGGTTTCCCGTGTTCCGCCGCATACCGGGCAGAATCATCGGAATGGGCTTCAGGCCGGAGCACGTGCGCACGCCCGAAGTGGCCTAGTAGCCTCCGCCGCCGTAATAACCCCCGCCATGATGAGGCGGGGCAGACTCTGACGAGGGCGCGTCTTCGCCAGGGGGAGGCGCCGCATCTGATGCCACGCATACGCCTTCGTTCTTTCCCTTGATCAACGCAAGGATCTGCGGCGTCGGCGAAAGCTCAGCGACATCGACCTTGGCGAAATGGCCGAACGCCGCGAGCGCCTCGCGTGACCGCCCGCCCCACACGCCATCGATATCGCCGGGATCGCAGCCGACCCGCTTGAGTTCCGTTTGCATCGCAAGCGCAAGCTCGTGAGGCTCGATCTCGACCGGAGAGGGTCCGGGCGGAGGCGCGGCAATTGCGGCTGCTTCGGGCGCCTTGCCTCCGGCGGGTGCCGCGTCCGGCGGAGTTGCATTGTCGTCCGGCGCTGGGACAACGGGCGCCGGCGCGGGCGCCGCAACCGAGGCCCCTTCGCCTTCCTTCGGCGTATCCGGCTTTCCGGCCGCATCGGTGGGAATAGGATCTTTGCCCGCGGCAGGCTCGGTGACGATCTGGCGTGTCTTGTCCCCTGTGATGCTCGTATCGGCCGCCGTCGTATCGTCCGGCAATGTGGCGCCAACTTTGAGCTCGATATTGCGCGGCAAATCGTCGGCAGCTGCTGCGACCTCAGCGCTCAGGCTCAGCAAAATCAGGCTCAGCGTCAGGATGAGTGGAAGTGTGGTCCATCGGGACATGGTTCTGTCTCCTCTGGCTCGGCACCGCCGGCAGGGTAGCAGAAATCGCAGGTCAAAAATCGGAAATTAGGGTCTCTGGTTCCGAGGCCGATCAGAACATCGCGGGATGGACGCGGTCGGGCGGCGCGTGGCCGTCAAGAAAGGTCTTAATGTTGATGATGACCTTCTCGCCCATGTCGACGCGGCCTTCGAGCGTTGCGGAGCCCATATGCGGCAGGACCACAACCTTATCGCTCTTGAGCAGCTTCGGATTAACCGCCGGCTCATGCTCGAATACGTCGAGGCCAGCGCCCGCAAGCTCCTCGTTCTCGATCATGCGGGCAAGCGCGTTCTCGTCGATCACCTCGCCGCGTGCGGTGTTGACGATGTAGGCTGAAGGTTTCATCAGCGCGAGTCTGCGCGCCGAGAGCAGATGATAGGTCGCTGGCGTATGCGGGCAGTTGATGGAGATAATGTCCATGCGCGCCAGCATCTGGTCGAGGCTGTCCCAATAGGTCGCCTCTAGGGCTTTCTCGATCTCAGGCGCCACGCGACGGCGGTTGTGATAGTGGATCTGGAGCCCGAAGGCCTTGGCTCGCCTGGCTACCGCTTGGCCAACTCGTCCCATGCCGACGATGCCGAGCCGCTTGCCAAAGATGCGATGGCCGAGCATCCAAGTCGGCGACCAGCCATGCCATTCGCTGTTGCCAGTACGAAGGACGGCCGCGCCCTCGGTCAGGCGCCGCGGCACCGCAATGATCAGCGCCATGGTCATGTCGGCAGTGTCCTCGGTCAGCACGCCTGGCGTATTGGTAACGATGATCGAGCGGTTCCGCGCAGTCTCGAGGTCGATATTGTCGACGCCGGTCCCGAACTGAGCGATGAGCTTGAGGTTGGGCCCGGCCTGGCTCAGCACGCCGCGGTCGATGCGGTCGGTGACGGTCGGCACCAGCACATTGGCGGTCTTCACCGCCTCGATCAGCTCCTCCCGCGAGAAGGGCGTGTCGTCGAGATTGAGCCGCGCGTCGAAAAGCTCGCGTAAGCGCGTCTCGACGACATCGGGCAGCTTGCGGGTGACGATAACGATTGGGCGTTCAGCCATTCGTGTCCAGCCAGGATGGGGTGCGGGGTAGGGGAACCATCCCGCAGGAAAGGAGATTTTTGCTCGTTGCGGGCCTTTGTCTAACAGAAGCGGCTTTGCGAGATAAAGCGTCATCTTGGCTTGGGGCCACGATCCGTTCATTTTTCTAGTCCATCCAAGATGCGCTGATTCGGGTCCCTAAAAGCTCGCTGCGGGCACGCGTTATCGGGCGCCATAGGGGGAGGTGAGATGGTGTCGCACCGGGTGTTCATCGGGGTCTTCATCGCCTTGGGGATCGTGCTCACGGATCCCGGTGCAGCAAGAGCAGGGGACGACAACGTCAAACAGGCCGCCGTCGAGGGCCCCAAGAATTCCCTCCCAGTCCCGCGTTTCGTCAGCCTCAAGTCAGACAAGGTGAATGTGCGCAAAGGACCGAGCACAGATCAATCGATCGTGTGGGTGTTCTCGCGCGCGGGCCTCCCGGTCGAGGTGATCGCCGAGTCCGACAATTGGCGCCGCGTGCGCGACAGCGAAGGTGCCGACGGCTGGGTATTCCACAGCCTGTTGAGCGCGCGGCGCACCGTGCTCGTCGCCCCGTGGGCGAAAGGTGATGAAAGGGTGCCGCTCTACAACTCGAAATCGACGAATTCGCGCGCCGTGGCGGAGCTTCAATCCGGCGTGCTCGGCAACGTCGTCGCCTGCGATGGAAGCTGGTGCGAACTCTCGGTCGAGGATTATTCGGGTTATGCGCAGCAGGATCAGTTGTGGGGTGTGTATCGCGGCGAAGAAATAAAATAACGCGCCCGGTTCGACGGTCGCTTTAGAGATTAGCGGGTCGGCTTGTCGACGAGCCTGACCAGCACATCGACGCGGGAGATAGCCATGCCGTCGGGGGCCTCGGGCAATCCTTCGATCCTGATTGCGCCCGTCTCGATGTCCATCAACTGACCGGAGTGTTCGCAGAAGAAATGGTAGTGGTTCGACGTGTTAGTGTCGAAATAGGTCTTCGCGCCTTCGACCGCGACCTCGCGGAGTAAGCCTGCCTCGGTGAATTGGTGCAGCGTGTTGTACACGGTGGCAAGTGACACCGGCACTTTGCGGGCAATTGCCTCCTCGTGCAGCGTCTCGGCCGTCACGTGCCGGTCGCCATTGGCGAAAAGGAGATGAGCAAGCGCCACGCGTTGCCGCGTAGGCCTGAGTCCGGCGCCTCGCAACAGCTTGGCGACGTCTCCATGCGCCTTCTCTGGCAATTTCGGCATGCCCACAGCTGACCTAAGCACCTGTCTATCGGTGGAAAATTATGGAGGGAATATAGGATGAAAGGCAGGCCGGCCGCAACGTTGAGGCCGTCGGGCGCTTGTCAAAAATGGCGGGGTCAAGGCTGCCCCCGGAATGCTTTTGAAGGGCTTCCGTCTGTGTTAGGAAACCACCAAATTTACACAGGCGTTGAAGAGGCTGGGAGAAAGCGAAACGTCCCATGACTGAACGGCGGGACCAATTCGAATACGAGGATCTGCTTGCGTGCGCGCGCGGGGAACTGTTCGGCCCCGGCAACGCGCAGTTGCCGCTGCCGCCCATGCTCATGTTCGACCGCATCTCGGAGGTGAAGGAGGAGGGCGGCGAGCACGGCCATGGCCGCATCGTCGCCGAGCTCGACGTGAAGCCAGACCTTTGGTTCTTCCCCTGCCATTTCAAAGGCGATCCGGTCATGCCCGGCTGCCTTGGCCTCGACGCGCTGTGGCAGTTGCTCGGCTTCTTCCTTGGCTGGCTGGGCGCTCCGGGACGGGGCCGTGCTCTTAGCGTCGGCGAGGTGAAGTTTTCCGGAATGGTTCTCCCCACCATGAAGAAGCTCGAATATATCGTCGAGCTCAAGCGGGTGATCCGGCGCAAATTTACCCTCGGCACCGGTGACGGCTGGCTGAAGGCCGATGGCGAGACCATCTATACGGCCAAGGATTTGAGAGTTGGCCTCTTCCAGGCGGGCGAAGCCGCACCCGCAAGTGTCTGATCTCAAGCGGCGTTGGTTCCCAAGGATTTTGACGCGATGAAACGCGTGGTCGTAACCGGCATGGGGATCGTGTCCCCGATCGGAAACAGTGCCCAAGAGGTGCTCGCGTCTTTGCGCGAGGCGAAGTCGGGCATCGTCAAGGCGGACGACTATGCCGAGCTCGGCTTCCGCTGCCAGGTGCACGGCGCGCCGAAGCTCGACTGGCGGGAGATGCTCGACCGCAAGGTGCGGCGCTTCATGGGCGCCGGTGCCGCCTGGAACTACATCGCCATGGAGCAGGCGATCCGCGATGCAGACCTTGAGAAGGATGACATCTCGAACGAGAGAACCGGTCTCATCATGGGTTCTGGCGGACCCTCGACGCGGGCCATCGTGCAGGCCGCCGATACCGCGCGCGAGAAGGGCCCCAAAAAGGTCGGGCCATTCGAAGTGCCAAAGGCGATGTGCTCCACGAACTCTGCCACGCTCGCCACGCCCTATCACATCAAAGGGGTGAGCTACTCGATCTCGTCGGCTTGCTCGACCTCAGCGCATTGCATCGGCAACGGCGCCGAGTTGATCCAGCTCGGCAAGCAGGACATCGTATTTGCGGGCGGCGGCGAGGAGCTCGACTGGACACTATCGGTCCTGTTCGACGCCATGAACGCCATGTCGTCGGACTTCAACGACCAGCCGGAGCACGCAAGCCGTCCCTATGACGCCGCCCGCGACGGCTTCGTCATCGCTGGCGGTGCCGGCGTGGTCGTGCTCGAGGAGCTCGAGCACGCAAAAGCCCGTGGCGCGCGTCTCTATGGCGAGCTGGTCGGCTATGGTGCGACCTCAGACGGTTACGACATGGTACAGCCCTCCGGCGAGGGCGCGGTACGCTGCATGCGTATGGCCATGCAGAACGGTAATGGCGAGATCGACTACATCAATCCCCACGCCACCTCGACGCCAATCGGCGATGTCAAGGAGATCGAAGCAATCCGGGAGGTATTCGGCAATAAGTGCCCGCCAATCAGTGCCACCAAGGCGCTCACCGGCCATTCGCTCGGCGCCGCCGGCGTGCATGAGGCGATCTACTCGCTGCTCATGATGAACAACGGCTTCATTTGTGAGTCTGCCAATATAGAGACCATCGATCCTGCCGTTGCCGACATGCCGATTGCGCGCAAACGCCAGGATAACGTGGCCATTAACACAGTGATGTCGAACAGCTTCGGTTTCGGCGGGACTAACGCCACACTGGTGTTCCGCCGGGTGGATGGGTGAAGCAGGGGAGCTGACGGAGACGTTAATCCGTAACCAGAGTAGGCGCCATGGCAACAACAAGAGATATCGCTGAGCCTCGGCCATTGATGGCGGGGAAAAGAGGGCTGGTGATGGGAGTCGCCAACGACCGGTCGATCGCCTGGGGAATCGCCCGGGTGCTGCATGGCCAAGGGGCGGAGCTCGCCTTCTCCTATCAGGGCGGCGCGTTCGGCCGCCGTGCCGTGCCGCTTGCGCAATCGATCGGCGCCAAGGTCATCGAGGAGGCCGACGTCGAGGATCTAAAGAGCGTCGAGCGTGTGTTCGAGGTGATCCGCAAAAAATGGGGTTCGCTCGATTTCGTCGTACACGCGCTTGCCTTTTCCGATCGGAACGAGCTCAAGGGTCGCTACTGCGACACCACGCGGGCGAATTTCGAGCACACCATGGTGATCTCCTGCTTCTCCTTCACCGAGGTCTCGAAGCTCGCCGCCGAACTCATGCCCAATGGCGGCTCTCTGCTCACGCTGACCTATGGCGGATCGACGCGCGTGGTGCCCTGCTACAATGTGATGGGCGTGGCCAAGGCTGCGCTTGAGGCGTCCGTGCGTTACCTCGCCTCCGATCTCGGACCGCAAAACATCAGGGTGAATGCGCTGTCGGCAGGGCCGATGCGGACGCTTGCCGGTGCCGGCATCTCGGACGCGCGCACGCTGTTCCACTTCCAACAGCGTCACGCGCCGATGCGCCGCTCGCCCACGCTCGACGAGGTCGGCGGTGCCGCGCTCTATCTCTTGTCCGACTTGTCTGGCGCTGTTACGGGGGAGGTGCATTTCGTCGATTGCGGCTACTCGACCATCGCCATGCCGAGCATCGGCGCACTCAAGGTCATCGAGCAAATCGAGGAGGCCGAGGCGCCGGTTGAGAAGGCGCCCCGCGAAGCCGCCCAATAA
>JBKOWI010000128.1:0-2235 GCA_046724315.1 Pseudomonadota bacterium | reverse complement strand
GTCGTTCTCGCTCGGCGACGGCTTGCGGCCGGGCTCGATCGCCGACGCCAACGACCGCGCGCAGTTCGCCGAGCTCGAGACCTTGGGCGAGCTCACCAAAATCGCCTGGGACAAGGGCTGCCAGGTGATGATCGAGGGCCCCGGCCATGTGCCGATGCACAAGATCAAGATCAACGTCGAGAAGCAGCTCAAGGAGTGCGGCGAGGCGCCGTTCTATACGCTCGGCCCGCTGACCACCGACATCGCGCCGGGCTACGACCACATCACCTCGGCGATCGGCGCCGCCATGATCGGCTGGTTCGGCACCGCCATGCTCTGCTACGTCACGCCCAAGGAGCACCTCGGGCTCCCCGACCGCGACGACGTCAAGGAAGGCGTCATCGCCTACAAGATCGCGGCGCACGCCTCCGACCTCGCCAAGGGCCATCCCGCGGCGCAGATCCGCGACGACGCGCTCTCGCGCGCGCGCTTCGAGTTCCGCTGGGTTGACCAGTTCAATCTCTCGCTCGACCCCGAGACCGCGCGGCAATTCCACGACGAGACCTTGCCGAAGGAGGCGCACAAGGTGGCGCATTTCTGCTCCATGTGCGGGCCGAAATTCTGCTCCATGAAGATCACGCAGGACGTGCGCGACTACGCCGCCACGCTCAACGATAAGGAGCAAGGCATGGCGCAGATGTCGGAGAAATTCCGGAAGCTCGGCAGCGAGGTCTATGTGGATGCGGCGGCGGTGAAGGAGAGTAACAGGGCGTTGTGATCGCGTTTTCGTCCTGGGCGTCGCACAGCCGAGGCCCGTCAATCGATCTTCAGCCCGAGCGCTTTGACGGTCGGCGTCCACAACGCGACGTCGGCGGCGAGCGAACGGCGGAATTTGTCAGGGCCCGAGTCGGGCGTGGGCTCGATGCCCGCCTCGATCAGCAGCTTCTGATAGCTCGGCTCGGCGACCGTCGCGCGCGTCGCCTGCGCGATGCGGTCCATGATCGCACTCGCTGTACCGGCCGGCGCGAGCAGCCCGATGGTGCCGGTCACGGTAAGGCCGGGGAGACCCGACTCGGCTGCCGTGGCAAGCTCAGGGGCGACGCCGAGACGCGTGGGATTGGTGACGGCAAGAATGCGCGTCTTGCCGACGCGATGAAATTCGAGCAACGGACCGGTAACTCCCACGATGCCCATCGGCACTTGGCCGCTGACCAGGTCGGCGATCGCCGGCCCGGTCCCGCGATAGGGCACCTGGACGATGTCGGGCGTCTGCGCCAGTGACTTGAACAGCTCGCCGGTCAGGTGCTGGATCGAGCCGACGCCGGCGTGGGCATAGGACAGCTTTCCGGGATTGGCCTTGGCATAGGCGATGAGCTCTTTGAGTGTGCGAACCGGCACTGAAGGGTGCACGGCGATGACGAGGCAATTGGCCGCCACGCTCGCAACTGGATCGAGATCCTTGACCGGATCGTAGAGCGGCCGGCTCTTGAGCAGCGCCTCGTTGAGGTGCGTCTGCGTCCCGCCGAGCAGGATGGTGTAGCCGTCCGCCGCAGCGCGGACGACCGCAGCGGCGCCGAGCGAAGCGCCGCCCCCGCCGATATTCTCGATCACCACCGTGCCAAGGAGCGGCTTGAGCTTGTCCGCCAGCGGACGGCCGACGAGGTCGTACGCGCCGCCGGGCGGAAAAGGGACGACCAGCCGGATCGGCCGCGCCGGATAGCTTTGCGCCCTCGCGATGCGCGACACGGCCGGGAGGGCGGCGGCGCCGACCGCGAGACGCAACAACGTGCGGCGAAACAGGTTCGTGCGCGGCGGAGACATGGTTTTCGCTGCTACTCTTTATTCCTCATGGTCGATTCAGCGTGCGGACGCTGGGCACCCTACCAGCATCCGGCATCGCTCAGTCGCCAAACACCCACCGCGTGATCCGCGCGTCGCGCTGATATCCGCCATTCCTGGCAAACGGCTCCTCGTTCCAGAACTTGTCCACCGCCGCCCGGTCCGGCAGCTCGAGCAGCAGCGCGGTGCCGATGTTGTCGGCGCCGTCGGCCGAGCGGATCGGCCCGCGGAAAATGAAGCTGTCGCCGTACGAGGCGAAGTATGACTCGTGCGCGTTGAGATGCGCGCGGAAAAACTCGGGCGTGCCGGTATTGGGTCCCGTGCACAGGAACTGCTGCAGGCCCTTGCGGCGATAGTCGGCCTGGCGTTTCTGGAAGCTGTTCGACCAGCGGTGAATCTCGACGCGCTGGTAGACGC
>JBKOWI010000068.1:0-14952 GCA_046724315.1 Pseudomonadota bacterium | reverse complement strand
CGTAGGCACTCAGCATTCTCGCGCCAATCTTTTGATTGCCTCTTCATGGTTGCACCAACGCCATGACATGCGCGCCCCACGCCTTAAGAGCGGCTCGTTTGGCAGCTTCATACTTGGCGCGGTTATAAACGCCAGCCACGCCCTTCACCGTGTGGCCTAGCACGGCCTCTACGATGTGCGGCTCGGTGCCGAGTTCGTTCATGCCGGTGCTGACGGTGCGCCTCAGGTCATGAATGCGCCAAGGCTGAATCTTCGCAGCGGAAAACTTTATCTTGGCATTCGACCAAGCTCCGCTTCTCAGAGGCTTCCCGAAAACGTATTCGCTGCCAGCGATGCGCGGCATTCGCGACAGAACGTCCAACGCCTGCTCAGACAGCGGCATGTCATGCGGCTCAGCATTCTTTGTGCGAGCGCCAGATAGCTTAATGGTGTTGCCGTGGATTTCGGACCACTTCAGCTCTGCGATTTCAGCGCGGCGGGCTCCGGTAAGGATGAGCAGTTGAGCCGCTGGGCCATAAGGCCAGCCAATCTCAACCGCAGCCTTCCAGACGGCAGCTAATTCAGCGTCAGTTAGAACTCTGTCGCGTGCAACTTCTCGCCCCGGCTTGGGAAGATCAGTGGCGGGATTTGACTCTATAAGGTCCCGACTCTTAGCCCACCTGAATAGCCGGTGCACGTAGGCCATCACGCGGCGAGCCATGGTCGTGGCTCCCCGGTCGGCAATGCGATCCGACAGGACCAGAATGTCGTGGCGACGAATGTCTCGAATGGACCGCTGACCCCATTCCGGGATCAACTCCTTCTCAACAATGCGAGTAACCTCTTTAAGCGATCTCTTGTCAGCCTGATCGCGCTTCAACCACTCCCGCGCGACACTCTCAAAGTTAGGATCGGAGGCCCTTTGCCAACCGGGGTCTCTGCCAAGTGACACTTGGTGCTTTGCATCGCGCCAGAGCTGCCGAGCCTCGGCAAGAGTGACGGCCGGATAGGTACCAAGCGACCTTCGACGTAAGCGGCCACCGATGCGATAGAAGTAAACCCAGCTCTTGCCACCGCCGTAAGAGACGCGCAAAGCGAAGCCGGGGTATCCAGCATCGAAGATGTCAACCTGACCATTTGTGGGTGGTTTCGCCCGCTTGACGGTCAGGTCGCTCAGCGCTCGTTTCGGCATTTAGGTAACGGCCGGTAACGCTCTTCGTGGGTATTGAAGTGCTAGGTAACGTAAGGTAATGTACCCAAGATTGTGGCCGTTATCAAGGCTTCCAGCGTGCCTTGTGAAACCTAGTATTAGAGACCGTTATCCCGCCGCAACTGACTTTGCATCAGGGCTTCAGCCATCGATTCTCCCCGAAATAGGTGAAGGCTTACCTGGGAACCTGACGGTTCAGTAACACGAGAACGCGCTAGATCAATAGGCGCGCACGCCCATTGCCGCCTTGACGGCGTGGTAGCCCACAAGAAGCTGGCTCAAAGCCAAAGGATGGCTCTTGCGGGCGCCGTTGGCGACGTCGATCTGGCCCACCTGGTCACGCAAATGCCCAGCCTCCGGAATGAGGTTCCAGAGCAAATCCTCGATCCGCTCGGCCCTTTTGTCCGAGATATTGCCGTTGATCTCAAGCACGTCGACCGGCTTTCCGTCCCGGTCGCGGGCAAGCTCAAGGTGCAGCCCGGCATTGCTCGAGCCATCGAATAAAGGCGTGAAATCGGGATGGGGCAGCGTCGGCCGCAGGATATGGCGGACATCGAGCTGGGTGTCGGAGCCATTTGCGCCCTTGGATCGCTGAAAGCGGATGACGATGTCGGCAAAGGTGCGCTGTGGATGGATGAAGGTCTGGCTCTGCGCTTGGCGCCGCTCGAGCTGAAACAGCACCTCCTCCCGCGTATAGCCACGCCGCGTCGTATCGCGATGGAGCTTCCACCGCCTTCTCAGCTCCTCCTCGGGATCGAGATAGATCTTCACGTCGTAGCAATCGCGCATGGCGCGCGTGGTGTAGCCAAGCAGGCCTTCGGCGATGACGAAGTCCTTCGGCCGCACATATTCGGGCGGCGCTAACGTCCCCTGGCGATGATCGTAGACCGGCTTCAGGATCGGCTCGCCGCCACGCAGCAGGCGCAAATGCTGCTCGAGCACGTCGATATAATTCGAGCGTGGGTGGAGCGCGGACAGGCCAGCAGCAGCGCGCTGCGCGCGGTCGTAGCGATGGTAGTCGTCGGTGCAGATCACCGTGCAGTGCGCCTCGCCCAGAATCTGAGCAACGCCAGCTGACAGCGTAGTCTTGCCCGATGCCGAGTCACCCACGATGCCGAGGATGATCGGATGCTCTACCCGCTTCGCCATAAACTACTCCAGGCACTCTCCTCCCAATCGGGTCAGGCGACGTCGCGCGCCGCCATGCTCGCCGGGCGTTCGTTCGGCATGTAACTCGTCAAGATCTGCCGTTCGCCGGTCGATCCCGTTATCATCATTGTCTGCACCTTATAGTGGGACTTGGTCCGCTCAACACCTTCGAGCATGAGACCCGTCGTGATCCCGGTGGCGCAGAAAAATACATTGTCCGACGCGATGATCTCGTCGCGATCGTACCACTTCGAAGTATCGATTCCCGCCTCGTTGACGGCGCGGGCCTCGGTCTGAAGCTGGGGATCAAGGCGCCCTAAGAATTCCCCGCCGATCGCCCTGATGGCGCATGCCGACATAACGCCCTCGGGCGTGCCACCCGTTCCCATCAGGGCATCGATGCCTGAGCCGGGGATGGCGGCCATCAGCGCGCCGGCGACGTCGCCGGCTGGATAAAGCGCGACGCGCGCGCCGGTCGCCAAGATGCGCTCAACCAGCTCGCGATGACGCGGCTTCTCGAGCACGAACACGGTGAGCTCAGAGACAGCTTTGTCGAGGAGATCGGCGAGCACGGTGAGCTTCTTCTCGGGCGACCAGCGAGGGTCGATCTTGTGGCGCGCCGGTGCCGAAGCCACGAATTTCTCCATGTAGAACGCGGGGCCTGGATTCATCATGGCACCGCGGGTTGCGACCGCCAGAACGGCAAGCGCGTTGGTCTGGCCGCGCACGAGATAGCTCGTACCTTCCACAGGATCGACAGCGATGTCGGCCTTGAAGGAAGAGCTTGGGCGGCCAAGCCGCTCGCCTCGTTGCGGCTGCGGCGCTTCGCCCCGCGTCGCCTCGCCTATCGCCACAACGGCGTCGATGTCGATCTCTGCGAGGGCGCTCCGCATGGCATCTAGCGCGGCGCGGCCTGCGTCCTCACTGTCGCCGCGGCCGATCCAATTGAATGCGGCGGTGGCGGCGCGCTCGGTGACGCGGCGGAGGGAAAACACAAGCTGCTGATTGACCGGGCTCAAGGTCTCCATGACAGCTCCTGACGGACCGACTCGCCCATGCGAGCGGGAGCAGTGATTGCACTATACCTTATGGGTCGGAGCGCACCTACCGTTCAAGGGCGGCGAGGGATTCCGCGATCGCGATTAATCTGGGCCGAGCCTCGGGTCGAGCGCGTCGCGCAGGGCATCACCGAGCACGTTAACGGAGACGAGCAGCCCGATCAGCACGAGGCCCGGGATGACGGTGATCCACCAGGCGCCGGCGAACATCAGGTCGTAGCCGGAGCGGATCAGCGTGCCGAGAGACGGCTTGGTCACAGGCATGCCGAGGCCGAGGAAGGAGAGCGCGGCTTCCGCCATGATGGCACCAGCAATCTGCGTGGTGGCGACCACGATCAGGGGCGAGAGAATGTTGGGCAAGATGTGCCGTCCGACGATGCCCGCATCGCTTGCGCCGAGCGCGCGGGCTGCCCGCACATAGTCCTTGGCGGCCTCGACTTGCGTCGCCGCGCGGGCGGTGCGGGCGAAATAGGGCCACTCGGCAAACCCAATCACCACCACAAGCAACGGCACCGCGTAGCGGCTCAAGCTCTCGCCGCCCAGGCCCGCGCGAAACAACGCGAGAGCGATGATCGCCATCATCAAGGTCGAGAGCGAGAGTTGAATGTCGGCAGCCCGGCTGACGACGCTGTCCAGCCTGCCGCCGAAATAGCCTGCGAGCAGACCCAGCGATACGCCGATGGCAGCTTGGATGGCGACGGCGAGGACGCCAACAATGAGGGAGATCCGGGTGCCATAGAGGATGGCGCTCAGGAGATCGCGGCCTTGCGCATCCGTGCCGAGCAGGAAGCGCGGATCGCTTCCTTGCACCCAACGAGGCGGCAGTTCGGCGTCGAGCACATCTAGGCTTGCGAGATCGAAGGGGTTAGTCGGCGCGATCAGAGGTGCAAGTAAAGCTGCGATGGCGATGAGCCCAAATAAAAGCGCTGCGAGCGCGGCGCCGGGACGCTCGGCGATAAGGGCGCGCAGCGCGCCGCCACGAGCTGTTCGCGACGCGGCCTCGCTCATCGTGTGCCTTCGAGGCTGATGCGCGGATCGAGCATGAGGCTCAGGACGTCGACGAGCGTGTTGGTGATGACGAACAGGAGGCCGACGAAGACGAGATAAGTGGTAATGAGCGGGATGTCGGCGCGCGTCACGGCTTCTAAGAACAGGAAGCCCATGCCGGGCCACTGGTACACGGTCTCGGTGAGCAGCGTGTAGGCAATGAGCGTGCCGACCTGAAGCCCTCCCACCGCGACCAGCGGCAGAAGCGCGTTGCGAAGTGCGTGGCCGAGCCAGACTCTCAGCGGCGCGGCACCCTTGGCGCGGGCGGTCCGCACATAGTCATCGCCTAGCTCATCGAGCATGGCGCCACGCACTAGTCTGATAAACAGCGGCAGCATGATCGAAGAGAGGGTGAGCGCGGGCAAAATCAGGTGACGGAGCCCGCTCAGCGTAAGGAGCCCGGTCTCCCAATAACCGACGCGGACAGTCTCCCCACGCCCAAAAGCCGGCAGCCAGCCGAGCCAGACCGAGAAGATGGTGATGAGGAAGATGCCGGTGAGAAAGACCGGGATCGAGATGCCGAGCACGCTCAATCCCAATATGAGCCTCGCCCCGAGCGCGCGCGGGCGGACTGCGCAATAGATGCCGGCCGGCACGGACAACAGTAGGACGAGCAGGCTCGCGCCGAGCACGAGCTCGAAACTAGCGGGGAACTTGGCGAGGACGACTTGGAGCGTCGGCCTCTTGTAGATCGTCGAGGTACCGAGGTCGCCATGCAGCGCGCCGCCGATATAACTGGCGAGCTGCACTGGCCAAGGCGCATCGAGGCCAAGCTCATGGCGAAGCTGCTCGCGTTCGGCCTCGGGCACCGCCTCTCCCACGATCTCACGCAAAGGGTCGCCGAGGCTGGAGCGGACAGCAAAAGCAATGACCAGAACAGCCAGCATGACGAGCAAGGCTTGGGCGAGGCGGCGCCCGAGAAAGGCAACGCCTGTGGCGAACGCTTTTATCGAGGTCATGCAGGCCGTCTATGTCGGCCGGTCGTGCCGAAGCATTTCGCAGGGAAGTGCCGATGGGGAAAAGCTGTAATCATGGCTCGTCAGGAGGTGTGACGAGCCAGCATAGCCTGGATTCGGCTTATGGAAGTCCTGGAAGGCGGCGATTGGGCGGCGCGTGCCTATGGTTTGGGCGAAGCCTCGGGCGGTGGCGGGGTCTCGGGTTTTGACCCACCCACGGGCCTTTTCTTGCAGTCCGGATCGGGCGTAGCACTCGCCGGACTATCGAACTCGAAGGCGGCGGTCATATCCTTGGAGCACTTGTCGCGTTGCCCCAAGGGCTCGAGCCCCCATCGTGTCTCGATCAGCTTCAGGATCGCGGTGGTATCGTAGATGGTGTGGTCGATGAACCCCTTCTTGGCGAAGGGCGAGATGATCACCGTGGGCACGCGCATGCCCGGTCCCCACTCATCGATTACCGGCGGCGGCACGTGATCCCAATAGCCGCCGTTCTCGTCGAAGGTGACGATGACGATTGACTTCGACCAGATCGGACTCTGCTCGATCAGGCGCAGCACCTTGTCGAGATGCTCATCGCCCTCGAGCACATTGGCATATTCGGGATGCTCGTTGAGCTCGCCGATCGGCTTGTAGAAGACAACCTGCGGCAGCGTTCCCTGCACAATGTCCGACATGAAGTCCTGGGCGTCCAAGAGATGGCCCTCGCTCTTCAGCTGTTCGTAATTGCTGAAATAGGCGAAGGGCTGATGGTGGAATTGAAAATCCTTTGAAGCCTTGCCGGCGACGGCGTCGTCCCAGCCCCCCGAATACCATGCCCAGGTTATGTTCTTGTCGCTCAGGCGGCTGCCAATCGTTGGCACCTTGTTGGCATCGATAGGCGGGAGAAAGTTGTCGAACGGCGGCTTCGGGTCTTTGGGGTGGGGGCCGAGCTGCGCAAACATGGTGTTCACCGCATATCCCTGCGGTGAAAGCAGATCAGTGCGTATCACCCCTGTTAACCCAAGTTGGGAGATGTGGCCGTCGACGAATTTTGCGGTGATCCCATCGGGCGGCACGCCCTCGTAGCGAGGGGTGCAGGCGCAGATCATCCAGAAGTGATTGAGGAACGAGCCGCCGAACGCCGCATGGAAGAAATGGTCGGTGAGCGTGTAGCGCTTGGCATAGTCCCAGAGCTTGGTCTTGCTTCCGTCATAGAAACCCATAGCCAGCCCACGCGCGTCGGAATAGGCGGCGAACTTATCCATGCGCCCGCCGTCGATCTGCTCGATCTGGTCGTAATAGCGATGGAGCAGGTCGCCCGTCGCCTCGCCGATCGGAGCGAAAGCATCGATGCTGAACGGCTGGTTCAGCAGATTGTCCGGAAATCGGTCATCGACTTCGGCGCCTTTGGTGCCGTCGGGTTTCTTTACGAGGTGCTGCACTGGTGGGAGAAACGTGTAGGGATGTCCCTCCGGATCAACTTGGATTTTGGTCGCTCCGGCCGCGGCGATGCCGTCGGCGTTCGGGAAAAACCCGAATAGATTGTCGAAGCTGTGGTTCTCGAGATAGATGACGATAATGTGCTCGACATCGCTTAGCTGCGCGGCCGAGCAAGGAACCGTAAAGGCGCCCAGACATGCGCCAAGCGGAATGGCGCCAAACGCCAACTGACGAAACATTTACCTCCAGCCTCCTAGACGCAGTTTGCGCGACACAATCGGTCCCTAGATCCGACGCGGCTGGCAGTAAGCCTTAGCCTCATGACGATGCGATGAAGTTGCCTATGCCCTGCCTCGTCTGCCTGCAAAAAGGACCTGCACTCAGTCCTAGCGTCGTGCGATGCCATAGGCGATCGAGGCAGCGACCGCGGTCTGCCACGGCACGAACAGAATGGCGATCTGGTCGAGATCTGCAGCAGGGTAGAGAAGAAGTCCGTAGAGGGTCCCAACAGCCACGATCACGCTCCAAGCCTCAGGATACCTGATCTCCTGCGCGGCCACTCCTGCGGCAAAAGCAGTGAGCCCAGCGCCGATCGCGCCGCCGACAAGCCCCGCTAGGATCCATCCCAGGGTTTCCCGGCTCGCCTTCGCACCCTCGACCGTGCCGAACAACTCGGAGCTCACCACCGCATTCATGACGTCATTTGCCGTATTCACGGCGGCGAGCCAACCCAAGATGATCAGTGCCATGGCGAGCAGGCATTTGCCAAGATCGCGGCTCGCCCAGAGCCGCAGCATGATCGCGACGCCCGCGCCGAAGGCGATGCCTGCGTGAAGTGGGATTCCTTCGGCGTTGATCAGGACTTCGGGATTGTCCAAACGCAAGTCGGGCAAAGGAGATGGCAGGCTCGAGATCAGTCCGGTGACAAATCCCACGCCGGCCATGATGACGACAGCGCGGGCCCGAGGCGGCGACCTCGGCAAAGTATCGACCTTCAAGAAGTCCCACTTCATGGCCGATAGCGCGGATTTCGATGCGGCTCCGCCCCTTGTAAACGTGCCCCCATTAGGCGCCGTCGAAGCGAACTATACTTGAGGTGGCAGGGCCGACCAATGCGGAACCGGCCGCGCGCGCCGGTTCATGCCGCAATGCAGATGATTGTTTAAAGTAGGCTAGTTGGCGGCGGCCGCCTTGCCTGACTCAGCCACGGTCTTGAGCTGGGCCAAGCCCTTTTCGAGGTCGTCGCCGATCATCTTCTTGCCGTCCATCACCAGGCAGAACGCCTTCTGGATGAAGCTGTTGTTATGGCCTTGCATGCTCCAGGTGACCGCGGTCTGATCACCTTGGGGCTTTAAGGCGAACTCCTGCGTGGCTGTCCCCTCGAAGGGCTTCACGAAGTCGACCTTGAGCTTGACGAGGTCGTTCGGCTGGCTCTCGGTCAAGGTCATCTTCCCCTCGCCGACCTTGTCGTTGCCGACCCAGGTCATCACCGTGCCTTGGCCTGAGTCTGGGCCTTCGAAAGTGATTTTCGCATCAGGATCGAGCTTGGCCCAGGGAGACCAGGCATCCCATTGGTGGAAGTCGTTCACCTTGGCGAACACATCGGCCTGCGGCGCCGCGATGGTGGTGGTGCGCTCGACCCGGAAGTCGGCTGGCTGCAAGGCAACAGCGATGACGAATATGGCGACGATCGCCGCAAGCGCGATGACGATCTTTTTCAGCATCGGCAAGTCCCTCCCAATCACCCCCAGGCCTATTGCATCACCAGATCACCGAGATACGGCATATCGATGACGTTGACGATCGAACCGATCTCGACGTTTTTCCGCGCGGCCCAAGAGAGATGCGGCCAGTGCAGCGGGATGAGCGCTCCATCGTCATAGAGGATTCGCTCGATCTTCTTCAGCACCTCGGCGCGGGCTTGCTTGTCCGTCATGGTCTGCGTCTGAAGCGTCAGCCGGTCGACCTCGGGATTCGCATAGTTGCCGGCATTGTACTGTCCGTAACCGGTCTTCTGGTCGGGCGTCATGACCAGGAACTCGTAGAGATTCGCCGAGTCCTGCGTATCCGACTGCCAGCCGATCATCATGATGTCGGCTGCCCGTTCATCGAAACGCTGCCAATATTGCGCCTTCGGCATCGTTTGCAGATCGACCCTGATGTTGATCTTGGCGAGCATGGCAGCGACGGCCTCGGCGATGCGGGCATCTTCGATATAGCGGTTATTGGGGGCCATCATCGTCACCGAGAAGCCGTTCTCGTAGCCCGCCTCCTTCATCAGCTCTTTCGCCTTGGCGAGGTCGTAGCGGGGCGCGAGCGCGGGATCGTAGCCCGCATAGATCGGCGGGCTGAGCTCTCCCGCGGCGGTGGCGAAGCCGCGCATGATCTTCTCGGCGATGCCGTCTCGGTTGATCGCATAATTCATGGCAAGCCGCACTCTTGAATCCTTGAAGGCGGCGACGCGATTCTGATTCAGCTCGAAGGTGAGCACGCGCGTGCTCGGCATGGTGATCAGCGTGCAGCAGGAGTCCGCCTCGACGCGGGCAAGATCGGTCGGCGGGACCGGCGCGATGAAATCGACGTCGCCGGCGAGCAGCGCAGCGACTCGCGTCGCCGGCTCCTTGATGGGGGTGAAGATGATCTCGTCGACATTGCCGGGGGAATTCTTGTCCCAATATCCGGGGAAGCGCTTCAGCGTGAGCTTCACCCCCTGCTCTCGCCCGGTAACGATGAAGGGCCCGGTTCCACTCGCGTGCGACGAGGCGAAGGACGACCCGGATTTGGCGATCGCATCCTTGGGCCGTCCGTTCTCGTCGGTGCCGTTATAGAACTCGCGATCCATTGGGAAAATGTAGGTGGCGAGGTTGAGCACTAGCGGATAGGGCGCCTTGGTGATGAGATCGACGGTGAAATCGTCGACCGCGCGCGCTCCTTCGAATGGCTCGAACAGCCCCTTGAAGTCGGGACTCTGCTTGAGGCGGTTCACGGTCCACACCACGTCTTGCGCCGACAGCGTACGGCCAGATTGAAACTTCACATCCTCGCGCAAGTGAAAGCGCGTGGTGCGCTCGTCGATGGTCTCGTAACTCTTGGCAAGACGCGGCTCGATCGACATGTCCTGGCGGAACCTGATCAGCGGATCGAACAGGAGGTGCGACATCTGCAGCGTCGCACTTGAGAGCTGCTCATGTGGATCGAGCGAGGTCGGATCCGAGTCGTAGGCCATACGCAGCGTCTTGGCGTCGGCCGCGGCGACTTGGCACGCGACGAGCGCTGCAAATATCGGAATGAGCAAATAGGCACGCATGGGCAAAGGGTTGTCACCCGAAAGCCCTGGCCCGTCCACTCCCTTTACCCCGATTGGTCTGACTCTATACAGTCTCGGCCGTCACGTGCGGGCGGAAGGCTGAGGACGGCGTGGAAGGATTTTTTGTCACAGGCACCGACACCAATGTCGGCAAGACGCTGGTAGCGGCCTGGCTCGTAGGGCAGCTCGATGGCTTCTATTGGAAGCCGGTGCAGGCGGGCACCCGTCCCGAGACCGATTCCGATGTCGTGCGCCGCCTATCTGGGGCGCCCCCCGAGCGCATCATGCCCGAGGCCTATGTACTATCGGAGGCGATCGCGCCGCATGAGGCGGCACGGCGGGAAGGCGTCGAGATCGATATGGCTAAGCTCGTGCCGCCAAGTTGCGACCGGCCGCTGGTGGTGGAAGGTGCCGGAGGCCTGATGGTACCGCTCACCGACGACGCTTACGTGATCGATCTTGCCACCGAGCTGCATTTGCCGCTCGTTCTCGTGGCGCGCTCGACGCTCGGCACCATCAACCATACGCTGCTTTCGCTCGAGGCGATCAGGCGCCGCGGGCTGCCGCTTGCCGGCGTCGTCATCAGCGGACCAGAGACGCCGCATAACCGCGCGGCGATCGAGCGCTACGGCAAAGTTGAGGTAATTGCCGAGATCCCCTGGCTTGACACGGTCACGCCCCAGGCGCTGATGGCGATCGAGCCGGAGCTCGATCTCGCCAAGCTTGCTAAGCCTTTGCCATGAACGACGAGCAGAATCGGAGCAAGCTCGCGCGCGATTTGCTTTCGCGCGACCAGCGCCACGTCTGGCATCCCTTCACCCAACACGGAACGGAGGGGGATCCCATCGTGGTCACCGGCGCCAGGGGCGCCTCGCTGTTCGATGCCAACGGCAACGAGATCCTCGACCTCGTCTCGTCGTGGTGGACCTGCACCCATGGGCACTCGCACTCCAAGCTGAACGCGGCACTCGCCGAGCAGGCGGCGCGGTTCGAGCATGTGATGTTCGCGGGCTTTACGCATCAGCCTGCTGTTGACTTGGCTACCGCGCTTGCTGAGCTTCTCCCAGGCGACCTCAACCGCGTGTTCTTTTCCGACGACGGCTCGACCTCGGTCGAGGTCGCGCTCAAGATCGCCTATCAATATTGGATCAATGTCGGAGAGCCGCGACGCCAGATCCTGGTCGGCTTCGACGGCGGCTATCACGGCGATACGCTCGGCGCCATGTCGCTCGGGCGCGGCTCGCAGATGTTCAGCCCATTCCGCGACCTGATGTGCAAGGTCGTGGTATTGCCCTGCCCTGCGACCTTCGAGGGCGACGATGCTGCGGACGAGCGCGAGGCTGGCGCCATTTCTGCTTTCGAGGCGCTGCTTGCCGATCGCGGGCAGTCTGTGGCCGGGCTGATCATTGAGCCTCTGCTGCAAGGTGCCGGTGGCATGCGCCTTTATCGCCCGAGCTTCCTCAAGCGCCTGCTGGAGACGGCGCGTGCCATGGGCGTCCTCGTCATCTTCGACGAGGTGGCTACGGGTTTCGGCCGCACCGGGACGATGTTCGCGATGGAACGGGCGAGCGTCGTGCCCGACCTCGTCTGCCTGTCGAAGGGCCTCACCTCAGGCTACATGCCGCTCGCGGTGACAGTGGCGCGCGAGGCCGTGTTCGAAGCTTTCTTGGGCAATAGTTTCGATCGCGCGCTTCCACATGGCCATTCGTTCACGGCCAACCCGCTTGCCTGCGCCGTGGCTCTCGCCTCACTCGTTTTGTTCGAGGAGGAGAAGACACTTCAGCGCATCGCGCGCATTAACAAGCGCCACAAAACAATGCTGGCGGAGCTAGCCGCCCGGCCCGATGTGACACGGCCGCGCCTGATCGGCTCGATCCTCGCCTTCGAGGTGAAGTCTGCCGGGGGCTATCAATCGGCGGAAAGCAGAGCGTTGCGCGACTGGTACCTCGCGCACGGGCTCAATATCAGGCCGCTAGGGCCGACGATCTATCTGATGCCGCCCTATTGCATCACCGACGAAGAGCTTTCTGGCGCTTACGCGGGCTTGGTCGAAGGACTCGATGCACTCGCATCAGGCGCGTTGAGCCGGCCGTAGACGATGTGCCAGGTGATGCGGCCGCCGAACTTTGCGTCGGCGGCGTGGATGGCGCGCCGAAGCGCGCCTGGCGACAGCGGCGCATAACCTTCCTGCGGCGTGAGCCCGCCCACAGACTTCATGCGCTGGAGGAATGCGAGCGCGCTCTCATCCGGGTAAACACGCTCATCCTCGATGGCGCCCGGAAGCTGATGGATCTCGGCAAGCCCGCTTGGAAGGCCGAGCTCGGCAAGCACGCTACGCCATTCGGCAAAGCTCTCAGGCCCAAGCGTGGCATAGAGCAGGACGCCGCCGGGAGCGAGCAGCTTCTCCAGACGCTTCAGGCTTGTAACGGGATCGGAAAGCCAATGCAGCGTCATGCTCGAGACGATGAGGTCGAGCCCTGCATGCCCGCCTGCCTCTCCGGCATCCATCACTTCGTAGCTGATATGCGCGGTCTTGGCCGGCGCGAGATTGCGCCGGCACTCGGCAATCATGGCAGGGGCAACGTCGGTGAGAACGAAGCTGCCGTCGGGATAGCGATTGACGAGATGGCGGCTGAACAGGCCGGTGCCGCAGCCGAGCTCAAGCACGCACGGCTGCTTGAGCTCAGGCAAATACTGCGAAAGGTGATCGGCCACGGCGCGCTGGAACCCCGCATGAAGCTCATAGCTCTCCGCGTGCGCGCCGAAGCTCGCGGCGACGGCAGCGCTACGACGGGAGAGCACGGGCGAATTCAAGGACATGACGCGCGCACCATCTTGGGTGCATTAAAGGAAGAACATGACCGCCATCTGGCGACCAGACAATGCCATGATTTCCCCAAATCGCCTCGCTCGTCGACTCTGGCACGATGGGGTCATCTCGCGAGGCCAGGGCAAGCACCGGGCATCTAAGCCCCTCCTTAATCCTTCGCACGTCCCACTTCGACAGCCAATTCAGCCCCTCTTCGAGGCGCGGGACATTGAGCGCCTCTGGCCAGGCGAAGCCTGCGGCGCCGCAAGAGCGCCAAAACGCCTGGAGTGTTCCACCGGGATCGCGCTCGAGCCCGCGTTTCAGGGCCGCCAAGCGCGACGGCGCGATGTGGCAGCAGAAGCAATCGAAGCCCTGCACGCTGACAAGGGCTTTGTAGCGCCCTCCGCCGTTCTTAAGCAGCCACAAGAGGCCCAGCGAATGCCCCACTGCGATGGCATCTTCCGGCCACTCCGTCGCGCCCTTTGGCCCACCCGCGACAAAGCCGAGATCGACGAGGGTGACTCCCGCTCCGTGGAGATGGGCGATGAAGTCAGCAAAGAGGCCGGCGTGAAAGCCCCAGCCATGAACGAGCACGAAACGCATCTTCTATGAGTTTACATCGCGCTCGCCCGACGGGGCACATCTTCCTCAGCAAGCGCATCCAGCAGGCGATCGACGTCGGCTTCTTCATGCGCAGCGGTGAATGCCAACCGGAGCCGCGCCGTGCCGGCTGGGACCGTCGGGGGACTGATCGCCACGGCCCAGAAGCCTGCGCTACGCAGCCGCGCGCTCATAGCAAGCGCTGCTTCCGGCGAGCCGAGAATGACAGGTACGATCTGCGTCGTTGATGCGCCGGTGCTCAGGCCGAGCGCGCTTGCCCCATCGCGGAAGCGCTGGGCGAGGGTCGCGACATGGGTACGCTCCGTGTTCATGCCTGGAATGAGGTCAAGCGCGGCATCGACAGCGCCGAGCACGGGAGGCGGTAACGCTGTCGAATAAATGAGGCCGGAGCAGCGATTGATGAGATAATCGCGCACCGTTTCCGAGCAGGCGACATAGCCGCCAAAGCTACCAAGCGCCTTTGAAAAAGTGCCGATGGCGATGTCGGCGTCGCCGGAAAGTCCCCGCTCCTCCTCGCCGAGAACACCGGTTGCGTGCGCGTCGTCAACGATCAGCGTAGCGCCGTAGGCATGTGCGAGCTTGGCGATTTCGCCGAGCGGCGCAACATCGCCGTCCATCGAGAACACGCGCTCGGTCAATATGAATTTCGGCCGCTCATGCTGCTCATATTGGCTTAGCAGCTCGCCGAGGTGCTTCGCGTCGCAATGGCGATAGCGGAGTTCTCGCACGCCGGCAGCCTGGCAGCCGAAATGCATGCTCGCGTGATTGAGCCGGTCGGCGAACACGAGCGGTTCGGCGCCGAGCACGCTCTTATCGAGCAAGGCCTGGAGCACGGCGGCGTTGGTCTGGAACCCTGAGGCCATGATCAACGCCGCGGGCGTCTTCTTGAGCTTCGCGACCTTGGCCTCGATCGGGCCAAACAGGTCGAGATTGCCGGTGACAAGCCGCGATGCGCCCGAGCCCACTCCATAAGTCTCGGCCCACTTAGCTGCCCGCTCCCGCAGCGCCTTGTGGAAACGAAGCGCGAGATAGTCATTGCTGGCGAGATTGACGTAAGTCTTGCCGCGGACGTTGACGATCCGCGCGTCACGCGCTGCGACCTCGCTCAAGGATCGGCGCAAGCCATCGCGCCCGCGTGCGGCGAGAAAGGCCCGGTACCTGCTTTCGCTTCCGACCATGATCCTGTATTAGCGAAGGGGCTGTCCTTCAGCAAATACAACGCTCGAACGTGTCGGAAATCCTCGAAACGACGAACCGTATCAATGGCAAGACCGCGCGGGCGGAGACGCCGGGCGAGCCTAATTCCACGCCCGAAATCCGCCACGACTGGCGATCAACGGAGGTTCTCGCACTCCTCGAACTGCCGCTTCTCGACCTGGTCGACAGAGCGCGCGAGA
>JBKOWI010000039.1:0-8836 GCA_046724315.1 Pseudomonadota bacterium | reverse complement strand
CCATGATTGCCCGGCCGGCCCATTTGTGCTTCATCGCCGGGAATCGTGATAGTCTCGCGCCGCCTCGCTGGAGGACCCTCGCGCCATGCCCATCTCCTGGCTCGATGTCATTCTCATCGTCATCATGCTCATATCCGGCTTTCTCGCCATGGTGCGCGGGTTCACGCGCGAGGTTTTGTCGATTTTCTCCTGGGCTGTGGCTGCCGTCGCCGCCCTTTATCTAACCCCTAAATATTCGGGCATGCTCGCGCCCTATATCAACAATCCGAGCGTGGCCCAGATCGCCTTTGCCGCCGGCGTCTTCATCGTCACGCTGATCGTTGTGAGCCTGATCACCTTCCGCATCTCCGACCGCGTGTTGGACAGCCGTGTCGGCGCGCTCGACCGCACCCTGGGGTTCATTTTCGGCTTGGCGCGCGGCTTCCTGCTCGTGGCCATCGTCTTTATCCTGTTCACTGCGCTTGCCCGGGACCAGCCAGAGTGGGTCCGCAATGCGCGCTCCTACCCCATTCTTCAGCAGACCCAGGTCGCCATCGAATCGTTGCTGCCGATGAACCCGGAGCAATACCTGCCGCAGAAGCCTGAGGAAGCACCGGGCGCAGGCCAGCCAGAGGGCACACCCGAGACGCCCGCAGAGGGAGCTCCCACTCCGCCTGACCAGCGCTCGTGAAAGTTGAGGTTCCAAGTAAGCGTGGCGTCGCGTGCCATTGAAGCGCTTGGCAAGGCGCTTATTTAATTGGAGGAGGCGGAGGCCCGTGACAGAACCCGTTGAAGCCAAGGAACCGAGATTGACCTGGCTCGAGGAGGATCGGCTGCACGAGGAGTGCGGCGTCTTCGGCATCTTCAATCATCCCGACGCCGCAGCCCTGACCGCACTCGGCTTGCATGCGCTCCAGCATCGCGGCCAGGAGGCCGCTGGCATCGTCAGCTTCGACGGCCATCATTTCCATACCGAGCGCCGCGTAGGTCTCGTCGGCGATCATTTCACCTCGCGCCCCGTGATCGAGCGCCTCAAGGGCAATGTCGCCGTAGGTCATGTGCGCTACTCCACCTGCGGCGATCCTGTTTTGCGCAACGTGCAGCCGCTTTTCGTCGACCTAGATTCGGGCGGTTTTGCACTCGGCCACAACGGCAATCTCACCAACGCGCTCACAATGCGCGATTGGTTGATCAAGAAGGGTGCCATCTGCCAATCCACTACGGACACCGAAGTTATCCTCCACCTCGTCGCCCGCAGCGAAAAACGGAGATTTGTCGAGAAATTCATCGAGGCCCTGCTCCAGGTTGAAGGCGCATACGCTCTGGTAGGTCTCACCAACAAGAAGCTCGTCGGCGCGCGCGATCCTTACGGCATCAGGCCGCTGGTGTTGGGAAAGCTCGGCGAATCTTGGGTGCTCGCCTCCGAGACCTGTGCGCTCGACATCATCGGCGCCGAGTTCCTGCGCGAGGTCGAGAATGGCGAAGTGGTGGTGATCTCGCGCGAGGGAATCGAGAGCCACCGTTTCGTTCCCAAATACCCGGCGCGGCTCTGTATCTTCGAATATATCTACTTCGCCCGGCCGGACTCGATCGTCGGCGGCCGTTCGGTCTACGAAGTCCGGAAAGAGATGGGCCGGCAATTGGCGCGCGAGGCTCCTGCCGACGCCGATGTCATCGTCCCTATCCCTGACTCTGGCGTGCCCGCGGCCATTGGCTATTCGCAAGTGTCGGGCCTGCCCTTCGAATACGGTATCATCCGCAACCACTACGTCGGCCGCACCTTCATCGAGCCCGAGCAGCGCATCAGGCAGCTCGGCGTGAAGCTGAAGCACAGCGCCAATGAGGGTCAGGTGAAGGGCAAGCGCATCGTGCTCATTGATGACAGCGTGGTACGCGGCACGACCTCGGTGAAGATCGTGCAGATGATGCGGGAGGCCGGCGCCCGCGAGGTGCATATGCGGATCGCCAGCCCGCCAATCACTCATCCCGATTTCTACGGCATCGACACGCCGGACCAGGACAAGCTGCTCGCCGCCCATCGCAGCCTCGAGGAGATGCAGGCCTTCATGGGAGCCGACTCCCTCGCCTTCCTCTCCGTCGACGGAATCTACAAGGCGATGGGCTATGAGGGGCGCGACAACGCCCATCCCCAGTTCACCGACCATTGCTTCACCGGTGAGTATCCGACGAGACTCAGGGATCGCGAAGGCCCGCCGGCGCAGAAGCAGCTCTCTTTCCTCGCCGAGGTCGGTTGACCTCATTACGCCTCAAGGACCGGATCGCGCTTATCACTGGCGCTTCGCGTGGTATCGGCCGGGCCGTGGTGCTCGCCTTCGCCCGCGAAGGTGCTCATGTCCTGCTCCTCTCGCGTGCACGGAAAGCTTTGGAAGAGGTCGACGATCGGATTAGAGCCCAAGGCGGCAAGGCTTCGCTCATTCCCCTCGATCTCGCCGACGGCAAGGCTATCGATACGCTCGGGCCTACTCTCTACGAGTGCTTCGGCAGGCTCGACGTGCTGGTCGGCAACGCCGCCATTCTCGGCCGCCTGACGCCGCTGACCCATATCCCATCAGAGCACTGGGAACGTACTCTCGCCGTCAATCTCACCGCCTATTGGCGGCTGATCCGCACGCTCGATCCCCTGCTCCGCCGATCTGATGCGGGCCGCGTGATCTTCGTGACCTCCGGCGTGGCGCATTCAGCCCGTGCCTATTGGGCTCCCTATTCCGTGTCCAAGGCCGCGCTAGAGACGCTGGCCAAGACCTATGCCAACGAGACCGCCGACAGCGCCGTAAAGGTGAACATCATCGACCCTGGCGCGACCGCGACCCGCATGCGCGCGGAAGCCTATCCCGGCGAAGACCAAAGTACTCTGCGGACGCCCGAGGCAGTGGCGGAAGCCTTTATCCCCCTCGCCATGTCTGATTGGATGGAAACCGGGCAAGTCATCGATGCCTGGAAAGCCATCAGCCGTCCGTAGTCAGCACCATTCCGTCATAGGCTGGCTCGACACCTTCAGGCAGCTCGCTCGCAAGCCGCGCATAGTCTAGGTCGACATGCATATGAGTCAGCACGGCGCGTTTGGGCTTGATCCGCGCGATCCATGACAGGGCCTCCTCGACCGAAAAATGGCTCGGATGCGGCGAGTAGCGCAGCGCGTCGATGATCCACACATCGAGGTCTTGCAGATGCTTGAGCGTCTCTTGGGGGAAGTCGCTCACATCGGGTGAATAGGCGATGTTGCCAAAGCGGAAGCCAAGTGTCTCGATCTGCCCGTGCCGCTGGCGAAAGGGCAGCGCGTCGATCACGCCTCCCGCCCCTTCGATTCTCACGACCTCGCCGGCCTTGATCTCATGGCCATTGAGGATTGCTGGATACTCGCTGCCGGGCGGTGGCTCGAAACAATAGTCGAAGCGCTGGCGCAGGATCTGTCCCGTCACCGCATCGTAGAACGCCTCGACTTTGCGGTGTCCGTTATAGGCGACCATCCGGAGGTCATCGATGCCGTGCACATGGTCGGCGTGGTCGTGCGTGTAGAGAACGCCGTCTAGCCAACGCGTGCCGACATCGAGCAGCTGCTCGCGAATGTCCGGGGAGCTGTCGACGAGCACGGTCGTGGCTGCAGTGCCCTCAGCGCGCTGCACCAGGAGCGAGCAGCGTCTCCGCCGGTTCCTAGGGTTATTGGGGTCGCAGGCGCCCCAGATGTTGCCGATGCGCGGCACGCCGCCCGAAGTGCCGCAGCCGAGGATGGTGACCTTCAGCGTCATGCGGCGCTTTTTGGCGTTTTCAGACTTGCGCGCGGTACTTTGTTGAACAGGCGAAAGAAGTTTTCGTTGGTGGCGCGCGCAAGATCCGCCTCGCTTACACCCTTGACCGCAGCGAGCCGCGCCGCCGTGTGAACGACGAAAGCCGGCTCGTTGGTTTTGCCGCGCATGGGCTCCGGCGCGAGATAAGGAGCATCGGTCTCGACGAGAATCCGATCAAGCGGCACCTCGCGTGCAATGTCGCGCAGCACATCCGACTTCTTAAAGGTAACGACACCCGAAAAGGACACAAAGCCGCCAATGGCTAGCCCACGCCGGGCAAGCTCGGGGCCGCTGGTGAAGCAATGCAGAACGAAGGGGAATGCGCCCTTCGCAGATTCTTCCTCAAGGATGCGCGCAATGTCAGCGTCAGCTTCACGGGCATGGATCACGAGCGGAAGTCGGGTTTCGCGTGCAGCCGCGATATGGACGCGAAAGCTCTTCTCCTGATCCGGACGCGGGCTATTGTCGTAATGATAATCTAGGCCGGCCTCGCCGATCGCCGCCACTTTCTGATGGCGCGCGAGCTTCACGAGGTCCGCTACCGTGACGTCAGGTTCCTCTGCAGCATTGTGGGGATGGGTTCCAACCGAGCAGAACACCTCGTCGTGAGCTTCGGCTATGGCGAGGACATCGTCGAAGCGGCGCACCCGCGTCGAGATGGTGACCATGAGGCCAACGCCTGCCACGCGGGCGCGCGCGAGCACGGCATCGAGCTCGCCCTTAAGCTCTGGAAAATCGAGATGGCAGTGACTGTCGATCAGCATCACGGAAAGATGAAAGACCTATATTATTCAAGTTGCTAGGCTAACGAAGCGCGGCTCGGGGAGCCCCTGTGTGCAGCATATGGGCTGACGAGACAACAAGAGCAATGACGAGACGTATCTGGCTCATATGTCGCTTGCCGCTCATTCTTGCGGCGGTACTGCTTTGTCTAGCGCCGCCACAGGCCGAGGCCGGCTGTAGCAAGAACGTCGTCATGTACAATGCTTGGTGGTGTCCCTATTGCCGACAAGTTAGGGCCATCCTCGCGCGCAATCACATCAGATACAGCATCCTCGACGCGACCTCTTCCCGAGTCCAAGCGATCATGCTGAGGCGGTTCGGCGATACGGGGGTCCCGCGCACGGTGATTGGTAACGTCGTCGTTGAAGGCGTCGACGAGGCGCGGATCATACAGCTGTGTCGCGGATGAGCCGCGGCAATGCACCAGCGAAGGGCCTCAAGATGCCGCCGCTTCGATGTCCGCCTCGACATGACGAGGGAACACGGGGTTCGGCTGCGGCAGTTCTGTGCCGGGCTTGAGCCGTCCCTTGGGACCGAGTACCGCAAAGTCACGTGCGCCGGCCGGCACAGCAAGCTGATCGAGCAACCGCCCGGCACTCGCCGGCATGACCGGCTGCACGAGGATTGCGATCTGCCGCGTGACCTCAGTTGTGGCGTAGAGGATCGTCGCCATGCGCTGAGGATTCGTCTTCTTGTGCGCCCAAGGTTCCTCCCCGGCGAAATAGCGATTGGCGTCCGCAACCACCGACCACACGATTTCGAGCGCGCGGTGGATTGCGAAGTCGTCGATCGCCTCCTCGACGCGCGCTAGCGCAGCGTCAGCCGCCGCAAGAATTGTCTGGTCGGCCGCCGTAAACTCTCCAGGCTTAGGCACACTGCCCTCGCAATTCTTGGCGATCATCGACAAAGACCGCTGGGCGAGATTGCCGAGATCGTTGGCGAGGTCGGAGTTGATGCGCTGCACGATGCCATCGCGGCTGTAATTGCCGTCCTGGCCGAATGGCACCTCGCGCAAGAGGAAATAGCGAAGCTGATCCACTCCGTAATCCTTAACTAGCACGAACGGATCAACTACGTTGCCGACCGACTTCGACATCTTTTCTCCGCGGTTATAGAGGAAGCCGTGCCCGAACACGCGCTTCGGCGGAGCGATACCTGCTGACATCAAGAAGGCAGGCCAATAGACCGCGTGGAAGCGGATGATGTCCTTACCGATGATGTGCACGTCGGCGGGCCAATATTTCCTAAAGCTCTCCGACTCCTCATCGGGAAAGCCGACGCCGGTAAGATAGTTCGTTAGCGCATCGACCCACACATACATGATGTGCTTTGGGTCGCCCGGCACCGGGATCCCCCAGTCGAAGGTGGTCCGCGAGATCGAGAGATCCTGGAGACCTCCGCGCACGAAGCTCTTCACTTCGTTCGCGCGCGTCTCCGGCCCGATGAACTCTGGATGAGTTTCGTAGTAGATGAGCAGCTTATCTTGATAGGCCGACAGCTTGAAGAAATAGCTTTCCTCCTCGACCCACTCGACTGGCGTGCCCTGCGGTGAGAGCTTGCGGCCGTCGGTCCCCTCTTTTAGCTCGCTCTCGTCGTAATAGGCCTCGTCGCGTACCGAGTACCAGCCGGCATATTTGTCGAGATAGATGTCTCCGGCATCCCGCATGCGCCGCCATAGTTCCTGGCAGGCGCGGACGTGGCGCTTCTCGCGCGTACGAATAAAGTCATCGTTCGAGCAATTGAGCACGCGAACCATCTCCTGGAATTTCGGCGTGTTGCGATCGGCAAGTTCGGCCGGTGTGATGCCTTGCGCCTTGGCCGTTTGGAGCATCTTGATCCCGTGCTCGTCGGTCCCAGTGAGAAAGAACACGTCGCGGCCTTGCAGCCGCCGAAAGCGCGCAAGCGCGTCGGTTGCGACCGCCTCATAGGCATGGCCGATATGGGGCGCGTCGTTCGGATAAGAGATGGCAGTAGTGATGTAATAGGGCCGCTTCTCTGCCATGGCGACAGGAATAGCCTCGGCGGTGCTCAGGGGCAAGCGCGGTCGATGATCGCTCTAAACGGGATGTTCGCGCGCGAGCTTCTGAAGCCGGAGCCAAGTTTCCAGCAGAAACAGACTCGGGTCGAGGTTGTATTCCAACGCCTCGGCGTGTGCTTCCGATATTGCCTCCCACGCCTCAGCCCATTGAGCAAGATTGCCCCGTGAAATAAGGCTCTTGGCTAGCGTCTGCTCCTCTCTCGTTGCGCCTTCGCCAGTGGCGGTGAAACGGATGAGGCGCTCCATCAGCCCGAGCAGAAGTGCGATGAAAAGTTCAAGTTGTTCGGTGTTGCTAAAGCCTCCGATCCGATCAACCAAGCGGTGCAGCCGCGCTCCATCAAGTTCGGGGAGCGCAACGACCAAGGCTACGATCTCGCCATAAAGCTCGATCCCTTCTCCCGATGCGAGCTCAAGCGCCCGCCGTACGCTTCCGTCGCTCAGGGCGATTGCGGTCGCGAGCGTCCCGGGATCGGATTCTTGATCATCGCGGGCGAGTGCTGCCCGCACCGCCTTCTTCAAATCCTCCCCACCGAGGGCCGCCACGCGGAGAATGCGAGAGCGGGAGCGAATGGTGACAGGAAGACGTCCCTCTGCGCTTGAGATCAGGATGAACAGTGTACGCGGCGGGGGTTCCTCGAGCGCTTTCAGAAGAGCATTGGCCGCGTTCTGATTCAGATCATCGGCGCGGTCGACAATGACCACGCGCCAGCCCTCCTCGCCAGCCGTATTGCCGAGAAACGCCTTGAGCCGCCTTACCTCATCGACGCCGATAAACTGCGAATACCGCTTGGTCTTCTCGTTATATGAGCGCCGCAAGAGAAGCAGGTTGGGATGCGACAATGCAGCGACCTTGCGGAAAACGGGGTGGTCAGTGTCGATAGCTTCGCCTTGATGAACGGCATCGCGTTCCGCAAGCACCATGCGCGCGAAATGATAGGCGAGCGTCGCCTTGCCCACACCCTCCGGACCGACGATCAACCAAGCGTGATGCATCCGGCCACTCGCGAGCGCATCGGCGAACTCGCGCAACGCCGCATCATGGCCGAACAGAGGATCGACCTCGCGAGGTGCGGAGAAGCCTTCGAGGCGATCAGGCTCCGGGACCGCGGCGCGCGTACGCTCGGCAACCATGCTCATGGGCTCAGGCGCTGCAGCACGACTTCCCAGACGTCCTCGGCCACCATGGCTTCGGGCTGGCTCGCGTCGATCACAACGCAACGTTCAGGCTCTTCCTCTGAGATGTCGAGAAAGGCCCGCCGAACGCGCTCATGCAGCATCAGCTCTTGGCTCTCGAAGCGATCAGGCGCATTTCCGCTCCTTCGCTCGGCTGCCCGTGCGAGTCCCTGCTCCGCCGGAATATCGAGGATGAAGGTGATGTCTGGCAGGAGATTTCCGACAGTGAGCCTCTCGAGGGCATTGATCACGCTCTTCGGCACGCCGGCGGTTGCTCCCTGATAGGCGCGCGTCGAGTCGAGGAAGCGGTCGCACACGACCCAGTTGCCCTCGGCCAGAGCCTGTGCGATCGCGTGCTCGATATGGTCCGCGCGTGCGACCGAGAACAGCAGCGCCTCGGCGAACGGGCCGAACTGCCACACGCGGCCAGATAGCAATGCGTCGCGGATTTCCTCAGCAGCCGGCGAGCCACCAGGCTCCCGCGTGGCAAGCACCTTGCGGCCGGCGCGCGTGAGCCGATTGGCAAGGATGCCGGCTTGGGTGGATTTACCCGACCCCTCCCCGCCTTCAAATGTGATGAATCTGCCGGCCTCGGCCGCCTGGCGCTGCATCGGATCTACAGCAACCAGCAGAAGGCGAGGCAGCCAAGCGAATCCAATCCGCGCATTAGGAAATTGCTGGCGCCGACGTCGTCAGCTGCATAAAGCGGAATCTCGTTCGTGGCCGACGATTCGCTCGACGTGATGCGGAGCACAGCAACCCGATCGCCCTTGCGGATCGGAGCCTTGATCGGCCCCTGATAGACGATCGATGCCGACACCTTGCCGCTCGCGGTGGCAGGCAGGATGATGTTGATATTGCCGTCGCCCACCAGCGGCACGTAATGCTGGGTGCCGCCCCAAACCAACGCGTCGCTCACCTTCTGGCCTTCATCGAACAGCCTGAACGGCCTGAAGCTCTTGAAGCCCCATTCGATCAGCCGACGCGGCTCGCCCTCTCGCTCCTGTTTCGTGTTGAGGCCGTTGACCACGAGGATGAGACGCTGCTCACCGCGCTT
>JBKOWI010000052.1:0-24986 GCA_046724315.1 Pseudomonadota bacterium | reverse complement strand
GACATTGCCACTCTGGTCGCCTTTCCTCTCCCGGTCATGACCATCGGCGAGCAGGGGAACTATGACCTAGAGGGAAGGGACCCGGTCGATCTAATGGATTTCAAGGTCACGGCCGAAGGCAAGACGGTTGAATCGACCAGTCCTTCGCGAGTGCCGCCCAGGCTGCATTGAAACAATCCTCGACAGCCATACTTGCCGGCACCGAGCTGAAATACGTGTTGGTGACCGGCGGCAATTGGCTTGGACCCATAAAGAAATTCAATCTCACGGTGGAGAAGCCGTCGGAGAAGGCGCTCGTCTCCCTCTGCGCCGATGGCATAAAGCGCGCGAGCCCAACCACGTTCACCGTGTCGGCTGACAACTACGCACCGGATAGCGACCTCAACGTGCTCTTCGTCGAGCCTATGCCTCCGTCTTGATCCGCAGCCGCTGACCGCCGGGCCTTCTTGGCACGAGCGTTGCTGTGGAGTGGGATACGAACCCAGCAGAGTCACGTAAAGTCCGGGCTATTTGCCCGGCGGCGCCAAACCTTGAGGCGTGTCTTCAGGGAATTACGATGAAAATCCGTGCAGGCTACGAGATCACCTATGACTGCCCGCAACCAACGCCGATGATCGTCGAGTTGAGCGTCCATCCGATCAGGCGCAGCGACCTCATCACACCAGACGCCATTCGCCTGGAACCACCTATTCCGATCAAGGAATATCGCGACGGCTTCGAAAATATCTGCCAAGTGATCAAGGCGCCCAAGGGCGAGATCACGATGTTCTCGGATTTTCTTATCGAGGACAGCGGCAAGCCTGATGAGATCGCGCCGGACATCGTCGACCACGCGCTCGAGAAACTGCCGGTCGAGACGCTCGTCTATCTTCTCGGTAGCCGTTATTGCGAGACCGACCGGCTGTCGGAGTTTGCCTGGGCGAGGTTCGGGACCTTTCCCAAGGGCGGCGCGCTGGTGCAGGCGATTTGCGACCTCGTGCATCAGGAGGTCACGTTCGGCTATGAGCACGCGAGCGTGGCGAGGACAGCCTTTGACACATTCAAGGAAAGGCGAGGGGTGTGCCGCGACTTCGCCCACCTCGCCATCACGCTCTGCCGCTGCATGAACATTCCTGCGCGCTATTGCACCGGCTATCTCGGGGATATCGGTGTGCCCCCGGAAGACCTTCCGATGGATTTCAGCGCCTGGTTCGAGGCTTATCTTGGCGGCCGCTGGTACACCTTCGACGCTCGCCACAACACACCGCGCATCGGCCGCATCCTGATCGCGCATGGGCGCGACGCGACCGACGTCGCAATCGTCACCTCGTTCGGCCCCCACACGCTGGTGGATTTCAACGTGGTCACTGACGAGGTCATGCCTGAAGAAGCTGTCCCTTACCCATCCGCTGGCCGGATTGCCTCAAACGGAGGCGCCGACCCGAGCAAAACTTAGGCAAGCTCCCGCAATAACGGATCGAGCTTGATGCAGAGCGATGGGGACGCCGTGTCACGGAGCGCGTAAATCGGTCGCTGCGACTTCAATTGATTGCCGTCGTCCGCTGTGGAATTCTCACACTGGCCTTCCTCGTGATGGGGAAGGCAAGGGAGAGCAACGATGAAACGCTTCGCAATGGCACTTTTGCTTGGCGCATTTGCAACCACGGCGCTTGCAGCTGACGCCCGGTACTTCGTGGTAACCGACACGGTGGGCAATTGCTCGGTGGTCGACTCCAAGCCGGGCCAGTTCTCCGGGCTGAAGATCGTCGGCGACAAAGGAGGCTACAGCTCCTCCGACGCTGCCAGCAAAGTGCTCAAGGATATGACCAAAAAATGCAAGGGCGTCGTCGAGTAGACGAACGTTCCTCTTCGCAGGTTCCGGACGGGACTGCTTCCGGGCACAAAGACAATCGTTGAAGCGCTACGGTGGGCCTCATGATGCGCGGGCATGAGGCCGCGCTGTTGTGTTGTCTCGTCGAGATGTCACCACGTCCAATGCTGCAAAGCTAGAAACGCAACGAACGCCGCGAGCATCGCCGCCAGCATGGCACCGCCAGAGATGATAAGTGCGGCGGTTGCGCGCGTCTTCGACTTGATAGCCTCTGTTGCCGCCACTCGCGCCGCTTCGCGCATCTCATCAAGATATTCGGCGGCGGTTTCGACCCGCTTCAGCTTGAGGTCGTAGAGATAATACTGAACTAGAGGGCGAACCTGCTCGCTCCATACACCGGCCGCAAGGCCCACCTCGATCTGCTCCTCGGTGAGCGCCTCGAGGTCGGCGAACAGCTTGTCGCGATCCTTGGTCTCGGCCATCGCGCTTTCCCCCGGCGCCATTGTAGCCGTTAGCGAGCGCCCGTGATCGCTTAAACAATCGAACCTAAGCTCGCCTTCGCTCTTGAAGCTACCCAATCGGCGGCCCCCAAGAAGCGCCTGACTAGTTGCCAAGCGCGTCAGGCTGACGCAGCTTTCGCGGCAGAAATCTGCAAAGAATGGCGCCTTCATGGAAGACGGTCATCCGAAGAGTCCTCTCTAATCAAGAACTACACCTTGAAAGGGAGGCAAACATGAAGCGCCATTTGATAGTTGGCTTACCTGCCGGTTTGTTCCTGCTGAGCATGGTCGCGAGCGCATCGGCGGATCCGCCGACTAAAGCAAACAATCCACTCGTGTTGAAGGAGCAAGGTAATTTCTACGTCGGCGGCCGCATTGAGTTGCGCAGCCCCAACACCACCAATGCTGCGCTACCAGGCGACGGAACTGCTGCAGGGCATATCGCGGTTTATCAAGCCAACGTCCAATATCAAATTCCTGTTGCCCAGAAGTACAAGTACCCAATTGTCCTAATGCATGGCGGCGGCCACACCGCAAACATCTTTATGTCAACCCCGGATGGGCGCGAGGGTTGGTTTACCAGTCTCACGCGGCGTGGGTTTGCCGTCTACGCCGTCGATGGACCTAATCGCGGTCGATCCGGCTGGGATCCGACCGCTAGGATCCAGGCTACCTTAGACCCGACACAGGCACCGTTTATGCAGGGCGTGAACATTTATACCGAGGAAGGCGCTTGGACGGGATTCCGCTGGGGACCAACACCAGGGACCTTTTACGACAACACGCAGTTCCCGAAGGACTATGTGGAGGCCTATATAAAACAGATCCAGCCGGCTTACCGCAATTTGCCGGCGCCAGCGGTGCAAGTCGAAAATAATGCCATGAGGGATGACTTGCGCGCCCTCGTCGACAGGATCGGACCCTGTATCCTCCTCGGTTGGTCGACGGGCTCTACTAACGTCATGCAGGCAGCATCCTCGCCTTCCTACGCACCAAAAGTTAAGGGACTCATTGGGATCGAAGGATTCCAAGCTAGTAGTGGTGGCGATCCTAATGTGGTGAAGACCATACCGCAGCTTACGGTAATAGGCGACCATAGCAACCCAACCAACCAACAAGCATGGTCCGCTACGATCAACGGTCTCGGCGGCGACTCGACGACCGTATACCTGCCGGACGTGGGAATTCACGGCAACGGTCACACGATGATGGCGGAGTTAAATAACGAGCAGATCGCCGATCTGCTTGAAGACTGGATCAAAAACCACGTGAAGTGAGCGTTTCTGCCTTAAAGGGGGCGCCGGCCGAAGCCGGGGCCCTCGCGTTCCTTGGGAGGCGCGCGAGAAGGCGTGCGCGGATGGGGAGGCGGTTTAGATAGCGTCCCGGCTCATCCCGGCTTGTCCACATTTTATTGGAATCGCAGCTAGTTGGCGTCTTTACACGTCCCGCGCCGTCCCACACTATCGCAATGTGATTTGTGGGCAAGATGGTGCGCAGTCGAAGAGCCCGCGAGTTCGACGGACGATTCATTTCTCGAACCCATGCGGGAAGCAAACAAGCTCACAGCCATAAAGGTGTCGAAGCTCACGCGGCCTGGTCGCTATGGCGGATGGGGAGGGATTCGAACCCTCGAGACGCTTGCGCGTCTGCCGGTTTTCAAGACCGGTGCCTTCAACCACTCGGCCACCCATCCACAACGGTTTTATCCGCGACAATTGAGGAATTGCCACCGGGTTGCAACCGGCGTTGGACTATCACCGTTCGCGTGGAGTGCCTAGGTCCGCTCTCCGCAAGGAGAGCGCGGCCACAGGCCTCAACGCATCTACTCGACCGTGCGAAGTAGGAAGGCGGGAAGCGACATCGAGAAATCACGAGGTACCAGAAAAACAATGCGGTCCAATTTCAAGATGGTGCCTTCAGCCACTCGGCCAGCGGTTGGTGCTGCTAGCCGATAGGAACCGCGGTGCGCGGCGCCGCATTATTCGCTTGTCTTTGCAACTTCCCGCGATCCTTCGTAAAGACCCATGACAGGCAAGGCCGATCCTTACGGTCGCGACGCGACGCGTCCTTACCACATCCCGCTAAAAGGTTGGCGGCAAGTGGCCGAACGGGTGTGGGCCGAAAGCTCGCGCGACAATCTCTCGGTGATCGCGGCCGGCTGCGCCTTCTATGCTCTATTCGCGATCTTCCCTGGGCTTTCGGCGCTGATCTCCCTTTACGGGCTGACCGCCGACCCGATCACGATCGAGCAGCAACTCGGCGGATTGGCCTCGGTGCTGCCGGGCGAGGCTTACAATCTCGTCATCGAGCAGGTCCATAGGCTCGCCGAAGCCTCAGGCAAGTTGCTCGGCTGGAGCCTCGTGGTGAGCCTCGTTCTTTCGGTGTGGAGCGTGATGTCTTTGACCCAGGCGCTGTTCGCGGCCCTGAACATCGCCTATGAGGAGCCCGAACGCCGCAACATGCTGCGCTACTACCTGAACGCCTTCATCTTCGCACTTCTGGGCATCATCGGCGCCGTTATCGTGCTGCTCGCTATCGTCTATGTGCCGATCGTGTTCGCCTATGCCGGCTACTCGCAACAATTCGAGCTCATCGTCAGAGTAGCGCGCTGGCCGTTGCTCGCGCTCCTCGTTCTCGCTCTTCTCGCGCTGCTCTACCGTTATGGCCCATGCCGCCATACCGCGAAGTGGCAGTGGGTCAGCGTCGGCTCGGTGTTCGCCACTTCGGTCTGGCTGCTCGCCTCGGCCGGCTTCTCGTTCTACGTCGCGAATTTTGCCCATTACGACGCGACTTACGGCTCGCTCGGCGCGGTGATCGTGCTTCTCTTCTGGCTCTATCTCTCCTTCTACATCGTGCTGCTCGGCGCAGAGCTCAACGCCGAGCTCGAGCTGCAGACTGCGCAAGACACCACGAGCGGGAAGCCGAAGCCGAGAGGGCAACGGGGCGCCTTTGTCGCAGATCATGTGGCGGGAGGTGCGCAGGGCGAGAGGCGGCCCGAAAGCGCGGTTATGGCAGATCCAGCAGCGGCCAAGCCTGGCGGTGCCTAACCGCCTACAGCTGATTGGTCAGGTGCTCGCCCTTGCCAATCGCCGGCGCACGAGCCCCGCGAAGATCACGAATAGCGCTCCCAAAGTCGCGGCAACCATCCAGACCGTATGCGCCGAGGCTGGATCGAGATTGCCGGTGATCAGCGGGTCCTTGGCGATGATCTCTCCGGCGATCCAGCCGAGTAGTGCGGCACCGGCCCAGACTACGATGGGGAAGCGGTCAAGCAGCGTCATCACCATGGCGGCGCCGGCCATGATCAGCGGAATACTGACGGCGAGGCCAAACATCAGCAGCGCGTAATTCTGCGGTGCATCGAATTTCTCGGCCACCGCCGCGATGGCGATGACGTTATCGAGGCTCATCACGAGATCGGCGATGGCGACGATCCTGATCGCGCGAAACAAATTCTCTACCGGCTCGATGTGTTCGTTCTTGCCGTTCTCCTCGGGACCGAGCAGCTTCACCGCGATCCACAACAGCAGCACGCCGCCGACGAGCTTGAGATACGGCATCTTCATGAGCGCGGTGATCGCCCCGGCGAACACGACGCGCAACGTGATGGCGACCATGGTGCCGAGCACCACGCCCCACAGGCGCTGCTTGGGGGGTAGCTTGCGGCAGGCAAGCGCAATGACGACGGCGTTGTCCCCTGACAACAACACGTCGATCCAAATGATCTGAAAGACGGCGAGCCAGAATCCGGGTTCGTCGACGATCATGGCGCTCCCGTCCCCCCTGCTCCGCCACAGATGTTGGCCGGTCCCCTCAGACCGGCCTGGTGAATTACCCATTGCCGCCAAAAGCGGCAAACGCAAGACGGCATATATGCTTTTTGGAACAAGATTGAAGGTGTTGCCGAGGCTTTAGTTTTGCTCGTGCAGATCAAGTTTTAGCCCAGCATTTTCGGTCCACGACAAGTCTTGCCAAATGGCCTATGCTGCGCCTGGTCGATGCGAATCAGGGCCGCCCGGCGTCTTTCGGGGGAAACACGATGACGATTGACCCAGTAATTGTTAGTCCGTTGATAGCTTTGATCGCGGGAATTCTCATCCTGCTTATGCCGCGCCTCCTCAACTACGTGGTGGCGATCTACCTGATTGCAATCGGCATCATCGGCTTGGCGCACCACTTCCAATAGTTGCAGGCGCCCGGCAACGCTGTACTAAAGCGTACAAATCAATAGCAACTGGCCTTTGGACAATAAACCTTGAAGAAAAAGAGTTATCTGGAACAGCGTCCGCTGATGGCTTATAGTTTCGCTATTCACGCTCAGGATCTGAAAAGAAGGCTCGCAAAACGCAGGGCCCGGTCCTTGCAAGCACCAGGGCGAACGGGCCACACGGGGTCCGCCCATCGCGACAGTCGCGGCGAGATCGCTTAAGCGAGACGCTGCGGCGAACTGGGGAACGAGGGTTTGCATAGAAGAGATGACCAAGCCAAATGGTGGCGCGCCAAGGACGGCGAGGGTTCCATGTCGGAATTCCGGCCGGGACCTTGGCTGCTGTGCATCGTTGTGCTGGTCGCGGCCGCCGCAGCCATCGGTGTCCGCGCCGGTTTTGGCACTGAGCCAAGCTTCGGCACTGCGCAAGCTTGGCTTGTCGCATCTCCCGTCGCCGATGCGGTGAAGGTCTCTGAAACGACTCCGGCCAGCGAGGTCCACCCCTCAGGCTACGTGTGGTCGGCGACGCGCATCGGATCGGGCATCAGACTGCGCGGCCAAGTGCCATCGGAAGAAGATCGCCGCACCGTGCTCGGCATGGTGAAGGCGCACTTCCCCGACCTCGAAGCCGAAGACCGGCTGAAGGTTGCGCCGGGTGCGCCGCCGAAAGAACAATGGCTCGGGGCCGTGAGCTTCGGGCTCAAGCAGCTCTCGCATCTGACGCGCGGCTCCGCACGACTCTACAATGTCACTCTGAAGATCGACGGCGAGGCGCGTAGTGCCGCGGACTATGCCGATGTGAAAAAGGCGATCAGCGGACCGTTGCCGACCGGACTTACCATCATGGCAGAGAATGTGAGGCCGCCGATGGCCGATCCGTTCGTGTTCGTAGCCGACCTCGACGCCAATGAGCTTAGCCTGTCCGGCAGCGTGCCGAGCGAGGGCGCGCGACAGAATGTACGGGAATTGTCGCGGCAATTGTTCGAGCGTCCCGGGCTCGACGATAGGCTCGAGGTTGCCTCTGGTGCGCCGAAGAACTGGGATGCAGCGGTCACCGCCGCGTTGCGCGCGCTGAGCCGCCTGGACTCCGGGAAAATCTCGCTGTCCGGCCTCGCGGTAACCATCGAGGGCGTGGCGCCTGACAAGGGCACCGCCATCGCGGTCTCCTATCAGTTGCGCCGCGATCTGCCCACGTTGTTTTCGACCTCCGAAAGCATCAAATGGAAAGAGGCGGCAATCTCCAATGATGTCGCCTCCCGGGTGGTTCCGCGCATCAAGGAGCTCGCCCGCAGCGACGGGCAGGGGCCCAGGGTCAAATTGCCGAAATTGCTGCCGCTGTTCGACAGCGACTAGGGCGATGCAATTCGGCGATTTATGGCTTTATTTCCTCATGGTGTTCGCGCTTGGATTTGTCTTGGGCTGGAGCCGGCGCTGGCCCGTACGTTCCTAGCCATCTGACAGAGCTGGAAGCCTGATGAGCAATTTCGCTCTGAGCACATTTCTGCTCCTCGTCTTTGTGTTTGCCGCCGGCCTCGTCTTGGGCAGCCTCTCCCGCGCGCGCTACGACCAGCAGAAGAGGATCGGCGCCAAACAGCGCAGGAGTGCACCCGAGAAGCCCTCGGGCAAAGCTTAACGACGAGCCTAATCGTTGGCGGCGAAGAACGAGGCGATCGCCTCGACCGTATCGTGGTCCTTGAGCAGCGGCGCGTGGCCCTGGTCCGGGACGGTGATCGTGCGCAGATTGGGATGGCGCTCGATCATGGCTTCCAGAGTCTCGGCACTAAGAACGTCGGAATTGGCGCCCCTGATAACGAGGGCCGGGACCTGTCCAAGCGCGATGAATTGGGGCCAGAGATCGGGAACTGGCCGGCTCAAGTCGATGCCGCCAACGGCGCGCGCGAGCCTCCGGTCATAGGCCCGCACAGGTCTGCCCTTGCGCTCATCGAAAATCGCCCGCGCCATCTCCTCCCATTGCGCATCGGTAAGATTCGGGAAGGCCCGCTCGTTGATCTCGCGCACGATCATGATGGCGTCAGGCCAAGACTTCGGGTTAGGCATGCGTCTCACATAGTTGATGATGCGTGCTAGTCCCCGCGTCTCGATCACGGCGCCGATATCGTTCAGAACGACCGGGCCCATGGCCGTCGGCCTGAGCGCCGCCATCAACATCGCGACGATGCCGCCACGCGAGGTCCCAACGATGCCGACCTTGTGGAGGCCGTTGATCGTGAGGAAATCGAGAGTGTCGAGCAGCTCGATATAGGGGACATAGTTCCGCCAGTGGCGGTCGTATTGCGAGCGGCCGCGGCCGCGATAGTCGAAGCAATAAACGTCGCGTGGCTTCTCTGCGTATCTCGACAGAAAAGTCGCCAGCGTATGGAAGTCTCGGCTGTTGCGAGTGAGCCCGGGAAGGCAGATTACACTGCGGGATTTCGCGGCCGGCGCCTTGTAGTGGCGCACATACAGCCTAAGGTCGTCGAACGACGCGTAGGTGAGGTCTTGCCACAGCTCGCCGGCAGGCTCGGGCATGTTGAGGATCAGACCTTGGGAGCGTGTCTAGAACCGTCGGCAGCGCGCGGTGCGCGCTCTCACTGTTCACAAAGTTTGGGAAGGGGCAAGTCTCACCAGCAGTCAAAGCGCAGGGCAGCGATCTACTCTGATTTGGCCTGAACCTGAATGATTGCTGCTGTCGAGCGTGGCGCCCGCCGCCCGCGATTGAGATCCTGCACGAGTTGCAGCGCCTGGTCGGGACCCGCCAGCCGCGACCGGTAAAGCTGCAGCGTCTCCATGATCTTGACCACGTATTGCCTGGTCTCGGTGAACGGGATGCGTTCGATCCAATCGACTGGGTCGACCCGCGGATCGCGCGGATCGCCGAACTGCTTCATCCATTCCGCGACTCTTCCGCCGCCCGCGTTATAAGCGGCCAAAGCAAGGAAGTAGGAGCCGTTATAGCTATCGATCAGATCGCGCAGATGCGCCTCGCCAAGCTGGGTGTTGTAAGCCGCGTTGGTGAGCTGATTGACGTCGAATTTCACGTTATAGGCTCTGGCGATGGCCTTGGCCGTGCTCGGCATGAGCTGCATCAGGCCGCTTGCGCCCACCGGGCTCTTGGCGGCGGCGTTGAACTCGCTCTCCTGGCGGGACAGGGCATGGACCAGGGCGATATCGACGCGGTCCTGCCCTAGCAGGCTCCTGAATTCCGGAATGACGCCGATCGGCAGTGCGTAATCGCCGACGGGGAGGTCGCGGTTGAACGCGATCTTGGATAGCCTCAGCGCGATCTGGGGCTGTCCCAACACCTTGGCGAGTTCGGCGAGAAGCACGATCTCGGCGGGGCTCTCGAGCTTGCGCGACAATGCGAGGAAGAATTGCGGCGTTGCGCCGTCGAGGCCCGTGGCGCGCGCGACGCCGATGGCGCGCACGGCGTCGCGCGACAGGAAGCGCTGAATGTCGGAATCCTTGGGCAGCGGGGTGGAGGTCACCGCGAGCCGAGCCGGTCTTGCGTCGAGGGCCTGGCGGCCGAGCTGGCCATAGAAATATTGCGGATACTTTGCGGCACCGTGGAAATGAATGATGGCTGCGTTGCGATCGCCAAGCGCGAGCGCCGTCCGGCCAAGCCAATATTCGCCGAGCGCGATGCTCTTCGAGCTGGTGGCGGCTGAGCGCAGCGCAACAAAATGCTGCAGGGCGGTGTCGGGCTCGTTCAGGAAGCGCAAGGCGATCCAGCCAGCGAGAAACTCGGCTTCGATATAGGCGTCGCCCGAGACCAGGCCATGCTTGGCGGCAATCTCGTAGGCGATGCGAGCCTTGCCGGCGTTGAGCGCGGCGCGACAATTCACGCGACGCTCGACCCACCAATTGTTGAGATCGAGAAGGACGTTGGGCTCGCTCGGCGCATCGAGCAGCATCTTCCAGGCTTCTTCCTCACGGTCCTTGCGGCGGAGATACTGGATGCGGTTGAAGCGCAACCCAACATCAGCCTGGATTGCGCTGGCTGGCAAGGCCTCGAGCAGCTTGCCGGCGTTGCCGCCCCTCTGGACCACGGCGATGCGCGCCGCCACCTTCTTCTGGTCGTCGGCTGAGAGCAGCTTCGCGACGCGAAGCGCCGCAGCGGTCGCTGATTTATCGTCGGGATAAAGCAGCCGGTCGATACGCTGCCGGTGATTCTCGGCAGTGAGCATGTACCCGAACCGATTGAGGATCTTCGTCTCCACCGCGGCATTGAGCTCGTGGTCGCGCCAAGCAGAGACCACTAGGTCGTGCGCACCCGTCTCATTGCCTTCTTTCAGATAAACGCCGGCGAGGGCCGCCTTGCCGGCTCCGGTCTGTGGACCCGACGCGGCGAAGAAGGCCTTCACTTGCTCGGGACTAGCATCGTTGAGGAAGAGGGCAGCCTCGGCCTTCTCGCGAAGATCGTCCTGACCGGGCCAGTCGGGATGAGCGAGCCGGAATTGCTCGATGGCATCGCCGCTGCCATTCACGCCTGGGGCCTGATATCGATACCAGAGGGCGAAGGCGCGGACCGCCGAGTCTTGGATCTTGGCGGCAGCGGCTGCACCGCCCCCTCTCAACACGTCTCTCAGATTAGCCTCGTCCGCGGCGCTGATGTCGTAGAACACAAGCGGTTTCAGGATCGCGGCGTAGTCCATCGGCGGCGCCGGCGCCTGGATGGCCGGGGCAAGTGTGCCCCTCATCTCGAAGGGAGTGGCCGTCGGTGCGCGGTTCGGATTGGGATCGGGGAGCGGCACGTCCGACACGCCAACTGCGCTCTGCTCGACTTTTGGCTGGACTGGCGTTGCGAGTGAAAGACCAGGCGTAAGCGGAGGCGTCACTATTGCCAGCATTGGCCCCTTGGGATTGCGGTCGGGCAGTGGGACGCTTGTGGTCGCGGTCGCGGCATCACTCTTTGGGTTGACCAAAATCACGCCTGTCGCCGTAACTTTGGAAGAGCGGTCAGGCAGCGCTACGTTCGTGGTCGAGGTTCCTGCGTCCTGCTGCGGCGTCACGGTCGGCGAAGCGGAAGCTTGATCTCCCGCGGTGGGCTGGCCGGGCAGGGCTCCCGTCACGGCGCCCGCATCAGGTTGGGCTGCCGCGGGTTGGCCCTCTGCCGCCGGGACCGAAGTGAAGGTCGCCACCGGTGCAGCCAGGCGCTCGGGGTTCCGGTCAGGTAGTGGTGGTAGCGGTTGGGGTTCGCTGACGGCCCGCGCAGTCTTGGCCTTGGTTATCTTTGCTACCGGCGCGTGGCGTTGTGACTTGGCCGTAGCCAAAGCCGGCGCGAAACACGCGAACACAACCAGTAATGAGAGTGCGTGCGCGCTAAAGCGTTTCATCTCGTCGAATCGGTACCGGTTTACGATCCTGCGTCTTACGGCAGTCAGGACGTCCCCCTAGCCGGGGAGCCGCGACGATGACGGCAGTGTAGTGTGCCCGAATTGAAGAATGTCTGAAAGAATCCGGCGGAAAAATGACCCATGAGGCGCCAGTGGGATGAGAGCAATTCTGAGAGAACCAGCTCAAGGTCTTGGATTGTCGTACTTTATTGCTTGAGCAACGCGAAGGCCGGTGAGGCCGCACAGCGTCTAGTCAAGGCCAATCGGAAGGGCTGTTCCACGCCTTGCCGCCTTAATCCTCAGACCCTATTGTCCGCCTTCCTTGCAAGGCATCGCTGCGCAGCGAATTCGGCCTCAGGAGCTTACTCACGTGCCAATCCCGGCCTTTAGAGGCTCGATCACCGCCCTGATCACGCCGTTCAACGACGGAAAGCTCGACGAGCGCGCCTTCCAAAGGCATGTGGATTGGCAGATCGATCAAGGCACCCACGGTCTTGTGCCGTGCGGGACGACCGGCGAATCGCCGACCCTCAGCCATGATGAACATAAGAGGGTGGTGGAGCTCTGCATCGAAGCGGCGGCAGGCCGCGTGCCGGTCATCGCGGGGACAGGGTCGAATTCGACCGCCGAGGCGATCGAGTTGACACGGCACGCGAAAGAGGCCGGTGCCGATGGCGTGCTGGTGGTGACGCCCTATTACAATAAGCCGACACAAGAAGGGCTCTATCTCCACTTCAAGGCGATCAACGACTGCGCCGACATCCCTATCCTGATCTACAACATCCCGGGGCGAAGCGTGGTCGACATGTCGGTCGACACCATGGCGCGCCTGTTCAAGCTCAAGAACATCGTCGGCCTGAAGGACGCGACCGCCAACATGGCCCGAGTGAGCCAGCAGCGGGCGGCGCTTGGGCCCGATTTCATCCAACTTTCCGGCGAGGACGCGACCGCGCTCGGCTTCATTGCCCATGGCGGCCAGGGCTGCATCTCGGTCACCGCCAATATCGCGCCGGCGCTCTGCGCCGAATTCCAGCTCGCCTGCCTCGCGGGCAACTTCAAGCTCGCGCTGCAATTGCAAGACCGGCTGATGCCGCTGCATGACGCGCTATTCGTCGAGTCAAATCCCGGTCCGGTGAAATACGCGGCGGGCAAGCTCGGACTGTGCACCGGCGAGACCCGCCTTCCGCTTGCGCCGCTCGCGCCTGCCTCGCGCAAAAGGGTCGATGATGCGCTGGCGACGCTCGGGCTTGCTCTCGTCTAGACTCTGGCAGGTGATGCGATGGCGCCGAAGCGCGAGAGCGGCAAGCTCGTCGCCGAGAACCGGAAGGCGCGCTTCAACTACGATATCGAGGAGAAGCTCGAAGCTGGCATCGCGCTGCTTGGCTCGGAAGTGAAGTCGCTTCGCGCCGGCAAGGCCAATATTGCCGAAGCCTACGCCTCAGACGAGGCAGGCGAGATCTATCTGATCAACGCTCATATCAGCGAATACGCGCAAGCTGCGCGGAACGGCCATGCGCCGACGCGGCCCCGCAAGCTCCTGCTGCATGCGCGCGAGATCGCACGTCTGCTTGGCGCCATCCAAAGACAGGGCATGACGCTCGTACCGCTCAAGATGTATTTCAATGCGCGCGGCATCGCCAAGGTCGAGCTTGGACTGGCACGCGGCAAGAAGATTCACGACAAACGTGAGACCGAGAAGAAGCGGGACTGGCAGCGCCAGAAGGGCCGCCTCCTGCGCGAAAAGGGTTGAGCATTGTGCGGACGCCCCTCGGGCCTGGAACCATTCTGCCCAATGTGAACTTGCCGGCCACAAACGGCGGCGAAGTCTGTCTCGCAACTCATTCTGGACGGAGCATTGTCGCCATCTATCCCTGGACAGGGCGTCCTGGTCTGCCCAACCCACCGGACTGGGACATCATTCTGGGCGCCCACGGTTCGACGCCGGAGCTCCAGGGCTTTAGCGATCTTTTTGATGAATTCGAAACGCGCGGCGTTGCGATTTTCGGCTTGAGCAAACAGACGACCGAGTATCAGTGCGAGATGGCGAAGCGTCTCCGGCTGCCGTTTCCGATTCTGAGCGACGCCGAGGGACGCTTTGCCGCCGCGCTGGCTTTGCCCCGCTTCGCGACGGGTGGAGAGACTTATCTGAAGCGGCTCACGCTCATCGTGGAGAATGGGCGGATCGAACGGGTGTTCTACCCAGTGACGGAGCCTGCACTCCATGCCGGCGAGATCATCGCCTGGCTCGATCAGTCGCCGAGCGCCTCGTCCTCAGCGTCCTCGACGGAATAACCGAGGCGGTCGAGCGCTTCCTCGAGATAGTCGGAGAGCAAAGGCATGCCGAGAAGATAGTCCGCTGTGCGATTGGTGCGCTCGGAGCGCGCGGTGGTCAGAGCCTCCTCGAGCTCCTCCGGCCCGAACGATCCCCTGCCGATCCACGCGAGAGCCACGAGGCTGACCTGCTCGTCCTCATTGAGATCGCGGATGAATTCCTTGAGCTCGGCTTGCGTGGCGTCGTCGGAAAAGTCCTCGAGGATGGATTCGGCATCATGATCCGAGGTAGCGCCGTCATCCCAGGCCGCCACCTTGGCGGCAATTTCCCGCGCCTTGATGATCACGAAGCCGACTTTCGCCGGCGAGATCTCAAGTCCCGCCATGGGACACCCTCATCCAGCTGCCCAACCGAGCATGCCTGACTTGGCAGGTCGCGGCAAGGCGCCTGCTAAGGTCTCTGCAGGCTTGCCGCGGCATCGGCAAGAACCGCCTCGAACATCGCGGCCGTGAGCCGACGGGTGCTCGTATTCTGTCGTGAGCAATGATAGCTGTCGAACAAGAGCAGCCCCGAGGGAAGCTCATGCCTTGCCCCATGGGAAAACACGAAATTGCCCCGCTTGAGGCTGAGGGCGTCGATGATGCTGTCATGAGCGATGCGGCCAAGCGCAAGCAGGGAGCGCAAATTGGGAAGTGCCTGGATGCGTCCGATGAGAAACCGGCGGCAGGTTGCGGTCTCTTCGGGGAGAGGCTTGTTGGCGGGAGGCACGCAGCGCACCGCATTGGAGATCATGCAATCCACGAGCTCGAGCGCCTCCGGCGCAACGAGGTCACGCTGTCCGCGCGCCAATCCCACCTTGAGCAGCGTGCCATAGAGCAACGCGCCAGCATAATCCCCTAGAAAGGGTCGCCCGGTCCGGTTGGCGCCCTTCAATCCCGGCGCTAGACCGACAATGAGCAGCCGCGCGTCGTCTCTACCGAACGACGGCACCGCCCCATTGAACCAGTCAGGATGCGCTGCCTTGTTATCGTTGCGATAGCCAACAAGACGAGGGCAGAGGGGGCAATCCTTTGGGGGTTCGGGCGTGTGTGTTTCGTCCGTCGCATGAAGCAGCATCGTGGCCTGCGTCATTCAGAGCGCCGTAATGGCGTCTCCCCACCGGCATCGCGTTTGGCGAGGAGGGCAAGCGCCGACCAGTCGAGATCGCCGCCGCCCGAAGCGAGCAGCGCAAGAAAGCGGTCGGAGATGAGGCTCGCAACCGGCATTGGCACTTTAAGCTCCCGGGCTGCACTCAAGGCAAGACTCACATCTTTATAGCCGAGCTCGGCCTCGAAGCCCGCAGGTGAATAGCGCTCCTCGGCGATAAGCTCACCATAAGTCTTGTAGACCGGCGCGCCGAACAGCGTGTTGGTGAGAATATCGACATATTGCACGCGATCGATCCCACCCTTGCTTACCAAGGCCAGCGCCTCGCCGAGAGCCTCAATCACCGATGCAATCAGAAAGTTGCCGCTAAGCTTGACGAGGTTTGCCATCGGCGGCTCGTCCCCGATCGGGAAGGTGCGCTGCCCAAGCACATCGAAGAGCGGCTGACATCTTTCGACTACTTCACGCTTTCCCGCCGGCACGATGAACAGCTTGGCCGACGCCGCAGCGTCCGGACGCCCGAATACAGGCGCCGCGACGAACTCCTGACGCTTTTCTCGATGGGCTCGCGTAAGCCGCTCCGAATCCGCCACGCTGATCGTGCTCATGGAGATGTGGATAGCGTCGGGAGAGAGAGCGACAAGAATTCCATCATCGCCAAACACCGCCTCATCAACGGCGTGGTCGTCGGCGAGCATGGTGATGACCACTTCACCTCGCGCGGTGGCGCCCGGCGTATCGGCGAGATGTGCGCCGCGCTTAACCAGCGGCGCGGCCTTCGCTTTGGTGCGGTTATAGACAGTGAGGTCATGTCCAGCCGCCAGCAGATTGGCGGCCATGGCACTGCCCATGTGCCCGAGCCCGATGAAGCCGAGTTTCATGCTTTGACCTCCGCCTGTGTCGTAGGAGTCCTTTTTCGTTTCGGCCGCGATCTCGGGCTGGCTCCCTTGCAACGGCGGCTCCTGCAATAAGATGCGAAGGTGCCGGCAAAGCGCGATCAGGTCCGGCCGGTAGTCCTCGCGCAATTGCTGAAATCGGATGTACGCCGCGTCTTCCGGCTTGCACAAGCTGTAGCCTGCGCTGCGGAGCCGCTCGCGCATGACCTTGAATTGTTCTCGATCGACCGTCGCGTCACGCGTGGGCGCCGCATGTACGGCGAAAAGTCTCTCAAGAGAGCCGACAGTGCGGCAGCCGATCGGAAGGAACATGCGCGCGGCAGGCGCAGTAGGTCTCTGGGTCTCGGTCGTGCCAGTAGCAGCGCTGCAGCATCGAGCACGGCGCCGAATACAGCGAGCCACTCGCCGTCTTCATCGGTCGAGCGGAAATGCGCGAGCACCGGATCGGCACGGTGGCTATGCAAGACGTCGGCGGCCCATTTCTCCCAGTCGCGGAATAGCTCGGCGAGCGCATCCGGCGCTTCGTTAAGTCCGTAGGTCTCGAGGATGACAAGGCCTGATGGCGGACGTCCAGCCACCGGGAGCGTGCTGAGCACAAGCACCTCTCGGCGATGGAGGGCCTGTTGCACGGTCAGCAGAAAGGTCGCGCCGATTGTCACGCTGGCAAGCCCCGACAGACCCGCGAGGACCACCAGAAAGCGCGCCGGTCCGCTCACGATGCTATTGCCGACGCCGAGCGTGAAGAAGGCTGACCCAGCAAGATACACAGTCTCCGCGAGGTCGGCGGCGGGACCTATGTCTTTGCTGTCGGCGTGAATCATAAGTCCATAGCCGAACACGAGCAGCGCCACCCAGAAAAGCAACGCGAGGATGATCAGAAGAGGCGCGAGGCTTGCCCGCGCCGTCTGGCGCAACCGCGTCGATTTGATGCGCTCGGTAGCCTTGAACCAGAGCGGAACGAAAAGGCGGCCGAGCAGCGGACTGAGGGGGAGCGCTCTGACGGTCGGCCGCGGCAGGAGAATGGTGCGGAAGATGTCGGAAAGGACGAGCAGGACGAGACCAAGCCCTGCCACGAATTCGATCATTGTACCGATTGCGCGTACCTCCAACTTGTGAGTTCGGAGGCCGAACGTGGAGAGCCGCAATGGGGTTTCGAAAAGGGAAACGTCCTCCGCTTGAGCTCGCTCAGGTCTCGATCAGGTCTTCCGACTCAAACTCATCGAGCGGCTCGGGCTCGGTACGACGCCGCTCGGCACGCTGCGCCCGTTCGGCGGGGTCGCGCCCTATTTCCTCTTGCAGATTGGCGAGGTCGATGAACTGATCGGCCTGACGGCGAAGCTCGTCGGCCACCATCGGCGGGTTGGTGGCGAGCGTCGACACAACGCTCACGCGCTTGCCCTTATGCTGGAGCGCCTCGACGAGCGAGCGGAAGTCGCCGTCGCCCGAGAACAGCACGATGTGGTCGAGGTAGTCCGACAATTCCATGGCGTCAACGGCGAGCTCGATATCCATGTTGCCTTTGATCTTGCGCCGACCGGTCGCGTCGACAAACTCCTTGGTGGGCTTCGTCACCATGGTGTAGCCGTTATAATCGAGCCAATCGATGAGCGGCCTGATCGAGGAATACTCCTGCTCCTCGGCAAGCGCCGTATAGTAAAGGGCGCGCACGAGCTGTCCTTTGCTCCGGAACAGCGAAAGCAGCCGCTTGTAATCGATGTCGAAAGCGAGTGCCTTGGCAGTGGCGTAGAGGTTGGCGCCATCGATGAAGAGTCCAACGCGCTCTGTCGGATAAAAATTCATTTAAGCTCCTATCACCGGAAGTATGAAGGCGATTGAGAGAGCGGCCGCTCAGCAACGTCGACTCGAGGGCTGCTTAGACAACATAGGTGTGACGGAAGGAGTGTGCAATTGCTCGCGCGTGGGAAGATTTTGATAGCTCTTGGTGCAAATTGTCCCGGGGTATGGGGCACGGCGGCACAAACGCTTGAACATGCCATAGGCGAAATTGAGCGCGCTAATATAGGAGTCATTGCGGTCTCGCCATTTTACCAGACGGAAGCCGTCGGCCGGGCGCGTCAGCCTGCTTACGTAAACGCGGTAGCACTGATCGACACGAGCCTTGCGCCGGAAGCGCTACTTAGAGTGTTGAAAGCGATCGAGCGAAGGGCTGGCAGACGGGGCGGCAGGCCCTGGGGACCGCGTACGCTCGATATCGATATCATCGATTATCGAGGCCTGGTCAGGCACTGGCATGACCGGCAGCCTGAGTTCCGCGGGGCAGGCCGACGCCCGCTAGTTCTGCCACATCCTCTTGCGCATAAGCGTCCGTTCGTGCTCAGACCGCTCCTGGATGTCGCTCCCGATTGGCGTCACCCGGTGCTCAAGGAGAGCGCGCGGGAGCTTTGGCGCGAGACGCAGGGGCGAGGCGAGGGCAGGGTGATAGGAAGGCTCTAAGGCTTAGTCCTGCTTGCCAGCCTCAAGCGAACTGCCTAAATAGAGACCAAATCACAGCAAACCGAACACAAGGATTCCCTGATGGCTCGCGTCACCGTCGAGGACTGCATCGACAAGATTACGAACCGCTTCGAGCTCGTGCTTTTGGCAAGCCACCGTGCTCGCACCATTTCCGCCGGCGCCCAGATTGCCGTGCAGCGCGACAATGACAAGAATCCCGTAGTAGCGCTCCGCGAGATCGCCGAGCAGAAGATTGTCGCCGACGACCTCAGGGAAGACTTCATCCACTCGATGCAGAAATATGTGGAGGTGGATGAGCCGGAGGCTGAGGCCGTGCCCATGCTCTCGACCGATACCAGGATGCCCGTTCTCGGACAGGACGATCAGTCGACCGACACCACGATCGACAAGATGACCGAGGAAGAGCTGTTGCGGAGGATGGCGAGCCAGGCACCTTCGGATGGCTCCAATGCGGGACCGCGCTCACGCTGACCTAACCCGCTTCTCAAAAAGCGCGGGCTACCCCTTTGCCGTAATGCATTGTCGCCTCGGTTCGTGCCGAGGCGCAGACTTTCTTGAAGTGAAGGTGCGGCTGCCGATCGATGTGGATGCGGCGGCTGACGAGAGGCGCGCGCCATGACCCGCCAATACGAGCTGGTCGAGCGCGTGCTGAGTTATCAGCCGAACGCCGACGAGGCGCTGCTCAATCGCGCCTATGTCTATGCCATGAAAGCGCACGGCAACCAGAAGCGGGCCTCTGGCGCACCTTATTTCTCCCATCCGCTGGAAGTGGCGGCCATCCTCGCCGAAATGCGGCTCGACGATGCGACAATCGCAACCGCGCTCCTGCACGATACCATCGAGGATACCGAAACCACGCGTTCCGAAATCGACGCCATGTTCGGGCGCGAGATCGGCACCCTGGTCGATGGACTGACCAAGATCAAGAAGCTCGACCTCGTCACCAAGAAGGCCGAGCAGGCGGAGAATTTCCGCAAGCTCCTGCTTGCCATCTCGAGCGACATCCGAGTGCTGCTGGTCAAGCTCGCCGACCGCCTGCACAACATGCGCACGATCGAGCATATCAAGCCGGCCAAGCGCACGGTCATCGCCGAAGAGACCATGGACATCTATGCGCCCCTTGCCGGCCGCATGGGCATGCAATGGCTGCGCGAAGAACTCGAGGACCATGCCTTCAAGGCGCTCAATCCCGAGGCCTACGCAGCGGTCGTCGAGCGACTCAAGATTTTGCGCAAGCGTAACCAAGGCCTGATCGATGAGATCGAGGACGCGGTCACCAGCAAGCTCAAGGAAGCAAAGGTCGCCGGAATCGTCGCCGGCCGCGAGAAGAAGCCTTACGCCATCTGGAGCAAGATGGAGCGGAAGCAGATCTCACTCGAGCAGCTGTCCGACATTTATGCCTTCCGCATCGTGGTGCCCGAGGTCGAGGATTGCTATCGCGCACTCTCGGTGGTGCATAGCACGTGGCACGCTGTCCCTGGCCGTTTCAAGGATTACATCTCGAATCCTAAGCAGAACGACTATCAGTCCATCCACACCACGATCGTCGGCCCGCGCCATCAGCGCGTCGAGCTACAGATCCGCACCGAGAAGATGCACTCGGTTGCCGAATATGGCGTCGCCGCGCATGCGCTCTACAAGGACGTCAATGGGTCGCATACGCCGAAGGGCGTGGCGCCGTCGCAAGACACCAATGCCTATCGTTGGCTCCGCCATCTCGTCGGCATGCTTCTTGACGGTGACAACCCTGAGGAGTTTCTCGAGCACACCAAGCTCGAGCTGTTCCAGGACCAGGTATTCTGCTTCACGCCTAAGGGACGGCTGATCGCTCTGCCGAGAGGGGCAAATCCCATCGACTTTGCCTATGCGGTGCACACCGACATCGGCAACACTTGCGTCGGCGCCAAGATCAACGGTAGGCCGATGCCGCTTACGACCGAGCTTAGGAACGGCGACGAGGTCGAGATCATCTGCTCGAAGGCGCAGCTTCCGCCCTCGGCCTGGCAGAGCATTGCCGTCACCGGCAAGGCGCGCTCGGCCATCAGGCGTGCGACCCGCGACGCGGTGCGCGCGCAATATGGCAAGCTCGGCCGCGAGATTCTGGTGCGCGCCTTCCAGCGCCGCGAGAAGACCTTTGGCGAGGAGGCAGTTTCGGCCGCGCTTGGCCGCCTGTCGCAGAAGACAACAGAAGATGTGTTGGCGGCGATAGGACGCGGCGAACTATCCTCGGCTGATGTGTTTCGCGCGGTTTTCCCGGATGAGGGCTCAACCGAAGCGCAGAAGCGAAGGCGCAAACTCAAGCGCACCGACGAGGGCTGGTTCGGGCTCGGCAAGGTGATCGGCCTCAAGTTCCGCTGGCCTGGGTCGAGCGGCAAGGCGCCAAAGGATGGCCCAAGCAGCATCCCCATCAGGGGTTTGCGGGGCGATTTGCCGGTTAGCTTCGCCGATGGCGGCGCGGTGCCTGGCGATCGCATCGTCGGCATTCTCAGTCCCGGGCAGGGTATCACCATCTATCCCATCCACGCCGAGGCGCTTAAGGCCTTCGACGAGGAGCCCGAGCGATGGATCGACGTGACCTGGGACATCGACGAGGATAACCCCCAGCGCTTTCCGGCCAAGCTCGCGGTGACGGTGCTGAACGAGCCGGGGAGCCTTGCCCAAGTGGCCACCGTGATCGGCGAGGCAGACGGCAATATCGATAATGTGAAGATGACGAACCGGGTGCCCGATTACACCGAGATGCTGATCGACCTCGAAGTGTGGGACCTGAAACACCTGAACGAGATCATTGCCGGGCTCAGAGCCAAAGATGTGGTGTCGAGCGCCGCCCGGGCGAACGGTTAAGCGCGCTGGTTTCTGGAAGAACTTAACCTAGATATGGTAGGGCCTTGGTCGCCAACGGGACGCAATCACCCGGCGGTTGGTTCTAAGTCTGTCGAGAGGTGACGATGCTGTTCAGGCGCCGCGAAGAGGAGAGCATTCTCGGGCGGATACGCGTGCACCTTTGGCCGCGCCGGAGCTGGAGCCGATCGACACGCTACGTCCTTTATCGCCTGAAGCGCTTGAGCGAATCTCCCCATGCCGTCGCGCTCGGTTTTGCGGTCGGCGTGTTCTCTGCGGCTACACCCTTTCTTGGCACCCACATGATCATGGCTGCCTTGATCGCCTGGGCGGTCGGCGGCAGCATTGTCGCCGCCGTGCTTGGCACCTTCTTTGGCAACCCGCTGACTTATCCACTACTGTGGTATACCACCTACGAGGTCGGCCACTTTATGCTCGGCGGCCGTGCCGTCAAGCACAACATCGACCTCTCCAACGGCATTTTCCAATCTTCGCTCGAGAAGCTTTGGCCGATCTTGAAGCCGATGTCGCTCGGCTGCATCCCCGTGGGACTGGCACTCGCCGCGCTGAGCTACGTGCTCGTCAAGCCGATGGTCGAGGCCTACAAACATCGCCGCCTTCGCGAGCTTGGTACCCGGTCGAGAGGGGAGGCCGTCGGCGCGCGATGACGACCGTTCCTGCGATGACCGCGCGCAACATCGAGAGCGTGGCCCCGATCCGCCTCGGCATCAACATCGACCACATCGCCACGTTGCGCAACGCGCGGGGAGGCCGTTATCCGGATCCGTTGCGCGCGGGGAGACTAGCCGTCGAGGCAGGCGCCGACAATATCACCGCGCATCTCCGCGAGGATCGCCGCCACATCAGGGATGAAGATATCGCGAGGCTCATGGCGGCAGCGATCGCGCCGCTCAATCTGGAGATGGCGGTGACGCCGGAAATGCTCGCTATCGCCCTCGAAGTGCGGCCGCATGCCTGTTGCCTTGTGCCGGAGCGGCGTCTCGAGATCACCACCGAAGGTGGTCTCGACGTCGTGTCACAGATTCAAACGCTTACGCCATTTGTCGCCAAGCTCAGACAAGCCGGCATCCAGGTTTCGCTGTTTATCGACCCTGACCCCGAGCAGATCGATGCGTCGCGCAAAGTCGGTGCCGATGCAATCGAGCTCCACACCGGCACCTATTGCGGAGCTGCAATGGAAGGCGACACGCCTTCGTTCCGCCGCGAGCTTTCTCGCCTTGTGGAGGAGGCTCGGCGGGGCGCCAAGGCAGGGCTCGAGGTCCACGCGGGCCACGGGCTCAACTATGATAACGTCACGCCCGTCGTCTCGATTCCCGAGATCGTCGAGCTCAATATCGGTCATTACCTCGTGGGCGAGGCGATTTTCGTGGGTCTCGCCAAGAGTGTCGCACGCATGCGTGCCATCATGGATGAGGCGCGCGCGGCCCTGCGGCATAGCGACACGGAAGCCAGGGCCTCCGGCACGTGATGATCATCGGGCTCGGCAACGACATCATCGACATCAGGCGGGTCGAGCGCACTATCGAGCGCTATGGCGAGCGCTTCCTGTCCCGCGTTTTCACCGAAATCGAGCGGCGGAAATCCGACAACCGCGCAGAACGCGCCGCCTCTTACGCCAAGCGTTTTGCCGCCAAGGAGGCCTGCGCCAAGGCGCTTGGCACGGGGTTCCGCCAAGGCGTGTTCTGGCGCGACATGGGCGTGGTGAATTTGCCATCTGGCCGCCCCACATTGCAGCTCACTGGAGGGGCGGCGCGGGCGCTCGAGCAGCTCACTCCCGAAGGCCACGAGGTTCGCATCGACCTCTCGATCACCGACGATTTCCCCACTGCCCAGGCGATCGTCATCATCTCTGCCGTAAAGGTCTCGCTCCGCGACTGACGCGTTTGCCTGATCACCGGGGAGAGGCTATAGGGGCGCCTAACCTTTACGAGCCTGAATTGACCATGAACCCGAGGAGAGCTTCCGCATGAGCGTAGAAGCCGAGAACACGGAAGCTAGGAGCAGCGTGAAGGACACCGTCCGCGTGATCATTCACGCGCTGATCCTCGCGCTCATCGTGCGGATTTTCCTGTTTCAGCCCTTCAATATTCCGTCGGGCTCCATGATCCCAACGCTGCTCGTCGGCGATTATCTCTTCGTCTCGAAATACAGCTACGGCTACAGCCGGTACTCCTTCCCCTTCGGGCTCAATTTGTTCCCAGGCCGTATCTGGTCGAAAGAGCCAGAGCGCGGCGATGTGGTCGTGTTCAAGCTGCCGCGCGACAATGAGACCGATTACATCAAGCGTGTGATCGGCCTCCCCGGCGACGAGATCCAGATGATCCACGGCATCCTCAACATCAACGGCAAGCCGGTGCCGAAGGTGCGTACCGATGACTTCGTCACCACCGAACCGTCGGGCCGCGAGCGGCACGTGGCGCGCTATCTCGAAACGCTGCCGAACGGCGTGACGTATCCCGTTATCGACTTGGTGCAAGAGGGCTTCGGAGACAACACTGAGGTCTACAAGGTGCCCGAAGGCGAGTTCTTCATGATGGGCGACAACCGCGACAACTCGACCGATAGCCGGTTCTTGTCAGAGGTCGGTTTCGTGCCGTTTCAGAATCTCGTCGGCAAGGCGCAAATCATCTTCTTCTCGCTCGACGAGAGCACGAGCTTCTGGGAGTTTTGGCACTGGCCGACGAGCGTCCGCTGGTCGCGCATCTTCCAGGTGGTGCATTAAGCCTTGCTCAAGGCGCGGGCACTCAAAGATTTGTGCGCCCGGCTCGGGCGCGATTTCTCTGACCCTGCTCTGCTCAAGGTAGCGCTCACTCATGCGAGCGCGCGCGCAGGCGCTCGTCCTCAAGAGGACAACGAGAGGCTGGAGTTCCTTGGCGACCGCGTACTTGGTCTCGCCGTTGCCGAGCTTCTTGCCGATTCCTTCCCCAAGGCACGTGAGGGAGAGCTTGCGCGTTGGTTCAATCATCTCGTTCGCGCCGAGACTTGTGCCGAGATCGCGCAGGAGTGGGAGCTCGGTGCATTCATTCTAATGAGCGGGGGAGAAGCGGGGAGCGGCGGCCGCAGCAAGAAGACCATTCTCGCCAATGCCTGCGAGGCGGTGCTCGGTGCCATCTTCGCCGATGGCGGCTACGACCCGGCGCGGGCCGTGGTGCGCCGCTTCTGGAAGCCGCAGCTCGACATGCTGGAGCTTGCCGCCCCTGACGCCAAGTCGCTGTTGCAGGAATGGGCGCAAGGGCGGCGGTTGCCGCTGCCGCGCTATCTCGAAGTTGCCCGCGAAGGCCCGGATCACGCGCCCCGCTTCACTGCCGAGGTGCAAATCGACGGAGTGGCGCCTGAACGTGGCACCGGCGCCAACAAGCGCGCCGCAGAGCAGGCCGCCGCTCTTGCCATGCTGGTCCGCGAGGGAGTGTGGCAGGCTCCGCCTGATGTCTGAGGCTCCTGCCACGGAGACGGGCACGCGCTGCGGTTTCGTCGCAATGATCGGG